>NZ_JAKDJU010000215.1 GCF_030453725.1 Brevibacterium picturae
TCTGTTCCCGCTGATTCATCCGCAGCGCCGCGTTCGAGGAAGTCCGTCCACCGTTCGAGTCCGGCTCGAGGTTCGAACGGTGATTCTCCGGGTGAGTCGAGGACGATCGTGTGGCGCAGGTCCGGCAGACCGTCTCTGAGGCGGTCGACCATGTCCGGGTAGTCGAACTTGCGGAACCGGCTGGGGACGAAGAGGACCGTGACGGCGGCCTTCTTCGCCATATATCCGATCTCCCGATCACGGTAGATCGGGATGAGGCCGTTCGTGACTGCCCCCGCTTTGAGTGCGCCGAGGTGAATGACCAACCACTCGTACCAGTTGGGCAGGTGGATGCCCACGACCTCACCGGGTTGCACACCGAGGTCGACGAGGGCCCTGGCACACGCCTCGGTGTCGGCGGAGAGCTGCCGATACGTGTGGCTTCCATAGGGATCTCGGGAGACGACCGAATCGGGGCGTTCGGCCGTCCAGTGCTCCAGGTGATCGAGCAGCGTCTTGTTCTCCCACGCGCCGGTCGAGGTGTGTTCCTTGATGAGGGCGTCGGTGAGGATCGTGTCGAATCGGGTGGGCATGTCAGGGCTCCTTTGCTCTGGTCTCGTGCCGGTGCTTGCGGATCGTTGTGGTGACTCGGTAAGAGAGGCTCAGGCCATGGTGAGCCCTCCGGAGACGGACAGGGTCTGACCCGTGACGTAGGTGGATTCGGGGCGGGCGAAGAAGGCAACGGCATTCGCCAGGTCCTCGGGATGGGCAAGGCGACGCATGGGTATCGCCTTCTCCAGAGCGGTGCGCAGCTTCGGGTTGTCCTCGGAGATCTCAGCGAAGAGTGGAGTGTCGGCCGGCCCCGGGCACACGCAGTTCGAGGTGATGTTGTGGCGTGCGACCTCGCGGGCGAAGGTCTTGGAGAAGGAGATGATGCCGCCCTTGGCCGCCGAATAGACGGCCTCACCGCTCGAGCCCACGCGTCCGGCATCGGAGCCGATGCTGATCACGGCTCCCGATTCGGCGGCGATCATGTGGGCCGCGACCGACTGCGTGCAGTTGAGGGTGCCGATGAGGTTGATGGCGATGACGCGGTCCCAGGTCTCGGCAGTCGAGTCCATGAAGGGTTCGACCTTGTCCCAGCCCGCATTATTGACGAGGACGTCGATGCGGCCGAAGGTCTCGATGACCTGAGCGGTCATGGCATCGACCTTGGCCCGATCGGTGACGTCGACAGCTACGCCGATGGAGTCGTTTCCCAGCGCCGAGGCGGTTTCCTGCGACTTCGTCGCGTCAAGGTCGGCAACGACGATGGTTGCCCCGTCCGCGGCCAGGCGAGTGGCGATGCTTTTGCCGATCCCGGAGGCGGCGCCGGTGACGATGATGATGCGGTTGTCCAGTGCAGACATAGTGGGTGTTTCCTTTCGGATGGTGCTGTTGTCAGATGTGCTGGTCAGCTGCCTTTGTCAGATGTGTGCTGGCCCAGATGTGTGCTGGTCAGGGCGCGTAGGCGCGTCCGGCGGATTCCCGGGCGATGACGAGCTTCATGATCTGGGCGGTCCCGTCCCCGATCTGCATGCCGAGCACGTCACGGAGGCGCTTCTCCACGTCACGGTTCCGCATGTAGCCGTTCTGACCGTGCAGGAGGAGGCATTGGTGGATGGCGTGGTAGGCCTCGAGCGGGGCCCACCATTTGCACATGGCCGCCTGTGAGGTGTGGGGCAGGCCCTCGTCGCCGAGCCAGAGCGTATTCAGGCACAGGAGCCTGGCCGCCGCCATCTTCGTTTCGGCCTCGGCCAGCGGAAACGAGACCCCCTGGAACGTCGACAGCGGCTGGTCGAAGGCCTCCCGGTCCTTCACGTACGCCCAGGCGTCGTCGATCGCTCGGGAGGCACTGCCCGTGCATTGCAGCCCGATGAGGGCACGGGAGAAGTCGAATCCCTGCATGACTTGGGAGAATGCGGCTCCTTCGGCACCGAGGAGGTGGTCGGCCGGGACCCTGACATCGCTGAAGTCGACGGAGCCGCGGGCCACAGCGGACTGTCCCATGTCGGTGATCGCTGTGCGAGTGGCTCCCGGAGCGTCGAGGTCGACGAGGAAGGCGGAGATGCCCTTCCCCCGCTTCGCCTGCGGATCGGTTCTGGCGAAGATGACCGTGGCTGTCGAAGTCATGGCCAGTGACATGGATTTTGTGCCGTTGATGATCCAATCGTCACCGTCACGCGTGGCAGTGGTCTGAGGGTTGCCGGCATCGGAGCCGGCCCCGGGTTCCGAGAGGCCGATGGCCACGGTCTCGGCACCCGAGGTGATGAGGCGGCAATAGTGCTCGGCCACCTCGGCGCTGGCGTTGCGGGCGATGACCTGCCCCATCAGCGATCCCACCACCTGCAGATATGCCACGTTGAGATCGCCCCGAGCGATCGCCTCGGTGACCAGTCCAGCAGCAACCTTCGACTGTCCCCGCCCGCCGAGGTGGGTCGAGAGCTCGGGGGCGATGAGTCCTGCACTCCCCAAATCCTGGGTCACATCGGTGCCGATGCGCCCGGCGGCCTCCCTTTCGCGTGCCTCACAGATGAGGCGCTCTTCGAACGTCGCTGCCTCATCGAGCAGCGCTTGGGCCCCTGGGGTGATTGCGAAGTCCACTGTGTTCCTCTGTTCTGGTCGGATGGTCGTCGTGTGGGCCGGTTCCGCTGATTGCGTGTGGTTCAGTACGCGTTGTCGAAGCCGCTGAAGTCCGGATCGCGCTTCTCGGCGAAAGCGGCGGCACCTTCATGAGACTCCGGTGAGTGCGCGTACAGGTCGAGGGCGCTCATGGCCAGATTCGTGAAACCTGTCTGCATCTCGGAGTCGGCATTGAACGACTGCTTGAGGAACCGCAGGGCCGTCGGCGCCTTGAGACCCAGGGCTCGGGCTCGTTCCTTGGCTCGGGGCATAAGCTGGTCGGCTTCGACGACCTCATTGGCCAGGCCCCACATCTCGGCCTTCTGGGCATCGATGAGTTCGCAGAAATACCACATCTCGCGTGCCCGCTTCTCGCCGACGATCCTGGCCAGGAAGGCTGTTCCGTATCCGGCGTCGAAGGATCCGACCTTCGGCCCGGCCTGTCCGAAGCGGGCATGGGCGGCGGCGATCGTGATGTCGCAGAGGGTGTTGAGGACGTTGCCACCGCCGATGGCGACACCATTGACGGCGGCGATGATCGGCTTCGGCACGGAGCGCATGGTCTTGTGCAGCTCCGAGATGCGAAACATCCCATAGCGGCTGGGACCGTAGTCGCCGGTCTTCGCCTTCTGCTTGACGTCGCCTCCGGCACAGAACGACTTCTGTCCCGAGCCGGTCAGGATGATTGAGCGGACCTGGTTGTCGCCCCAGGCCAGGGTCAGTGCCTCGATGAGTTCGTCGACAGTCTGCGAGCGGAAGGAATTGAACGAGTCGGGTCGATCGATGGTGATGACCGCATAGGTGTCCTCGACCTCGTAGAGGATGTCTTCGAAGTCCTGTGCGGTTCCCGCAGATTCGTGTGTGTTCGGCATCGTTGCCTCCTCAAGCTGGTTTCCCCGGCCATTCACAGTCACCGGGAGAATAATGAATCTATGTTCACACTCAGTGAACATTAGTTCAGAACGAAGGTCAATACCCTTGTCTCGATGATGCTCAGGAGGAGAATCGATATCACTTCTGCGGGTACGCGGGAGAACACGGTGCGGAGTGCGAGAATGTGATGGTAGAAACGTGCCTCGTGATTCCGTGGTCTGCGGTCTCCCCAGTGACCGCATCACCGGAGACCACTTCACCCCGGCCGACCGCATGGCCGGACACCGTGGCACCCGTGCACTCTCGACAGGACAGTGATGACTCAACCCCGCGAGATCGGACCGCAGCCCGCTGCCGGAGCGGAGATCGGCTCCCTCATCGGCGGAGCATTCGGCCTTGCCTTCCTCATCATCAACAGCTCGTCGTTCTCCACTTTGGGCCGAATCCTCGTCCTCGTGATGGGAATCGCGGCCTTCGCCGTCATCGCTTTCCTCGCAATCCGGAGGCTGGGCAGCAGGAGGCGGGCCCAGGTCTCCCCCGCTGGGTCGGACGGGTCGGTCAGATCAACCGAGGCAACCGACCCGGTCGAGGGACAGAATGAGTCCGCACCACGCCGGGCCGTGCCCTTCGGGCGCAGCTACTGGATCATCGTCGCGGTCGAAGCACTGGCACTCTTCGGCGGTTCCAGCCTGTTGAGCGGCCTCGGACATCCCGAGCTCGGAGTGGCCTGGGTGGCATTCGTCGTCGGCACCCACTTCTATGCGCTCGGCCACGTGTTCAAACTCAACCGATTCCATGTTCTCGCCACCGTCGTCACACTGTGCGGCATTGCCGGCTTCATCGCCTTCTTCGCTTCGATCCCAGCATTCATCCCGATCTTCAGCGGAATCTTCTCCGGATTCGCGCTCCTGGC
>NZ_JAKDJU010000049.1 GCF_030453725.1 Brevibacterium picturae
CGATAGGTGGCACGAACCTTCTCATGCGGATCCGTGGTCGATCCGATCGCGGCATCGAGAGTCGTGTCGAGGTGCGCGGCGGAATCGTCGATGAGTGCGAGGTAGAGGTCCTGCTTCGACGCGAAGTGCTGGTAGAGGACAGGCTTTGAGACACCGGCCGCCTCGGCGATCGTGTCCATTGAGGTGGTCCGGTATCCACGGGTCGCGAACACGGAACGTGCCACCCCTACCAACTGGTCACGACGCTGTTCACGGGGCAATCTCTGTTGCAGACTCGACATCCCATCATGCTACGCGATAACCAAGTCCGGGACCCGCCAACGCGCTCGATCGTGCTCACATCGTCCCCATGTCGGTGGCTCATGATGGAATACGTGTATGGATGATGTGACTGAGGGGATCGGCGCGAAACTGCTCGCGGGGGAGTCGGTGACGGTTGTGGGGCGCCCTGGGACGGGCAAGACGACGATGCTCGAATCCGTGTACGGGCAGCTGATGTCCGCGGTCAGCCCCGCATCGGTGCTGGTTCTCACGCCCAACCGCGATCATGCCGATGTGCTGCGCAACCGCCTGGCAGTGCCCAGTCACGCAGTGCTGGCCTCGGCGCCCGCGCGAAGCATCGCATCCTTCGCCTACGGTATTGCGCGTGCTGCGCACACGACGGCGACCGGAGATGACCTCGAGTTCATCTCCGGTGCCGATCAGGACGTGTTCCTCGCCGACCTCCTGGCCGGTCACGAGCTCGGCCACGGCCGTGGACCCGTCTGGCCGGTCGAAATCACCGCGGAAGTCCGATCGACCTCCGCGTTTCGGACCGAGGTCCGCGATTTCCTCAACAGGGTGATGGAGTACGACTTCGGTGTGCGCCTTCCCGCACCTGCTGCCGACGGTGGCCAGAATCAGTCACCCGAGTTCGTGTTCGACTTCGGGCGCAGCACGCTCGATCGGGTCCTTGAGCGCCACCGTGATCCGCGGTGGGAGGCAGTGGCCCAGATCCTCGACGAGTACCTCGACATCATGAGCATGCCCGGTTACGGAGGCACCGACTCTGCGACGGTCCTGGCGAGAGCGGCGTTCGACGTTCTGCGTGAGCCCGCCGAGGTGACCGCCGGAAGGACCTGGACATTCGCTCCCGATGTGGTGCCCACAGTGGTCCTGGCCGATGGGGTTCAGGATTTCCCGGCTGCGAGCTGGGGTCTGCTCGAACAGCTGCGTGAACGCGGCAGCGCTCTGGCACTGTTCGGCAGTCCGGAGACCGTGACCGGGCGCTTCCACGGAGCCGATGCCTCACTCATCGACCGCAGCGCTGCCGATGATGGTTTCACCACCGTGATTCTGCCCGAACCGAAGAACACGGGTGCCGGAATCGTCGACGTCAGCGACGACTTCGGTCGCCGCATCACCACCAGGTGGGGCCTGCACCACATGCCGCGCCCGAGCAGCGGACCGGTAGGCTCGGACGACGGCTCAGCAGCCGCCGACATCGCTGCTGCCGAGATTTCCGACGCTGTCGCAGACGACGTTTCCGACGTCGAATCCGTGAGTGACGTGCCTGAGACAGTGGAGACCCATGTGTTCGAGGGAGCTGCCTCGAGCTATCGGTACCTGGCGCGTCGAGTGACGAACTTCGTCGAAGACGGGCATGCGTGGTCGGATGTGGCCGTGCTGTGTCGGAACACGTCGACGGCGCGAGTCGTCGCGAACGAGCTGAGTGCCTCAGGTGTGGCGACTGCGAACATCATGGCGCCTCTCAGCATCGACTCCGCAACCGCGCCGCTTCTCGAGCTGCTCTCGCGCACACCGGACTTCGACGATGATGAGTCGATCGCTGCACAGGCTCTGGCCTTGGCCGGAAGCGTCTATGTCCGCCTCGACCCGGTGCAGATCAGACGGTTCAAGCGAGTCGTGAGGAAGAAGTTCCCCGCAGCAAACAGCTCGACGTCGTTGGCACAGGCGCTGCGCAGCGATGTCGACGACTCATCCCCGACCGGGCTGGTGACGATCTCCCGAATGCTGCGGGCCGCCGCCGAGGTCCGATCGGTCGATCCGCACCAGGCGCTGTGGATGATCTGGGAGGCGGCGGGCGTCGCAGAGAAATGGCAGTCGGAGGCTCTTCGAGATCCGGAGTCGGTGGCGAATTCGCATCTGGACTCGGTGCTGCGGCTATTCACTTTGGCGGAGAAGATCTCCGACCGCGGAGGATTCACAGCACGGTCGTTCGCCGGGATCGTGGCAGAGCAGGACATTGCGCAGGATTCCCTGGCCGCACGGGCTGGCAACGACGATTATGTGCAGGTCGGCACCCCGTCGTCACTGGCACATCTGCGGGTCCCGCTCGTCATCATCGCCGAGGTGAACGAAGGGGTATGGCCCAATCCGAAGATCCGTGGCGGCATCCTCGGCCTCGACGATCTCAGCGCCGTGCTGGCCACCGGCGAGAGGGCAACCGGGGATCCGGGTTACCACTCCCATGCCAAACGGAAGAATCTGCGTGAAGAGGCAGAGCTCTTCTACACGGCACTGACCCGCGCCGAAGAACAGATCATCATCACCGCGATCTCTGACGCCGAAAGCAATCCCTCGCCCTTCTTCGACGTGATCGCGGCACGAACATCGAAGGGCACCGAGGACGCAGACGGGTATGCGATCACCCATGAGGACGAACTCCTGCCGCTGTCCGTGGAAGAGATGGCCGCGCATACCCGTGCCCGGCTGCTGAGAGCCGCCGCTGACCCTGCGCAGGAGGCGCCCGAGGATGACGTGCGTAATTGGGCGCAGCTGATGTCGGCACTGACCGCCGCCAGCACCACGGTCGAACCGCCCGAACAATGGCGCGAGATCGAAGACGTCACCTCCAGTCAGCCTCTCTTCACCAGCGAAGACACGGTGAGAGTCTCACCGTCCCAAGTGGAGTCCTTCACCGACTGTTCGCTGCGGTGGTTCCTCACCCGCAACGGGGGAGACAGGCCCGGGTCGTTGGCCCAGAGTCTGGGAACGATCATCCACGCCGCGGCAGAGAACTTTCCGCAGGGTCCGGCCTCGGCGATCCGAGAATACGTCGACAAGGAGTTCACGACGCTCGAATTCGATGCGGAGTGGGAGCGGGATCGCGAACACACATTGGCGATGAAGATGGCCGATCGCCTCGGCGAGTACATCAAGACCGCGCCCGGTGAACCCATCGGCGTCGAAGCTCAGGTGTACGCCACCGGAGTCGATGACAAGGGCCAGGAATGGAAAGTCACCGGGCGCCTCGATCGACTTGAACAGACACCCGAGGGCATCCGGATCGTGGATTTCAAGACCGGAAAGAACGTCGTCAAAGGTCAGGAGATGGCCCGTCACCCGCAACTCGGTGTCTACCAGGAGGCGATCAACTCCGGGACCATCACCATCGGTGAGGACCAGACCATCGATGCCACTGCCTATGGGGCCGAACTCGTGTACCTGCGAAATTCCAAACAGACGACAAGAGAACAGTCGGCGCTTGAGATCGACGAGGACCCGGGTTGGGCCCGAGACCTCATCAACGATGTGTCCGATCGCATGCGGGCCGCGGAGTTCCCGGCCCGGGTCGAGCCGCAGAAATGCCTGAGCTGTCCTGTCCGCACCTCCTGCCCGGCGATCGGGCCCCAGACCTTGGAAGAGTCCTGATGCGCTTCACCGCAGAACACCTGGCCCGCCTGACCGCCGCCGACCCCGCCCAAGCGTTCCCGCCGAGCGAAGAGCAGAGAATCATCATCGAAGCCGATCCGGCGCAGTCGATGAAGGTCACCGCCGGCGCAGGCTCGGGTAAGACGACCGTGATCTCCCAGCGGGTCGTATGGCTTGTGGCCAATGGCTTCGTCGCACCCGAGGAGATCCTGGGCCTCACCTTCACGCGGAAGGCCGTGGGTGAACTGGGCGGGCGCATCAGGGTGCTCTTGGCTCGGCTGCGCCACAGCCTCGGTCTGGGCTCCGAGATGAGCCTGCCCGGTCTCGACAATCCGACGGTATCGACCTATAACTCCTATGCAGCCTCGATCGTCAGCGAACACGGCGTCAGCATCGGCATCGAGCCCGAGACGGTGCTGCTCGATGATGCGGCTGCCCACACCATTGCCGGCGAGATCATCGACTCCACTTCGACAGAGGAGATCCCCGGCGACTTCGCACGCGAGACGATGATCGCCGACATCATCTCACTGGCCGCGGCGATGAATGACCACGGTCGCGGGGTCGACGAGCTCACGGACTATCTTGACCAGTGTCTGCAGGCCCTGGTCTCGAGCAAAGGGAAACCAGTCGACCCCAGCGGCCGGCGAGCGAAGATCGAAGCGAAGATCAAGACCGCGAAACTGGCCGGCGCATACATGGTCGCCAAACGTCGCAACCTGGCCATGGACTTCTCTGACCAGGTTCGCTTCGCTCAGCGCATCATCGACGAAGTGCCGGCCGCGCGCAGTGCCGAACAGCAGAGGTGGTCAATCGTTCTCCTCGATGAGTTCCAGGACACCTCGGTCGCCCAGCTGAAACTGCTGCGCGACCTGTTCCACTCCACGGCGGTGACAGCGGTGGGCGATCCCCGACAGGCCATCTACGGCTGGCGCGGTGCCAGTGCCGACAACATGATCCGGTTCTCCGAAGACTTCGACAACGTCTCGGCACTGACGCTGAGCACGAGCTGGCGCAATGACCACACGATCCTGACGGTCGCGAACCGGACCGCGAACGGTTTGGCCGGAAGCCAGGAGAAGCCGCTGTCGGCACGCGCAGGAGCCGGGGACGGTGGAGTGGCCATCGACATCAGCTCGGGAGCCCATGATCCGGACTTCCTCACCGTCGGACTCAGATCCCTGACCGAATGGGTCGCCAGCCTTCCCGCCGGGTCATCCAAGGCCGTGCTGTGCCGCAAGCGTGCCCATTTTGCGCCGGTTGCCGCGGCGATGGAGGCTGCAGGCTACGCCGTTCACGTCCACGGTTCCTCAGGTCTCCTGAGCGACCCCTTCGTCGCCGATCTGAGGGCAGTGCTCACTGCAGCCGTCGATCCGATGGCCGGTGACATTCTGATGCGGTTGGTCAGCGGTCGGCTGTTGGGCCTCGGTGCCACAGACATCGCCGCTCTGCAGGCATTCACCCGTGCGCAGAACGATTCGCGACTGACCGAGTTCATGGCGGAGAACGCCGAGGCTGACGCAGTCGTGGCCGAAAGCATCGACCAGCCGACGATCGTCGAGGGCCTTGACGAACTCGTAGACCTCTCCGAGGCACTCGCAGGGTCGGCACACTTCGCCGGGGCACGGACCATGGTGAATAACTTTCGCAACTCGGGACTGAGCTCGATCGCACTGGATCGATTGGTCAGGTTGGCACGGGCGCTGCGCCATGTTCGTTCCGGGTCCGGGACCATCGCCTCGATCATTCGCACCGCGATGACCGAGACCGGAGTCGACTCCGACATCTGGGGGCTCAGCGATTCGCTGCGCAACCTTCACCGTTCCGCGATCGACTCGTTCCTGTCTGCGGCAAGCCAGTACTCGGCAGCCGACGACCAACCCTCGGTGCCGGGCTTCCTCGAGTGGCTGACTCTGATGGAGGCGAAGGATGCGCTCAGCGTGGTCGAGCCGAGTTCGGCCTCCGACGCCATCGACATCATGACGGTCCACGCCTCGAAGGGCCTCGAATTCGACGCAGTCGCCGTGCCGTCTCTGGTCGTCAAGGATTTCCCGACGGAACCCCGGGACAAGGAAGGGTGGATGGACAGAACAGCCTTGCCCTACCCGCTGCGAGGCGACCGTGCCCACCTGGTTGACTATGACCTTCGAACCGCCGGCTTCGACACCAAGAAGGCACTGGACGAATGGGTCAGCGAGTTCATCAAACCGGCCATCGCCGAGGCGCATGAAGAAGAGGAACGGCGTCTGGCCTACGTGGCCTTCACCCGCGCCAAACACTACCTGTGGCTGGGGGCCGAGCTGATGGGGGCCAGGGCCAACCCTGACGACCCGTCCCCGTTCCTCAGCGAAGCGATCGAGGTATTGGGACGCGACGTCGACATGCCGGAACCTGCCGACGAATCGGCCGAGGACCGCATCGAGACAAGCATCTGGCCCGTACCGCGAACCGATCGAGTGTCCACGGCCCGACGTGCCGCCGAGTGGGTGAGCACCGCTGCACCCGTCGGCCTGGACGAACTGGCACAGAAACAGGGACTCGTAGGCGAATACGCGCGACAGGCACTGCGGATCAGCAGCCGCCCTGGCACTGCCAGCACCGGAAATGTCCCGGATCGTCTGTCGGCGACAGCTCTTGTTTCGTGGCGCAGAGACCCGCAGCAATTCATCACCCAGACCCTGCGTCCCATCCCGACCCCGCCGAGTCGGGCAGCAGAGATCGGGACCACCTTCCATTCCTGGGTCGAGCAGCATTTCGGACAGGCGAGCATCGACATCGATGACGGACAGCAGATCCAGGCCATCGACACTGCGACCATCGAACGGCTCCAGCAGACTTTCATCGGCTCAGAATTCGCGAGCAGGCATGCCGATCACATCGAGATGTCGTTCGAACTCGTCCTCGGGAGGTTCAGGATCCCGGGCAAGATCGATGCGGTCTTCATCACAGGCGATCACGCAGAGGTCGTCGACTGGAAGACCTCGAAACGGCCGGATGAGAAGGCGCTGGAGGTGATGAAGTGGCAGCTGGCTCTCTACCGCTTCGCCATCCAGCGGGTCCATCCCGAGATCACCGAGGTGACGGGAACCTTCTACTTCGTCGGCAGCGATGACATCGTCAGGTTCACCCAGCTTCCGGAGGAGGCCGAGATCATTGCGTGGTTGGAGGCCAATGACCGCAGCCGAGCCGATCAGGGGCGCTGAGAGTCATCGGTGGGTGCGGATTCGTCCTGCTCTGGTGTTCCCTCGTCGATGACGCCGTCGGCCTCAGGCGTGCGCCCGGTATCGGGCTATGGTTCCTCGGTCAGCACATCCGCCACCGGATTCGAGTCCTGGTCGCTGCTCGCTGCTGTGGGAGTGCTGCTCGCAGCGGACGGTTCAGTGGGAGTGCCCTTCGGCTCTGATGTGTCCTTCGAGAACAGGACATCGTTGAACGAGGACAGAAGTTCACCTGCGTCCTGAACCGCGTCCTGATCTCCGGAATCGACTGCTTCGAGCAGCCAATCGAGGACGGCGAACTCGGCGAGCAGTTCGGCACGGGGGATCACGTGCTCGTCGGCACGGGGCCGTGAGTTCCTGTACTCGCTGAAGAAGGTCGGGACAGCGGCAGGGTCGATGAGTGCCGAGGCCGCAGCCAGATCGATGGCGGGATCGGAGACTCGCAGACGTTCGATTCCCGACAGCGCGAGCACTCGCTCCTGGTCGGTGTAGACATTCGTCTCATCAATCGCACCGTGGATGGGGGTGGCGAGGAAGCGCCAGAGAGCGACCTTTTCGAACTCCTCTTCCCAATGTTGCAGCAGAGCGGCGGGCACCCGGCCCGTGGACGCAGCCTGATCGAGCCTCTCCAGGATCTGGAACTGGAATCGGGACGGGTCTTCGACAGGGAATCCTGCCTCGGAGATCGATTCCGGTGCCGCCGAATGCAGCGTGGCCAGAGCCTGCGCCAATGAGCTCGCGCGCGCGACATCGGTGATGGCCTGGTCACCGACCGGAGCACCGGGCAGGGGGTCGATGAGAGTCACCGTGGTGGACGCAGAAGTGCCGAAGTAGTCGGCGTCGACCTCGGTGATGGCGCGCAGATGAGGCCAGGCGAACCCGGCATGCGGATACATCGTGTCATAGATCCGACCTGCTTCGGCCGCAGAACCGGTGTCTGCGGACCGATCGAGACTGGTCTGTGCCGTCGCCACCAACTGCTGCTGACCATCGTCGACGAGAACTCTGATTCCCAACCCCAATGACGGCAGGGGGATCCATTCCGTCGGGGAGAAGTCTTCGAGCATCGTTGCCGCGACAGCTGCCAACTTGAGCGCCTTGGTATTCACCCTCCCCAATCTACCGTCTGCGCCGGCTGGAGACCGGAGATTCGGCCGTTGAGCGTGTCAGCACGCACACGTCCTGCGTCAGGACCCTGAGTTATCGTGGAGGGCATGAAGCCACTGCCACCCGTGAAACCGATCAGTCTGGCCCGCCATGGAATCGATCGTGACCATCTCTCACGCGGTCAGGACGGTGACTTACACGAACTGTGGGCCAGCGGAGCGAAGCCTGTGTTCGAACACCGTGGGTCACTCCTCGTCGCAGCGGGCGGCCTGTTCATCAGTGATGCCGACATGGTGCCGGATGAGCAGACGGAGATCTACCTCGGCCGCGACGCCGAAGGAATACGGTACATCGGGGTCTCCCTCGACGATGCCGGCCGCAGTGAGATCGACACTTCACTGGCGACGTCGCGTGCCCGCGACGCCACCGATCTGCTGACCGCACCGGGGGAGGGCATTGACAGTGCCGAGCCCGTTTGGTTGCCGCTGCGTCAGTTGGCAGAGTCCCTCGACGACGTGCAGGTGTCCCTGGCGTGCGAGATCGTGGGCCTCGGCAATTGGCACAGAGCCCACCGATTCTCGCCCCGTACCGGGCGTCCGACCCAAACCAGTCTCGGCGGTTGGGTGAGAACGGACCCCGACAACGGCAGCGAGCACTTCCCTCGGACAGACCCGGCCGTCATCGTCCTCATCATCAACACCGACGAGGACGGGATCGAGAGGGTGCTGCTGGGCAACAACGCCGCGTGGGAGGCGGACCGATTCTCCCTGCTGGCCGGATTCGTCGAACCCGGTGAAACCTTGGAACACGCAGTCATTCGAGAGGTCTTCGAAGAGGCCCATGTCGAAGTCGCGAATCCGCAGTACCTCGGGTCCCAACCCTGGCCTTTCCCGTGCTCCCTCATGCTCGGCTTCTCAGCTGAGGCACCGAGCCTCGAATTCGCCGCCGACGAGGCGGAGATCGCCACCTTGACCTGGTTCACTCGTGAGGAGCTGCGAGCGGCCATCGAACGTGGCACGGTGCGGGCCCCCGGGGTCGTGTCGATCGCCGGACAGCTTCTCTACAGCTGGTTGGACAACGTTTGAGCGCTCAGGCTGCGGCACTGCTCGATGCTCTCGACGAGGAGCAGAAGGAGGTCGCCACCCAATTCTCCACCCCCGTCATCGTCCTGGCGGGAGCCGGGACGGGCAAGACCCGTGCGATGACCCATCGCATCGCCTACGGCATTGCCACCGAGGTGTTCCCTCCCAATCACGTTCTGGCTCTGACCTTCACAGCCAAAGCTGCAGGGGAGATGCGGTCACGCCTGCGCGACCTCGGAGTCCCAGCGGTCCAGGCCCGAACGTTTCACTCCGCAGCGCTTCGCCAGCTGCGCTACTTCTGGGACCGGTTTGCGCAGGGAGACTTCCCTCGGATCATCGACAACAAGGCTGGGATCCTCGGCTCGGTGCTCCAGAGCTTGGGGATCGAGACCAGCCGGGAGCTGAATCGAGATGTGGCCTCCGAACTCGAGTTCGCTGCCGCGTCCCTTCTTGGGGTCGACGACTATGCCACCCAAGCCGCCGCCCGCGATCTTCCCGGACAGCTGGGCGTCGAAGACATGGTGCGCATCTTCGAGGCGTACAGCGAAGCGAAGACACGCGGCCGGCTCATGGACTTCGAGGATGTGCTGCTCGTTCTCGACGGCGTGCTCGCAGAGTATCCTGCCATCGCGGCAGAGATCCGCGATCAGTATCGACACTTCGTCGTCGACGAATTCCAGGACGTTTCGCCCCTCCAGTACGACGTCCTCTCGCGCTGGCTGGGGCCACGGGACAACCTCTGCGTCGTCGGCGACCCGGCCCAGACGATCTATTCCTTCGCGGGAGCCGACTCCTCACTGCTGAGGACACTGGACGCTTCGCTGCCGACGTCGACGACGATCCAATTGGTCCGCAACTATCGGTCGTCGAAGGCAATTGTGTCGACGGCGAACAATCTGCTTCGACACACTTCCCGCGCCGCGCTGACCCTGCGTACCGACAACCCTGCTGGCCAACAGCCGGCTATGACCGAGTACCCGACCGACGACGCTGAGGCCGCCGGTGTCGTCAAGGCCATCTCTGCCGAGGTTCATGCCGGCCGCCGCCCGCGAAACATTGCGGTTCTGTTTCGCACGAACGGACAGAGTCCCGCTTACGAGCAGGCCCTTGCCGCAGCCGGCATCCCCTATGTTCTGCGGGGCGGAGAGAGGTACTTCGCGCGAAAGGAGGTCAAAGAGGCCGTCCTCATGCTCAAGGCGGCCCGTGCCACTTCGAGTGGCAGACCTCTGCCAGAAGTCGTCTCCGAGGTGCTGGTCTCCCTGGGGTACTCGAGCAAGCCACCTGCTGCCGGGGCGAGCCGCCAGAAGTGGGAATCCCTGAAGGCGCTGGTCGACCTGGCTGAGAGCCACCAGTCCGGATCCGAACTGCCGGTGCCCCTTGAAACTTTCCTCGCTGATCTGAGCGAGCGAGCCGAACACCAATTCGCTCCAGACATCGAAGGCGTCACCCTCGCCTCATTTCACGCGGCCAAGGGCCTCGAATGGGACAGTGTGCACCTGGTCGGGCTCAGCGAGGGACTGCTGCCCATCAGCTACGCCCAGACGCCACGCGCAGTCGCTGAGGAGCGTCGCCTGTTCTATGTGGCGCTGACCCGTGCCGGCAGAGACCTCAGCTTGAGTTGGTCCCTGTCACGCCATGATTCCAAGCAGCGACCACGCAAACCCTCCCGGTTCCTCAGCGAACTCGGACGGGTTGATCAAGCGGTGGGCCAGGGCCGTCGGACTGCGACCTCGGTGACGTTGAATCGCTGCAGATCGTGCGGCAAGGTGCTCGTGTCCCAGGTCGACCGGGCTCTGTCCCGGTGTGCGAACTGTCCTGCTGACATCGACGTCGAACTCCTCGACAGACTGCGACGCTGGCGAGCCCGTGTCGGCTTGGAACAGGGGCTTCCGCCCTATCTCGTTCTCACCGACACATCGATTTCGGCGATCGCCGAGATCAGGCCGCAGGATATGAGCTCATTGGCGAAGATCCCAGGGGTCGGCGCGACCAAGCTCGAACTCTATGGGGCGGGGCTACTGAGCCTGCTCATCGATTAGGTCGAAGTGCGGGACCGGGACGCGGCACTGGCAACGGGGATGAAACGCCGGTGGGGCATCTGTTGCGATGCCGGTGGCCAGTGAGACGTTCCTGTGGACCGGGTCGGCGTCGGGGCTCAGCAGAGACCGTCTGAGGATCTGAACGACATTGATTGCTCCGAGCGCCCGTGACAGCGGATCACTGAGGTTCTCGCGGTCCGGAAGGGCTCGGATGTGAGAGTACTGGTCGAACCACGAATCATCTGCGTCCTTGTTCACTAGGCAGGCGCAGACGGCGCAGGGTGTCGTCCCGGGACGGATAAGACCGGTGACCTCGAGGGAGTATTCCCCGATGACGACCTGGCAGTGGGGCACCTCGCGATCAGTGAGCCAGGTGGCGGTGTGAAGATCAGGGACGAGGTATGAAGTCGTGATCACGAGAGGTGAGGACAGCAGATCGAGGTCCTCGACGCGATGTTCGTTCGCGATGGCGAAGCCGGAGGCTGAGAGATACTGTTCGGTGACTGCTCTCAGCGGCCCCACGACCATGATCCGTGAGTCACCGAGGAGCTTCGATACGCGGTCGGGGGAGAGGGCGAAGATCTGCGCGGTTGCCAACAGAGGGGAACTCTTCGTCACCGTGGCGGCGTCGGAATCGTCGGGAACGATGACGCCCGCCTCGTCGAGCAATGTGATCAGCGAGCTCGCCCGGCCCAGGTCGGCACCGAGATCCTGCGCTCGAGAGTAATACTGGGCCGAACCGACGCCCATCCGCAACTCGTCGACGAGAGCGACATCTGCTGGCAGAAGCCCGTCGATGAGGACGGGATCATCGACGCCGAACTGCACACACGATGATGACCGCCATGTGATCGGCACACTGGGAAAAATCCGGAACATGTCTCCACCTCGCCTCGAACGCCTCGGACTTCCACGGTAGTGAAGGCGGACGACATCCGCCATGGGCGAGATGAAACTGTGGAAAACCCTGTGGATAACGGTCGAGGGCAGGCCGGAAAATGTATCCCGACGCGCCCTCAACCGCTATGTGCCCCAGGCGCTCGCGGAGACTCGTGCAGCTTCCCCTTCCGCACGCATCACCGGGTTTTCCGGGGTCAATCATAGAACTTATTCTGCATTTGCCGCCCCGTCAATGCCGGTTCATCCACATACCGGTCAACAGTGTGTGGATAACCTGTGGATATGTCGCTACGAGTTGTGGAGAAAAGGTTCCTTGAATGATTGCGTGTGGGCTACGACGAGAGTGAAAGCGTAGGTCACTTCCGCTGCTCGCGGTCACCCGGGGCGACTCGGCCTGTGGACAATCCGAAACGCGGTGTGGAATGACGATGCTCAGGAAACTCACAAAGAGAGACGCGTGAATGAATGTCTGCCGAATTTCCTATGATGGACCTGTGGCAACTCAACAGCGATGGACCGAAGAGGACGTGCTGCGGGCGATCGCCCGTGGAGAAATCGAAGTGCGCCGATCCGCACGTCGGAAGAAGACCATTTCGGTCGCGAAGGAAGTGGATACATTCGTACTCAGCACGCCTGTGAGCTACAGCGTGGAGACCAACATTCGGTCGCTGACAGATCTGTTCAACCGCCTCGCGGCCAGGGACCATTCCTCGGCCGGTGATCTCGTCGATCTGGCTGATGAGATGAGCCGGCGCTACTTCGACGGACGCCTGCGTCCGCAGTCGATCAGGTGGGTGACGAATCAGAACATCAGTCGCTGGGCATCGACGACGACCTCGTCAGGAGACATCAGGATCTCCCACCGCCTGCAGGCGGCGCCTCGTTGGGTGTTGGAGACAGTGATCGTCCATGAACTCGCTCATCTGCAGATCGGCCCGCATTCCAAGGAGTTCCACGAGCTGGCGGACAGGCACCCCAGACAAGCCGATGCGAAACTCTACCTTGACGGCTTCAGCGCGGGGGAGCAGTTCAATCGCGGTGGCGGTCGCTGACTCGCCAGAATTCCACACCTGCCCGGTAAAGCTGCGGCAGCCGCACAACCAGATCCGGCATCAGAGACGACGGCAGGTCTGCGACTGGGAACCATCTCACCGCCAGAGACTCGTCCGAGACAACGGGAACCTGGTCCGTGGCTGCGATTGCGGCGAAGACCACGTCGAAGTGACGTCGGCACGCCCCGAACGAGGCCGAGAGATCGTGCACATGGAGATCGATCGGGACGGGGGAGAACCAGGTCAGGTGGCTCAGCCCGCTCTCCTCCATGGCCTCCCTGCGCGCCGCAGAGTGCAAGCTGTCATCCTCAGGCTCGAGATGCCCGCCGAACTGACCCCAGAGACCGGCCTTGCGGTGATGATTGAGGAGCACGGACTCCGTGTCAGGGTCGACGATCAGGCAACTGGCAGTGACATGCTCAGCGCCCGCCTCGCGCCGCAACGCGTCGTCGCCGGCTGTGGAGAACAAGTCCTCGAAGTCGAGCGCGAAATCAGTCGCTGCTGAGGTGGCGCCGACCTCGGAGCGGGCAGTATCGAGACGAATCATTCAGCTCTCACTGCGGCCACCGGTCTCACCGGTGTCGTCAGTCCCATCGTCGGAATCGGAATCGGATTCGACATCGTTCTGCGGCCCTGACTCGTCGCTGGCTTCCGTGCCTTCGATGCCCTCGGCGAGAATGCGGCTCAAGGCTTCGTCGAGAGTCGATTCGCTGGTCCATTCGGCATGCCGACGCTCGGAGTAGCCCAAGGGGTCGTCGAGGTCCTGTGTCGTCGGCAGGAGGTCGGGATGGGAGAACACCTTGTCCCTTGCCTCTGTGCCTCCTTGGGTTTCGAGGTACCCGAACAGTGCTGCAGCGTCACGCAGGCGGCGGGGATTGAATTCCAGGCCGACGAGCGTCGAGAATGTCTTCTCGGCCGGG
The DNA here is from genome assembly GCF_030453725.1 of Brevibacterium picturae. Taxonomy (GTDB): domain Bacteria; phylum Actinomycetota; class Actinomycetes; order Actinomycetales; family Brevibacteriaceae; genus Brevibacterium; species Brevibacterium sandarakinum_A. Next base: position 13,973 of record NZ_JAKDJU010000049.1, read on the forward strand.
CCCGCAGTAGCTCGGCGGCGTCGCAGCGCCTCACGGATCTGATCGCGGCCGGGCAGATGCGCACATGCGGAATAGACGACGACGTCGACCCAACCGGCGATGACGGCAAGGAGGTTCTCCAGCGTCGTCAGTGCTTTCTTCTGGTCCTCGGTGGTCGGAGGATTGAACAGACCCTGGCGAATGTTGTCGCTGAGGTCGGAGATATTGGACGGATCGACCTGCGAGGCCATGTCCTCGATCTGGGAGGTGTCGACCTTGAGGCCCTGCGCATAGCGGGTCAGCGCAGTTTCGACCTGCGCGCTCAGCCAGGGAGCGCGCTCGAACAGCGCCAGGTGGGCAAGCTCCTGGGCGGCGAGGTAGATCCGGACTTCCGATGCATCGACGTCGATCTCCGAGGCGAACTTCTCCACATTGGTCTCGACGAGCACTGCGGTGTCCTGCGGCAGAAGGGGCAGCCCCACCTCGGTGCCGGTGAGCACGCTCTCCGACAGCGCACCCACGGCCTGTCCGATCTGCATTGCGAACATCGAGTCGCTCATCGAACCGAACATCGATGAGGCTCCGGCGAGGATGCCCTTCATCTCTGCCGGCACCTGAGTCTCAAGGGTCTCAGTGAGGGCAGAGGACATGTTCTCCTTGATCGGGAGGACGAATTTCTGCCAACCGGGCATAGTCTCGCTGACCCATTCTGCACGGGTGAGCGTCCGCGCCGATCGGCTGGCCCCGGAGAACTCGGTCGCCTCGGCGAGCCACAGCTCGGCGAGCCGGAAAGCGTCGGCGGTCGCCCTCACCGATTCCTCGCCCACAGCGGGGTCAGGTGTCGGAACCGCCTTCTGAGCGATCGACGTCGCCTGAGCCTGGGAATCGGCACCCTGACCGAAGAGGCCCTGCATCTGATTCATGATGGTCGACATCATCGCCGGATCGATCTGGAAGCCCTGCGAACCGGTATTGCCGTCCTTGTCCTCGCCCTGACCGGCACCGGGACCATTCGCTCCGAAGAGCATTCCGAAGATCTGCTCGAATGGATTCTGCTCATTGTTGTTGTCATCGGTCATTTTCTCAAAGCCCCCAAGAATCGGTTTGTCTTATACGTTAACGGTTCTGTATGTGGGAAGCTTCCCAATTCCGGGAGGTTTCGCACGATGTTCGCACCGGGCGAAAGGAGTCTGTGAAACTCACGGTCAGGTTTCAACTAGACTGGTCGGGCGGTGCAGCGAAAGGACAACATGACAGAGAATGCCCCTCGGGCCGTGCCGGTGCCCGCAGCACCGACGCGTGGCGACACTCGACGACGCGCTCCACGTCTGACCACGACTTCAGGGGTCATGACCTACCTCCTCATCGCTCTTGCCGTTTTGCTGCCGGTGCCGTACATGCTGCAGCTGCCCGGACCGGTGTTCAATACGCTCGGTGACTATCAGGGCAAACCCATGATCGATGTCTCCGGTGCCGAAACCTACCCGACCGATGGGCGCATCGACATGCTCACAGTCGCCGTCAGCGGAGGCCCGGGGCGTGACACCTACGCGTCACAAGCGCTGGGCACTCTGCTGAATGGCAAGGAGACGGTCATCCCCACCGAGGCCTACTATCCTCTTGATACGACGCGGGAGGAGGTGGCCTCGTCCAATGCGGTGGAGATGTCTTCCAGCCAGGATGTGGCCGTGGCCGCGGCGATGGGCCAACTCGACGAACCCTACAAAGTGCATCTCCTCGTCAACGAGGTGGTGCCCGACTCGCCCGCCGAGGGGCAGCTGCTCAAAGGTGACCGGATCATCTCGGTGAACGGGAAGAAGCTGGACTCCGACCCGGAGGCAGCGAAGGTCATGAGCGAGACAGTCCAGTCCTCCGACTCGGTCGACATCGTCGTCGAACGCGGTGGCGAAGACGTCGATGTGGCGATGAAGCCAGCGACGATCGACGGGCGCAAGGCCATCGGCATCTCCATGAGGCAGGACTTCGAGTTCCCCGTCGACGTGGCATTCAACGTCGAGGGCATCGGCGGCCCCTCCGCCGGCACCATGTTCGCGCTGGCCATCATCGACGAACTCACCCCCGGTGCCATGACCGGTGGAAAGCACGTGGCAGGAACCGGCGAGATCGATCCTGCAGGCAATGTGGGTCCCATCGGTGGGGCCCGACAGAAGGTAGCGGCCTCGACTGCGCAGGGGGCGAAGCTCTTCCTATCGCCCGCAGACAACTGTGCAGAGGTCATCGAGGCTGCCGATCAGTCCAAGATCACGGTGGCACGCATCGACACGCTCGATGATGCACAGAACGCCGTGGAGCAATACGCAGCCGGAGACACCTCGGATCTCGAGAAGTGTCCAGCCGGCGGCGCCGACAACAATGAGAAAGGGCAGTAGTGAGCTCTCCGTCCTCACCCACCTCCGCACGAATGCCGGCGAACCGGCCCAGACGTTCGCCCCTGTTGCTCACCCTCGTGTCAGTGGCGATTCTGCTCGTCGCTTTCATCGCTTTCACCCAGGTGTACACCGAAGTCCTGTGGTTCAAGCAGCTCGATGTCTCACAGGTGTTCCGCACCATGTGGTTCGCCCGCGGACTGATGTTCCTGGCCGGATTCGTGGTCATGGCGGTCCCTGTGTGGCTGAGTCTGCACTTGACCTTCCGGAATCGGCCGGTGTACGCACCGACGACTCCGCGCCAGGAGAACCTCGATCGGTACCGTGAAGCCATCGAACCGCTGCGTAAGGTCGCGACCTTCGCGATCCCGGCGGTCGTCGGCGCACTCAGCGGAATCACCGCCTCGGCGCAGTGGGACACCGTTCTCCAATGGATGAACTCCACGTCCTTCGGCTCGCAGGACGCCCAGTTCGGGATGGACAAGTCGTTCTTCGTCTTCGTCCTTCCCGGTCTGCAGCTCATCGGTGACCAGGTGGGAATGGCGATTCTGCTCTCGCTCATTGCCGCACTCGTCGGACACTATCTCTTCGGCGGGATCCGTCCAGGGGAGCAGAAGGGCGTCATCCTCACGAAGACCGCCCAATGGCAGCTGGGAATCACCGTCGGCGTTCTGATCCTCGTGCAGGCCGGCCGCCTGTGGCTTTCTCGCTACGACCGGATGACGTCGACCGGCGGCATCGTCCCCGGTGTGACCTACACGGATGACAGGGCGGCCCTTCCTGCCATGGCCATCGTCGCGATCGCAGCGGTGCTTGTTGCACTGCTGTTCGTCTACACGGCGTGGAAGGGCAATTGGCGAATCTCGCTCATCGCAACCGCCACTCTCATCGTCCTCGGCGGAGTTTCGATCATCGCCTATCCCGCGATGGTCCAGCAGTTCCAGGTCAACCCGTCCCAGCAGAGCCTGGAATCCGAATACATACAGCACAACATCGATGCCACACGCGAGGCCTTCGACTTCGAGGACATCGATGTGACTCCCTATGAGCCCAGCACGACCGGCGAGAAGGGGGCTCTGCGCGCGGACGCGGAAACCGCTGCGTCGATCCGCCTGCTCGACCCGAACCTGGTCTCGGACACGTTCCGTCAGCTCCAGCAGGTCAGGCCCTACTACTCGTTCCCGCAGAAGCTCGACGTGGATCGCTACAACATCGACGGTGAAATGCGCGATACCGTGATCGCGGTTCGCGAACTCGCCCCGAGCTCGGTCAACAACCAGAGCTGGTACAACCGCGCCATCGTCTATACCCACGGCTTCGGCGTCGTGGCTGCCAATGGCAATACGCGCAATCCCGACGGTGAACCGACGTTCATGGAATCCGACATTCCGCCCAAGGGAGAATTCCCGGACTACCAGCCGCGGGTGTACTTCGGGGAGAACTCGCCCGACTACTCCGTCGTTGGTGGCGAAGAGGGAGCCAAGCCCCGAGAACTTGACTATCCTTCCGATGAGGAGGGCGCCTCGGGACAGGTCAATAACACCTTCTCCGGTGACGGCGGGCCCTCTGTGGGCAATCTGTTCAACCGACTGGCCTACGCTCTGAAGTTCCAGGACGAGCAGATCCTGCTCTCGGATGCAGTCAACGGGGAGTCGCAGATCCTGTACGAACGCCACCCTCGTGAGCGAGTGCAGAAGCTTGCGCCATTCCTCAAGATCGACGGCGACCCGTACCCCGCTGTCGTCGACGGCAAGATCAAGTGGATTCTCGACGGTTACACGACTGCCGAGGACTACCCGTATTCGACACCGCAGCAGCTGCAGGCCGCAACCGAGGATTCCACGACGGAGACCGCTGCAGGCAATGTTGCGACACTTCCCGACGAAGAGGTCAACTACATCCGGAACTCGGTGAAGATCACCGTCGACGCCTTCAGTGGGAACGTGGACATGTACCAGTGGGACAAGGAGGATCCCGTCCTCAACACATGGATGAAGATCTTCCCGGATCTGATCCAGCCTGCTTCGGAGATGTCCGGTGATCTGATGAGCCACGTCCGCTACCCGGAGGACATGTTCAAGGTTCAGCGTGATCTGCTGACCCAGTACCATGTGACCTCCGCCAGCGAGTTCTACACCGGTCAGGACTTCTGGACGCTGCCGACCGATCCGACGAAGGAAGCATCGAGCGGGCTGACTCAGCCTCCGTTCTACATGACCCTGCAGATGCCGGGCCAGCAGTCCCCGTCATTCTCGTTGACGAGTTCCTATATCCCGGCACGCTCGTCTGAGGGGCAGGCTCGGAACAACCTGACAGGCTTCCTGTCCGCGGATGCCGACGCCGGCGACACCGGGGGAGAGGTGGCAGACGGCTACGGCAAACTCCGGCTGCTCCAGTTGCCTCGCAACACGACGGTGCCCGGTCCAGGACAGGCGCAGAACAACTTCAATACTGCCCCGGATGTGCAGCGCAGCCTCAACCTGCTGCGCCAGGGTGAGTCCGAAGTCCAGAACGGAAACCTGCTGACACTGCCGGTCGGCGGTGGCCTGCTCTACGTTCAGCCGGTTTATGTGCGGTCCGCAGGTGAGACCTCGTACCCGCTGCTCCAGCACGTGCTGGTGGCGTTCGGTGAGGACATCGGATTCGCTCCGACTCTCGATGAGGCTCTCGACCAGGTCTTCGGCGGCGACTCCGGCGCCCAGGCCGGCGACGCGGGCACTGAGGACGGCGGCTCCGGCGAGTCGGGCGGCACAGGCAGCGGCGGTGATTCCGGCGCCGGGTCTGACGACCAGAGCCTCAACGAGGCGCTGCAGAAAGCCAGAAAGGCGATGGAAGATTCCGACGCGGCCCTCAAGGAGGGTGACTTCGAGGAGTACGGCAAGGCGCAGGACCGTCTGAAGAACGCGATTGAGGAAGCGGTGGCAGCCGATCCCTCCCTCGCCGAGGACGGCTCGCAGGACGGGGCTTCCGCTCCGGCCAGTGCCCCGGCCGATCAGGGCGGAGGAAACTGACCCCGGTCGCGGTCGAAGCTGAATGAGTCTGGCCCCTGAGATCCGATCGGATCTCAGGGGCCAGACTCATAGGCCGGAGAGAGGGGCGCAGGGACTCGGTCCATCCCTCATCACTGTGGGCGGAGGCGGGGAGCGTGAATCAGAAGAACCCCCATCCGATGGATGGGGGTTCTGCCACT
>NZ_JAKDJU010000216.1 GCF_030453725.1 Brevibacterium picturae
GCATCTTCGCGGCCAGCACGATGCCCCAGGTGCCCTCGGTCCCGGCGAAGGCCCGACGCAGGTCGAAGTCGTTCTCCGGCAGCAGCGCTTCTAACCCGTACCCGGAGACCTGCCGAGAGAAGGTGCCGAGATTCGTCCGGATGGTGCCCAGTTCCTTGCCGACGAGTTCGTGGAGACGCGGGAACTGCTCGGACGAATCGGTGTCGTCGAGAGTGACGATCGTGCCGTCGACGAGCATGACCACCAGCGCGAGGATGTTGTCGCCGGTGCGACCGTAGCCCAGCGCTCGTGGCCCGCAGGCGTTGTTGCCGATCATCCCGCCGATCGTGCAGCGAGTATGGGTGGAAGGATCCGGGCCGAAGCGCAGACCGTGTGGCCGCGCCTGGGCTTGCAGGTGAGCGTGGATGCATCCCGCCTGGACCCAGGCGGCCTGCGCATCGGGGTCGAGGGAGAGGACCTCGTTCATGTGGCGGGAGAAGTCGAGGATGATGCCCGTGCCGATCGCATTGCCCGCGATCGAGGTGCCCGCGCCGCGACTGGTGATGGGCACGCCCAATCGGCGCGCGATCGCCAGTGTGCGCGAGACGTCGGCCTCGTCGCGCGGGAACACGATGACCTGCGGCACCAGGCGGAACAGAGAAGCATCGGTGGTGTAAGCGGCACGGTCGGTGTCATCGACGCTGAAGTCACGGACGCCCGAGGTTCGGAGCTCGGTCGAGAGAGCATCGGCGAGGGACATCTCTGTCTCCGCAGACTTCCGAGGTGCACTGGAGCTGTGAGCCAATGTGGTCATGTCCGCATTGTGCCACTTCAGCTGCCAGTCGGATACTCCTTCAGTCGTGTGTGGGATGGTGCCCACTACGGGCGGGATGTTCCACCGGCGGGTTGCAGGATCCTCGGAAACGTTATTAAAACGTTATATCGAAAGGTTAAGATACTGCATCAATTTCTTTGATTCGGGAACTATTGGCTTATTTTCATAGTGGTGGTATTTAATGGAACTACATCATTAGCTGGCATCGAGCCACAGTCGTAAGTAAGGGAAGAAACCATGTCGCGTCGTGCCCGTGAATTAACCGTTGATCAGACAGCCTTAGTTGGTGCAGTTCGGAAGGTTTCTCGTCAGCGAGCCAAAGTCAATACCGATTACGTGATGGCGATTCTTCGCGCTCGTGAAGAAGGGGCAACCTTCGGGTCCATCGCGGAGGCTGCCGGGACCTCATCGCAGGCGGTGCAGGAGATCGTGCGCAGGCATGGTCAGGTGCAGCGCCCCGAAGGTGCACAATCCGCACCGGCACCGGCGAAATAGGGTCACAGCACTGCCGCAGTAGCGTCTGCCGACCGATGGCGCGCCGAGGTCGTCGTCCCGACTGTGGGTCACAGTGACGTGATTCGCACGGGCGCGTGCTTCGGGTGCTCAATGGTGACCCGAGTCATACTTTTCATCACCATTTGATAACAAGAGTTCTTTATTGTGGAATTCATGTGAAAAGCGTGCACGTGGCATTAATGGGACGTGCACGCTGGGGTGGTGGAGCGCCTGCGGGGTCGAGTGCTCATGTGATCGAGATGTCGGACCTCAGCTTGTCCGGTTCGGCTCGGGCTCGAGAAGGACAGTGGTGCGAATTCGACGTCGTGACCTCGACGGAATCCGGCCTCAATGCGGCTTAGATGCAAGAAGTACACACTCGCGACAGTATTGCAGTGTTGTTACATAAAAGAGCTGGTGAGAGCCGACTAGAGTTGAACTATGAGCTCAGAGACCGACCTTCTGCCCAGTGATGTCAGCGATCTGCCATTGATCCGAATCGCTTCGGATCTGTCCATGATGGCGTGGGAGCAGATGGTGGCCTGGCGCGGCTCCCTCGGCGCGCGGCTTGATGCCTCGGTCGTGGATACGAAGACCTCACCCAACGATCTCGTGACTCTCGCAGATGCGCAGATCGAATCACTCGTGCGCGGGTACCTGGCGAAGGTCCGCCCCGGCGATGCCATGGTCGGTGAGGAGGGGGCTCCGGCACTGGACCCCACCGAATTCTTCGACGCGCAGTTCCTGCGCAGGCTCAGCAGCTTTGATCCGAGCGGCAATGATCTCATCGACATGAGTGATCGCAGTCAGGATGCGACTGACAGCAACCGGCCCTTGGAATGGCATGTCGATCCCATCGATGGAACCGTCAACTATGTCCGCAGCATCGAACACTATGCGTTCTCCGTCGGCGTCTGTGAGTCCGGCGAAGTCCATGGGCGGGGCCTGGACGAGGACCGCTGGCTGATCGGTCTCGTCGCCTCGCCGGGGCTGAATGCCACGTGGTTCGGGGCCAAGGGGCGCGGCGCCTATCGTGTCGAAGGGCGCCTGTCGGAGGGCGGCGCCTCGGCGTCGGCCAGCGAGACGGCGTCGGCCAGCGAGACAGTGTCGGCCAGCGAGACAGTGTCGGCCCTTGGCTCGGAGCGGGGCGTCCGCGCGCAGCGACTGCGTGGCACGCCCGCCGGGCTCTCCGGGCGACTGCTGGCGACCGGTTTCGCCTACACCGGCGGCAACCGCAGGCCACAGTTGGCGAAGCTGTTCACGCTGATGGACGGCTATGACGACATCCGCCGGTGCGGATCGGCGGCCATCGACCTGTGCATGCTCGCCGAAGGTAAGGTCAACAGCTATGCCGAGCGCGGTCTCGGGATCTACGACTACGCCGGTGGCGGCGTCATCGCCGAAGAGTCCGGCGCTTATGTTCACCGAGGCGGCTCCGGTGGCCCCACAGCAGCCGCGGAGTCCGAGCGGGAAGTTCGTCGGCTCATCGCCTCGATCTGATCGACTGTCCCACCGCTGACCCGGCTGCTTCACTGCCGGGCCAGCGTCCTGCGCTGAGCCGCGCCGCGACTACCTGCGTTGTCAATGTGAGATGAATAACGTTAGATTACTGTCACGTATTCCATGAAGCTTAGGCTAAGCTAATTCACGGTTCGTGTTCATTTGTCATCAATGACTTTTGCAGGAAGTAGATAATCATGGTTTCGTCTCGCCTCCGTTTCAGCGCCCTGGCCGGCGTGGTCGCACTCGCTCTAGCCGGATGTGGCCAAGCTGCCGCCGAGGACACCGGCGCCGACGCCGATTCGAGCAGCACCATCGACATCGAAGACAACAACGGAACGCAGACCGTGGTGAGTCCTCCCACCTCGGTGGTCGCCACGGACAACCGCACCTTCGAGACCCTGGACGCCTGGGACATCGAACTCAGCGCCGGTGCTGTCTCCCTGATGTCCGAGGACCTCAGCTACACGAAGGACGACTCGGTCCTCGACCTCGGCTCGCACCGCGAACCCGACCTGGAGAAGATCGTCGAGGCCAAGCCGGACCTCGTCATCAATGGCCAGCGATTCGCGCAATTCCACGACGACCTCGCGAAGCTAGCGCCCGAGGCCACGGTGCTCGAGCTCGATCCTCGCGACGGCGAGGACTTCGGATCGGAACTCAAGCGCCAGACGACCGTCCTGGGTGAAGTCTTCGGCAAACAGGACGAGGCGAAGAAGATCATCGACGACTACGACGCCTCGGTGAAACGAGCCAAGGCGGCCTATGACAGCAGTGACACGGCCATGGGCCTCATCACCTCGGCGGGTGACATCGGCTATTCCGCACCCTCGACCGGACGCACCGTCGGACCGGTCTTCGACGCCCTCGGTCTCAGTCCTGCCCTTGAAGTCGAGGCGAGCAGCGAAGATCACCAGGGAGATGACATCTCGGTCGAAGCCATCGCAGACTCCAAACCCGATCTCATGGTCGTCATGGATCGCGATGCCTCATTCGCACCCGAGGAGCGCGATGAAGGCTCGGCGCCCGCTGCCGAAGTCCTCGAGGACTCCGAAGCGCTCAAGGACGTTCCCGCGATCAAGGACGACAAGATCGTCTACTTCCCGCAGGACACCTACCTCAACGAAGGAATTCAGACCTACACCGAGTTCTACAACTCCTTCGCAGACAAGCTCGAAGAGCAGAAGTAATGATTCCCAGCTGTAATTGAGATCGAGAGTATGACGAGTACACGCAACGGCCCCACCACTCACGGTGGCGACGTCGGCCCGACGGCGACGGATACCGGTGTCTCCACAGGAGGTGGTGCCACCTCGGCGAGGAAGGGCTCTGCCGAGGTGAAGAGCCCGCTGCTGAGCTGGAAGCTCGCGGCGGGCGTCGTCGGTGTCCTGCTGCTGCTCGTCCTCTCCCTGTTGACCGGCGTCTACGACATCTTCGGCGGTGACGGCGGAGCCGAGATGTTCCAGATCACCCGTGTGCCGCGCACCATTGCACTTGTCCTCTCCGGGGCGGCGATGGCGATGTGCGGTCTGGTCATGCAGCTGCTGACGCAGAACCGATTCGTCGAACCGACGACGACGGGCA
>NZ_JAKDJU010000050.1 GCF_030453725.1 Brevibacterium picturae
AGTCCGAGAGTGTCCAGTGCCAAACGTGCTGTGAGTCCATTCATCGGCAAGGTGGCCGCCTGACGGTGGTCGAATCCGCGCGGGGCGCGGGCGACTGATTCGATGGGCACGGCGATGTGTTCGGCATACGCGCCGTGAGTCCCTGTCGGCGCGACGACTGCCATCACAGGGTCGCCGACTCTGAGATCGGTCTCAACGCCGTCTCCGAACTCCTCAACAACACCGGCGACATCCATACCGGGCACGCGCAGCTCGGGTTCATCTTTCCTCCCGCGAACGCGCAGCATGGTGTCGGTGGGGTTGACGGACGCCGCATGAACGCGAATCAGAACCTCCCCCGTGCCCGGCGACGGCGTCGGGAGGTCAACGACCTCCAGCACCTCAGGCTCACCTGGTTGATGAAATCCCACTGCTTGCATGTCGACCTCCTGGCGACGAGGAACTGAGTCTGGTTCGAGGCTACGCGGGTCGCCGCTGCGCGGCTACCCTCCGACCAGACTCAGATAACAGCCCGCGTTTCGTTCGCCGTTGAGTTCAGCGCCGAAAAGCCCCGTAGATACCTGGCCTACTTGTGCTTGATCTGGTCGCGCTGCTGAAGAAGCCGAGGAGCCAACAGGGGTTACGAGACCAACATGGAGCTGTTAGCGTGTCCAGACCGTGCCGCTGCGGAGGCCAGGGCAGACACAGCCCGTGCGGCACCGACGACGGAAGGACCCGCCATGAGAATGGTTTCGCAACCAGCGACCGAAGATCTCTATCCCACTCGATCGTCGGAGACCACGAGGGTGTTCGACCGCAGTAGCCCGATCGTGTTCGGCACAGCGGAGCAAGGGCCACTGGACGCACCGGGGCTCCAGCATTACGACCAAACTGGGTATTTGGCAATCAACGATCTCCTGACCAGCGAAGAGCTGGAGACATATCGTGAGGAGCTTGCCAGTCTGGCCAGGGACCCGAAGGTCAAAACCGATGAACGCACCGTCGTCGAGGCCAAGTCCGACGAGGTCCGTTCGATCTTCGATATACACCGCAGCAACGAGGTGTTCCGAAGTATCGCCAATGACTCTCGCATTGTGGGCCGAGCCGAACAGCTGCTGGGATCAGCAGTCTATATCCACCAGAGCAGAATCAATTACAAGCCCGGCTTCGTCGGCAATGAGTTCTCATGGCACTCCGACTTCGAAACATGGCATGCTGAGGATGGAATGCCCGAACCGCGTGCCGTGAGCATTTCGATCTCACTGACCGACAACTACTCGTTCAACGGCCCCCTCATGATCATGCCCGGCTCCCATACCCGCTATGTCAGCTGTGCCGGAGGGACTCCCGAGGACAACTACAAGAAGTCTCTCATCATGCAGGGAGCCGGCACACCGGATCCAGGGACTCTCACCGAGTTCGCCGATGAGTACGGCATTGATGTGCTCGAGGGCCCGGCCGGTGGGGCGGTCATGTTCGACTCCAATTGCATGCATGCCTCGAACGGCAATGTGACACCGTACCCACGATCGAACATCTTCATCGTTTACAACTCGGTCGAAAATACATGCACCGAGCCATTCGCCGCGCCGAGGCCGCGCCCGGAGTTCGTCGGCAGTATGGACTTCACACCCGCGGGGTCTTCCCTGGTCGGCGAGGGCTGATTGCCGGCCGTCCATAAGTCCATGAGTCCATGAGGAGTATTGACAGCCTGATCACCGACTGACGAGCAAATAGCCGACACGGGCACGAAGAACAGCGAGGCGATGGGCGACATGATGAGGAACGGGACCAAGGGGAAGGCTCGGACAACCGTCGACGGCATCAAACATGCCCTGACGAACGATCGGTATCTGTACAGCATCGTCCTGTCCCAGAGTGAGGCCCCGTTCGGGGTCGCCGGTGTACGGGGTAAGCCAGTCCGCACGATGCCCTTCGGCCTTGTGGCCGCCCTGATCAGCGATCTTGATCCGACCGATGTTCTGGGAACGCCCGACGATCGGCGAGCGCATACGGCGGTACTCGATTCGATGGCCCAGTCAGGACCGGTCCTTCCTATGGCCTTCGGCACTGTGATCCCAAGCGACGTCGCAATCTGCACCGATATTCTCGAGCCGCGCCAAGACGAGTATCACGAAGCACTGCGTCAGCTCTCAGGCCATGGCCAATACACTCTTCTCGTCCGGTTTGAACGCGATGCTGTGCTGCATGAGATCCTCGCCGATAACCCGGAGGCCGTGTGGCTGCGCGAAGCAATCGTCGGCACTTCGGAGGACGAAACCCGGTCCGAACGCTACCAGCTCGATAAGATCATCGACGAGACGATGCAGAAATGGAAATCAGCCGAGGCAACCTCGATTCTCGAACAGTTGGAAGGTGTCGCGACACGAATGTGCCTGCGAGAAGTGCGCGAAGCCGACGATGTTCTCGAGGTCGCGCTTCTCGTCAGAGATGATGCGGTGACACGATGCAATTCCTTGATCGGCGCGTTGGCGGCGACGGGCTCTGAATGCTTGCGATTCAGACTGGTCGGAGAGGAGGCACCCTATGATTTCGTCGACATCGGCCCTCTTCGCGCTGGGCGGCGATGATCTCGTCTGCTTCTGTGCTTCAGATCCCACCGTCGTGTCCGTCAGATCTGCCGGGTGTCATCAGAGAGCACAAGCCATGACGATATAACTTTGGTGCGAAAAAGCAGGTGAAGCGCAGACACCATTGGGTCACAACACAGTCTGAGGCAAAACGAGGTGGGGCGTTACGCCCCTCCGCAACAGTGAGCGTGCGTTCGGCCGCAATCTGCTCTCCCTGCTCGTGCCGCCGGAGCACAGCGATCAGGATCGCACTTCGCGCGCGTCTCGTCGGTGCCGGCATCATCGGCCTCATCGGAATCCACTTCTTCAACGAGATCGCAGGACGCGCGATCAACGGTGTCACGTCCCCCGGGATCCGAGGACGAAGAACTTGCCCAGATGGGGTACGAACTCATCGGATTCAATGGGAACAGCGACGAGGCGCAGACCCAAGGCACATCGCGAGCGAATCCCCGGCTATCATTGATGGCACCTGGCCTGTTCTGAGGACCCTTAGCGGAGGATGTGCTGTGTACACGCTGCTCAACAACGCGGAATCATCGAAGTTCGATCTCTATCTGCCCGGGCGACTCGTCGCATCGCTGCACTACACGATCGACGAGGACAAGAACTCGATGATGCTCATCTACTGCGAGTCCATCGAACCTGAGGACTCGGATCGGCACTGCACGGAGCTGATGATGCGATCCCTGGAGGATGTCCACAGCCGCCGGATGAAGATCACCATCACGTGTCCCATCGCGCTAAAGTACGTCGACGGCCCCGCAGACGACGGTCCAGTACCCGCCTGAGGTGATCGGCGGCCGCCGTCAGGTCGTCTCATCGTCTTCGGTGTAGACACGCGTGCGCAATCGGCGACCATGTGTGAGGTTCTTGACATCCACGCTGGAGTCGAAGCTTGCTCCCAACCCACCGGCGACGACGCCCAAGGCGGCGCTGATCCACGCGATGTCCAGATAGTTGCCCACTGATGCCCGGGTCTGCAGCACCTGGCCCATGAATTCGGGATCGATCACCACCAGGCTGGTCAGGAAGATGCCGATGACGAGGAGAACATAGAGGGCGGCCACGGAGATCAGCAGCGTCAGGACTGTCGAGAGATTGTAGTAGAAGACCACCGGAGCCAGACGTTCGTTGACCGGCTTGTCCCACAGCCGGTGTGACGTGATGAGCCAGGTCACCATGACCGCGATGGCGATCAGCCCGATCGACACCAGCCGCTGAGTCGACAGATAGCTCGACATCTGCCAGATCGAGCTGTAGAAGATTCCGAATGCCCCGGTGGCCGCAGCCGCGGCCACTGCTCTCGACAGCTTCGGAGCCGTTCGAAAGGGCTCGTTGGCTTTGGTCATTCCCATGATGAGGCGCGGCCCGCCGGTGAATGTATGTGCGTGGAGTGCCCTCTGCCCAGCCCCCTCATCGTCTGACCATCGTCCCCATCTGGGCAGGTAGGGATGTGCAACAGCGGTCGGCCCATAGGGCAGCAGCTGGTTGACGCAGCTGAGCAGGATCGACAGTAGGCGACTCTTCGTCGTCCAGGCTCCCAGGGTCGGGTAGGAGACAACCGCATAGTCTCTGCCTGGCTGGATCTCAGCGACGAGCGGTTTGCCCCGCGTGTGTCGAGGGATCCCGGTCAGCATCAGCACGACGTCGACGTCGGGATAATCATCGCTGACAAGCGTGTCGAGCGAGCCCAGCTCCAAGCTCTGGTCTGACTGGATGCGAATCATCTTGGTGCACGTATCGACGTGGGCCTCGGCGTCGAACGTCATCTGCAGCTCGTCTTCGAACCTGTCTCTGATCGACGCTACGCGCCGGCTCGGCTGACCGGGATCAGCGATGAGCAGGACTTGGAGAGTCCTCTTCGTCGGATTGGGCATCAGCACCTTCCTCTGCAGACACAGCGCGGGGCCGCACTGGGCACTCTGACCGGGTGCAAGACGACACTCAGAGCCAGCACTCTAACAGGCGCGAACCGGAGGGGTAACCCCTGTTGGCACCACACCGTCTCCACTAGCGTCGTTGGTCCCAACACACGTGGGCGAACATCGCCCGGACACGATTGAGGAGATGATCATCTGGGCCGTCGAAGCCTCTCTGCACAACGTGTGGAAGCTTGAGACCTTCATCCAAGACGCTGACGCAGCCGGCAACAGTGAACTGGCCGACTGGTTCCGCCGGATCCAGGAGAACAACCGGACGGCCGGTCAGCAGGGAAAGGAGATGCTTGCCCAGAGACTCCCTTGACCGGACACGCGTGCCTCTACGCTAACTCACTGAACCACCGAGCGTAAGGGGGATTGCCGGCGCTCATCATCCACCAATAGCGTGACTGCGAGCGCCGGCAATCACCATATGACGACGAGGAGTAGGTGTCATGTCATCCGAGGAGTACCCCACTGTCCCAGGGAAGCCCGCACCGAGGACCCCGGACATCGAGGAACCGCAGCAGCCTCAGCCGCCGCCCGAGCCGAAGTCTGACCAAAGCGGACCACGACCAACCACCCCGACGGGTGCGCTCAGCAACGATGACCAGGCGGGCTGGGCTCAACAAGGCGATTTTCACACCACGGCCCAAGGCGGGAGACTTCCCGACACCAACCACTCGTTGAAAGCCGGCTCACGCGGACCTGTGCTTCTGCAGGACCATCACCTCCGTGAGAAGATCACACACTTCGACCATGAACGGATCCCCGAACGTGTCGTCCACGCCAGAGGCGCCGCGGCCCACGGCGTATTTCGCGCCTACGGGACCGCCGATGATGTCACGAAGGCCGCCTTCCTGAAGGAGGGTGCCGAGACTGAGGTCTTCACCCGCTTCTCCACCGTCGTCGGATCCAGAGGATCAGCCGACGTCGCGAGGGACACACGCGGCTTCGCAACGAAGTTCTACACCTCCGACGGAGTCTTCGACCTGGTCGGGAACAACTTTCCGGTGTTCTTCATTCAGGACGCCCTCAAGTTCCCCGACATCATCCACGCGGCCAAGCCCCATCCTGACCGTGAGATCCCTCAGGCGCAGAGCGCTCATGACACGTTCTGGGACTTCGTCTCCCTGCATACGGAGGCCACACACCACACCATGTGGCAGATGTCGGACAGGGCGATCCCACGGTCCTTCCGCATGATGGAGGGATTCGGAGTCAACACCTTCCGCCTCGAGAACGCAGATGGGGACACCTCTCTGGTGAAATTCCACTGGAAGCCTGCGAACGGTGTCCACTCCCTGCTGTGGGAAGAGGCGCAGCTGGTCAACGGGTTCGACCCCGATTTCCATCGACGCGACCTCGCCGACAACATCGAAGCCGGCAACTATCCGCAGTGGGAGTTCGGGCTCCAGATCATGCCCGACTCCGAGGATGAGACCTTCGAGGGCATCGACCTGCTCGATCCGACGAAGCTGGTGCCCGAAGAGCTCGCTCCCATCCGCACCGTCGGTCTGCTCACCCTCAACCGCAATCCCGAGAACTACTTCGCGGAGACTGAGCAGGTGGCGTTCCACCCCGGCCACCTCGTGCCGGGAATCGACGTCACCGATGATCCGCTCTTGCAGGGACGACTCTTCTCCTACCTGGACACCCAGCTCAGCCGCCTCGGCGGACCGAACTTCAGTCAGCTGCCGATCAACCGCCCGCGATGCCCTGTCAACGACATGTTCCGTGACGGCATGCATCAGACTGCGGTCCACACCGGGGTGGCACCGTACAAACCGAATTCGCTCGACGCTGGGAACCCGTCCTCGGCTGCGGACGAGCACGCTCTCGTCGACGTCCCGCACCGTGTCTCGGATTCGGTCAAGGAACGCCGATCGCCGGAATCGTTCGAAGACCACTACAGCCAGCCGCGGATGTTCTGGTTGAGCCTGACAGCCGTTGAACAGCAGCATCTGGCTGACTCCTTCATCTTCGAACTCGGCAAATGCTATGAAGAGACGATTCGTCAGCGACAGCTGCGCGTCTTGGCATCGATCGACACACAGCTCTGCCAGACCGTTGCCGACGGTCTGGGCCTGGAGCCTCCGCAGACACAGCCGGTCGTGGCCGCGGAGCCCAGCCCTGCCCTGTCACAGATCGGTCAGCAATGGCCGATCACCGGCCGCACGATCGGAATAGTGGTCAACAACGATTCACCGTTCGACGAGGTGAGCCAGCTGCGTGAACATGTCAGCGAGGCAGGGATGGTGCCTCTCGTCGTCGCTCCTGCCGGTGGTCGGCTCGGGTCCGGAGACGACGCCATTGCTGTGGAGCGGACGTATTCGACGATGCGGTCGGTGGAGTTCGACTCGATCGTGCTGCTCGAAGGCGTCGAACCGGTGACCGAGATCGCCGTGCTCATCGCGGAATCCTGGCGCCATCTGAAGCCCATCGCCGCCTATGGCGATGCGTGTTCGCTGCTGGACAACTGCGGCTTCGAACACGACGATCCCGGCATATGCTTCGGCTCGGATCTCGGCGACATCGTCAGCAGCCTCAGCGAGGCGCTGTCCGAACACCGGGTATGGGCCCGTGCCGATGCGTGAGCGTTGGCAGGCCCGGCCATCGGGCAGCGTTCATCGCTCGAGCTGCCCGGCGGGTCGCAGGACACGATGACGCGCACGGCAGCACATCACATCACTCGGCAACACAGCACTCGGCAATACTGAAAGCATGGGAGGCGTCCGAATGTCACTCCGCAGATTCGACAGCACCGTTCCGTTCCTTCGGGAAGGCTATGCCTTCGCGTCTTCGCTCTGTGACACCTGGGACACCGACATCTTCACCACCCGGATGCTCCTGCAGCCTGTCACCTTCATCCGCGGAGAGGAGGCGGCCGGACTCTTCTACGACGGCGATCGCTTCACCAGAGAGGCGTCAGTGCCGCCGAACGTTCAGCACCTGCTGCAGGACAAGGGGTCCGTCCAAGCGCTGAAAGGCGAGGACCATCACCGCCGGAAAGCGGCTTTCCTGTCGCTGATGGACGGTGACGCGATGCGCCGCCTCGGTGATCTCTTCGACGAAGAGTGGGCGGACACGCTCGGGGCTCTCCCGGGGCCCCGACGGATCGTCCTCCATGATTTCGCTCGCGAGGTCCTCACCCGCACGGCGGTCCGTTGGGCCGGCGTCCCCCCGGAGTCCACGGACGTTCGACGGCTCACGAATGAGCTGGGGATGATGATCGAGAACGTCGCGAAGTTCGGCCCCGCGAACTGGTATGCGCAGCTGCGCCGTCGCGGCACCGAGAAGTGGGCGGCTGGGCTGATCGAGCAGGTCCGCGCCGGGGAACTGGATCCGTCGCCCGGCACCGCCCTGTCCGTCTTCGCCCACCACACCGATTTCACCGGTGAGCGGCTGTCCGCCGAGGTGGCTGCCGTGGAGCTCGTCAATATCCTGCGCCCCATCCTGGCAGTGGCCAGGTTCATCGTCTTCGCCGCCGTCGCCCTCACCCACCACCCGCAGTGGCGAGATGCATTCGCGGCCGGAGACGAAAGAGACCTGGAGCCATTCGTGCAGGAGGTGCGCCGCTACTACCCCTTCTTCCCCGCGGTTCCTGGTCGTGTCAACGAGCCGTTCAGCTGGAACGAGCACCGTTTCGACCGCAATGACCTGGTCATCCTCGACATCTACGGCACCTGCCACGATCGTCGCCTGTGGGACGACCCATACAGCTTCCGACCCGAACGCTTCCGCGGTTTCAGCTGGGACGAGCACCCCAACACCCTCATCGCCCAGGGAGCCGGTCGGCATTCTGAGAACCACCGGTGCCCCGGCGAATGGAGCACGGTCGAACTCCTCAAACACGCGGTGCGCCAGCTCGCGTCATCGACCATGACGATCCCCGCTCAGGACCTCTCGATCCCGCTCAACCGGTTCCCGACACTGCCGCGCAGCGGCTTCGTCTTCCACTACACGGGTCAGCCGGGCTCAGACATCTGAGAGCCTGCTCTCCTTTCTCCGGCACGAACATGATTCCCTGCCAGGTCAGTGATCTGACGTCAGACGATGCACGAGGTCACTCGGGGCATGGGCCCAGTCTTCGGCAAGAATCTCGCGAGCCGCATCGAGCTGACCCTTCCGATTGACCACGAGGACGCCTTGCACGCGCTCACCCTCATCCAGATAGAAGACTGCACCTTCCGAATGGGGCTGCACCCAGTCCTCCACTGTGCGAAGACTCGGATCCAAGGTGCCGACGGCCTGGTACCCGAAGTCGAAGACGTTCGTGTAGAAGTAGGGCGTATGGGTGTAGCTCTCGTCGCTGCCGGCCATGATCCGACCTGCAGCGGTCCCCATCTGGGTCGCGTTGTCGACGTGTTCGACGCGCTGACGGCCGAGGAGACGGTCAGGATATCGGGCGACGTCACCGGCCGCATAGACGTTCGGCCGGGAAGTCTGCAGCGACTCGTCGACGAGTATCCCGTCGTCCGTCGTGATCCCTGCCTGCTCTGCCAGATCCGTCGTCGGTTCGATCCCGAGGCCGACCACCACCGCATCGAATTCGTGCGAACCGTCGCCGTAGTCCAGCGACACATGATCAGCGTCGGAGCGGCCTCCGGAGACCTTCGTCCCAGCGACCAGTCTCACCCCATGACTCCGGTAGAGGTCATGGAAGCTGCGGGCAATATCCGAGGGGAAGACAGAGGCACCAAGTGTCTCGTCGTCGAAGATCAACGTTGTGTTCGTGCTGTTCTGCACGAGGGCCGCCGCCAGCTCGGTGCCGATGAAGCCCCCGCCGATCACAGCCACGTTCAGGTCCCGGCCGGAGAATTCCCGCAGTCGACGGTAGTCGGCGAAGCTGCGGAAGTAGATGACTCGTTCTCCCTCCTCGAGATCGAGGGACTTCGGTCGTCCGCCGGTCACGAACAGCAGCTTGTCGAATTCGAACCGCTCGTCTGCCGTCGTCACGGTCCTCCTGTCGGCGTCGACCGCGGAGACTTCGGTGCGCAGATAGATCTGTGCTCCTGTGTTCTCTGCTGTACCGAGGAAGTTGTCGGCTTCGCTGAATTCCTCATCGGTCCACAGCTTCTTGCTCAGAGCGGGCCGTGTGTACGGCTCGTCGACATCGTCGCTGATGATGGCGATGGAGCCGTCGGCATCGAGTTCCCGTATTCCATTGGCTGCGGCGTCAGCGGCCATCCCGCCGCCGACGATCATGTACTGGAAGTGTGTCATGGCGAATGCTCCTCCTGTTGGTCTGATGCGCGCGTCTGTTCGAACGGTCTAGATGGTCGCGACGGAGCCGGAGTCCACCCGGTAGTTGGATCCGTTGACGAAGCTGGCCGCATCCGAGCACAGGAAAGCGATGACATGGGCAACCTCCTCCGGGCGGCCCCTTCGACCCAGCTCCATGAACGGCCGCTCTTCGCGCAGGAACGACGCGATCGCCTCGTCGAAGGTGGAATTCTGCTCCTTCGCACGTGCGCTCATCATTTCGTCGGTCATCGGCGTCGCGATGAAGGCGGGGGACACTGTGTTGACCAGCACCCCTTCGGAGGCATAGGTCCGTGACAGGCCCCTGGCCAGGGAGAGCAGACCCGCTTTGGCAGCGCAATAGGGAAGCTCGTCCTCATAGGGCTGCACCGCATCCTCGGAGGAGACGAAGACGATTCGGCCCCAACCGCCTCGGCGAAGTCCGGGAAGGAACGCTCGGGTGACGCGAACCGGACCCATGAGATCGACATCGATGGTACGGTCCCATCCCTCCTGAGAGATCTCATGGAACAGGCCTCCTGCGCCGTGGATGCCGGCGTTGTTGACCAGTATGTCGAGGTCTCCCACCTCGGCGGCGACATCGGCGGCGAGCCGGTCGACGGCACTGGCCTCCGTGACGTCGGCATCATAGGCGAAGAGACTGTCCTTGAAGGCGGAGAGCCGATCGACGGCATCTTTGAGTTCGTCGGGGTCGGGGCCCGTCATGACGACGGTGGCACCCTCGTTCAAGAGAACGCGTGCGGTTTCGAACCCGATGCCGGAACTCGCTCCGGTCACGAGTGCTGTGCGGCCACGAATATTGAGATCCATCTGTCTCCCTCCACTGCATTGGTCATGGTCCCGAAGGACCATCCGTCTGTGTCGTCGATCATGGTGCGCGGTTCGTGCCTCACCGAATGATCAGGTGGTTTCCACGAGACCATCGGAGACCCACACGATAAGTGACTTCAGGGCTGTGTGTCAGGGCTTGTCAACTGAATCGTTGCGATGTATGCGAAGACCCGCTGCGCGGCAATCGTGTCTACTGCTGCGAACCGAAGACGTGTTCGTGCTGTTCGGCGCAGTACTCCGACTCGACCGCCTCTGGTCGGTCCTGGGCCGTCATCATCCTGTGCCACAGAGGATAGTAGGCAGGCAGCTGTGAAGCGGTGGTGATGCGATCGCGTGCATCCTGTGGCAGGGTCAGCTCCGCGGCGTCGAGGTCCTCCTTGAGGTGTTCGAAGCTGCGTGCCGCGATGACCGTGCCGTTGATGCCGGGTCGGCCCAGGATCCACGAGATCACCACCTGCGGTATCGACCATCCCAAGTCACCGGCGATCTCGCCGAAGAGTTCGATCAGGTCGTAGGCGCGGTCCCAATCCGTGACGTGCGGCTCCGGCCAGCCCGTCCCCTGCCGAGTATCCGAAGGAGTCGCCTCACCGCGTCGCACCTTCCCATTGAGCAGCCCTTCGCCCAACGGACTCCATCCGAAGGTCGCGACGCCCAGATCACGGGCAGCCGGGATGATCTCGTACTCGATCTCCCGAGCTTCGGGGGTGTAGTACACCTGCTGGGCTATCGGGCCCTCGAGTCCGGCCAACTTCGCCTCGTACACCGTCTTCGCCAATTGCCAACCGTTGAAGTTGGACACTCCCCAGTACCGGATCTTGCCCGCTCTGATGAGCTCATTGGCGGTGGCGATCGTCTCGGTGATCGGTGTCTGCCCGTCCCACTGGTGGATGTAGAGCAGGTCCAGGTGATCGGTCTGCAGACGGCTCAGGCTGTCGTCGACTGCACGCGTCAGGTGGTACCGGCTGGCCCCTGAATCATTGAGCCCGTCACCGGTCGGCATGCGTGCTTTCGATGTGAGGACGACATCGTCGCGTCTGCTGCCCATGATCTCGCCGAGGACTCGTTCCGCATCGCCGGCCGAGTACAGATTGGCCGTGTCGATGAAGTTGACTCCGCGGTCCAGTGCTTCGTGGAACTGACGTTCGGCGTCATCGCTGCGGAGGCCTGCGATCTTCTCGAATCCTCCTCCGGACCCGAAGGGGATGGTGCCCAGTGCCAATCTGGACACGTACAGGCCTGATTCTCCCAGTCGTGTGCAGTCCATTGTGAACCTCTCCCTTCAACTTCCCCACGCAGAACAGGTGGAGATCGGCTGTGCTCTAGCTCTTGGAGTCCGTCGCAGTCGGATGGCCCATCTCACGGGCGCAGTGCGAGCAGCAGAACGTGGTGTCGTCGGCCTCGACGCCGTGCCCGAGGATGCGGCATCCGCAATGTGCGCAGGTCGGGGCCATGGTCGCTATCGCGCACTCGAAGCTGTCGAAGACCCCTGTTTCCTCGCCTCGGGTGATCGTGAATGCCTTGTCGTAGTCGTTTCCACAGGTGTCGCAGATCGACATGATCCCTCCTCTGATGTGGTGATCGTGTCATCGCCACGCTAATGCCAGACCGCCGTCGGCGGAAGGGGGTGTCTCTTCCGCCTTGCCTCGGCCCCGTTGCAGCTCGGCCTCATTCCAGCTCGGCCCCGTTCGACTACGAGGCAGAACGGGCGGCCGATGTGATCGGCGTAGCCCCGGAAGCTCGGATGGTCATCGGAACCATCGATCAATCTCCCACCGGCTGCAAAGACGGCTGGTTCGGCCTCGTCATGGGAATCGACCAGAATATCGATATGCACCTGGTCCGGCACCGTATTGTCCGGCCAGGTCGAAGCGACGTAGTTCTCTGCTCTTTGGAACGACAGGATCTGTCGACCCGATGGTTCGAACAGGTTGATCCAATCGGCGCTCTGGTCTTCGGGTGAGATGAAACCACCGAGGAGGGCCTGGTAGAACGTGGCCGTTTCGAACGGCTGCGGGCAGTCCATCGCTGTGGTGTGCAGTCGACCGATCAGTCCGCCGGCGGGTAGTCGTCTGCGTCGTCCAGTTCGACCACGACGGCCTGGTCGACGACGTCCCCGTCATCTGCCTCTTGGACAGTTCGGGAGGAGGGCTCATTCCCTGGGTTCTCATCTGAGCCCTCAGCGAAGGAAGGCGGAGTCACGTCCATTTCCTGCTCGTTGCGATCCACGTCAGGAACCTCTGCGTCGAACGCCGGTGTCTTCGAACTCATCGTGTTGCCTCCTATCCATTGGGTGTCCTCCCACGATGCAGGTGCAGCTCCGGGCGGGCGCGCGTGGCTCCGTTGGTGCAGCCACAGACGCTGGCCTCGCCTTCAGAGCTGGCACCTACGGCGGCTCATGATCATGAGCCCACGCTAAGGCCACCACCAGCAGGTGGCAAGGGTGGTGGACAAGGTGAGCACTCGGATGCTCCGATCGCATTCTTCAACGGTCAGGGCGTGCGAATGAGCTTCTTGTTGAGGAACTCCTGGATGCCCTCCGCACCGAGCTCGCGTCCGACGCCGGAGCGTTTCGTTCCGCCGAACGGCAGGTCCGGTTCGGTCCACGTGGCCTGGTTGATCCAGACCATGCCGGTGTCGACGCGATCGGCAACGCGCTGTGCCTTCTCCACATCGTCACTGACCACCGTCCCGCCGAGACCGTAGGAGGAGTCGTTGGCCAATTCGATGGCTTCGTCCTCGTCCTTGACGGAGTACACGACGGCAACAGGGCCGAACAGTTCTTCAGCATAGGCTCTCATCTGCGCGGTCACGCCGGTGAGCACCGTCGGCTGAACGAAGGCACCGGGGCTGTCGACACGTTGGCCGCCCGTGTGCACATGCGCTCCATGGTCGATCGCGTCCCGGACCTGTTCCATGAGATCCTGCGCGGCCTGTTCGGAGGACAG
Source organism: Brevibacterium picturae (assembly GCF_030453725.1). GTDB lineage: Bacteria > Actinomycetota > Actinomycetes > Actinomycetales > Brevibacteriaceae > Brevibacterium > Brevibacterium sandarakinum_A. Next base: position 13,534 of record NZ_JAKDJU010000050.1, read on the forward strand.
CGGCGCCAACGTCGTCGCTGAATCTCTCGGATCGCCGGCGACGAACTGTGACATCTTGTCCGTCAGCAGGTCCACGAACTCCTCGTAGACGTCGTCGAGGACGATAAGACGCTTCGAAGCGATGCAGCTCTGTCCGGCGTTCGCCATGCGTCCCGCAACTGCCGCGCTGACCGCAGAATCAAGATCGTCGGCATCGAGCACGATGAACGGGTCGCTGCCGCCCAATTCCAGGATGGACTTCTTCAGGTGCTCTCCGGCGCCGGCGGCCACCGCCGAACCCGCGCCTTCCGAGCCGGTCAGCGAGGCGCCACGCACCCTCTCATCGGCGATGATCGTCTGGATCTGGTCATTGTCGGCGAACACATTCCGATAGCAGTCGCGCGGCAGGTTGGCATCGCGCATGATCATCTCCAACGCCAACGCCGACTGCGGACAGTTGGACGCGTGCTTGAGGATGACCGTGTTGCCGGCGACCAGGTTAGGCGCGGCCAGACGCACGACCTGATAGTAGGGGAAGTTCCACGGCATCACACCCAGCAGCGGACCGATCGGTTCACGCTTGAGCACCGCGTGGCCACCGCTGGCTGGCGAGAGCGGCTCATCGGCCAGCATCTGCGGTCCCTGACGAGCGTAATAGCGCAGAATCTTGGCTGAGAGCTCAACCTCTGCCTCGGCTTCGGACGGCAGCTTGCCCATCTCGAGCGTGAGGAGTTCGGCAAGCTCTGACCTGCGCTCGTCCATGAGATCCGCGGCCCGATCGATCGGGATCGTCCGCTCCACGGCAGGTGTCGTGCGCCATTTCTGGAAGGCCTCATCGGATGCGTCGAGCAGTGCAGAGATTTCGGTGTCTTCGGCAGTGGGGAACTCTTTGAGGATTTCTCCCGTTGCCGGATTTGTGGTCGTGAACTTCGCACTCACAGTATCTCCTCTCATTGGGCCCGGGATGTCCCACCGGACCATAGCTTCACGGTCTCAGACCATCCCGGCCTCGGCTACCCCCTTTCCGGGATCTCGACCAGCCGCTATGCTTGCGATCCCACGCGGAAGGAGATGAAGATCTGTGGTTTCACCCCAGAACAATGAGTCTGATCCGACCAACACGCGCCACACCACCGGCAATCCCAATCTCGACCCCGATCCCGAAGGGGACCCGGATCTGGAACAGGGAGGCGGTGTCACTCCAGGTGCCACACCGCCGGAATCGAACTCTGCGACAGCATCACCGCCGCACCCGCCAGACCGCCGCGCGCCACGCTCGCGATGGGCGATCGTCGGGATCGGTGCCGTGCTGGCGGTGATCATCGTCGTGTTCGTCGCCTACGCCGTCGGAATGTTCGACTGAGCTCTCACACTGCTCAGCTGAGCCGTCGGTCGGTGCGATTCACGACTGACGCAGAATGTGACGACCTGAACCGACAAACTCCCCGGCGGGTGAAGTGCTTCTGCGCAGGGCCTGCGGAATTCGCGAAATCTAGGTAAGGAGAACAGCACATGAGTGACCAGTTGACCTTTCAAGATCCAGTCAAACGCTTTCCCGACATATCTCCGCCCAAACAGGATCAGCCAGAGCCCGGCTTGGATGCGGAACTCATTCCCGGCACTGACCGTGGGGAAGACAGCTACCGAGGCACCGGCAGGATGGAAGGGCGGAAAGCGCTGATCACCGGCTCCGACTCAGGGATCGGGTCAGCCGTTGCCATCGCCTTCGCCCGAGAGGGGGCGGATGTGGCTCTGTCCTATCTGCCCGAAGAAGAAGCCGATGCCCAACATGTGTGCGAGGTGATTCGCCAGTCAGGCCGCCGAGCGGTTCCCCTCCCGGGCGACCTCGCCGATCCCGATTACTGCGCGGACGTAGCTGCTCAGGCAGCGGAAGAACTGGGCGGGCTCGATGCCCTGGTCAACAATGCCGGGCGACAGATAGCCGTCGAGAGAATCGAAGATCTCACCGCGGACCAGTGGGAGCGCACCTTCCGAACGAATATCGAAGCGATGTTCCGTGTCGTGAAAGCGGCTATCGGCTATCTGCCGGCGGGATCGACGATCGTGAACTCGACATCGATACAAGCCTATTCACCGTCGACCCACCTGCTTGACTATGCGTCGACCAAGGCTGCGATCAACAACTTCACCAAGGGCCTGGCGACTCAGCTGGCGCCTCGGGGCATCCGAGTCAACGCCGTGGCTCCAGGCCCGATCTGGACCCCGCTCCAGGTGTCGGACGGCCAGCCGAAGGAGGCGCTGCCCCATTTCGGAAAGAACACCCCGTTGGGACGCGCTGGACAGCCTACCGAGCTGGCACCCGCTTACGTGTTTCTCAGTTCGTCGGAGTCGAGCTATGTCCTGGGCGAGACTCTCAATGTCAATGGGGGCCAGCCCAGCCCCTGATCCTCGCGGCATTCCGGTCGTTCAGGTCGCTGCGAAATGATCGCGGAGGGCTTCTGCTATCTGATAAGCAGCAGAAGCTCTCCGCCGTCGAGCTTCTCTTCGAGGTCACCGGACTCGTCAGAATCGAAGCCGAACGACCGAAGAAGACTGCGAAGCGCTTCGCCCTTCCCGTTGTAGCGTTCGGCGACCAGATCCGAGAGGTCGTGGGGCTGAGCATCGGCGTCACCGACAACACAGTCCATACGGGCGTCATCGTGGCCGATCACGTAGAGTCCGTCTTTCGACACACCCTCGGATGTCAGTTTGCTGACTGCGTTGAGAAGCCCGATGTCGTCATGGAATGCCCTGACAGTCGGTTTCATACCAGTTCACCCTCGTCCTGACTTCTGTCCGATTCCGCGTCCCGCGGCGTAACCGGATCCGAAATTGTCGTGCTGTCCAGTGTCGTCACGCTAGCAGTGTCGTCACGCTGGCAGGGCCCGTGCAACGAACACCTGTTGGCCTACTGCACTGAGCATCAGATCACGTTCACCCGGTCACGGTCAGGCGACAAGAAAGACGGAACTCGATCGGGTGAGTTCGGACTTGAGTCGGTCAGTAATGCGCTGGCGGGTCGCTTGCAGGGAAGGACTCCTCTTCCCATTCATCGACCAACGCGTCATCGTGTTCTTTGGTGGAGTTGTCTGTTCCAGGCGTTTCAGCAACATCGTGCGGCGCTTCATCGGGAACAGTGTTGAGGGTCGTTCGCGTGTTCTCGGCTTCGCGATCGTTCGTCATCGTCGCCTCTTTTCACTGATGTCACATGTGCGAGCATCAGACTCATTGCGCTCTTGGTCAGAACGGTGTTCTCGGTAACTCCCGCACCTCTCCGGTGCCGTCACCGTAACAGGATCCCGTGAGTCTCGTAACCCCCGCGTCGTCGGCCACGCGAGCATGCTCGGGCCCACCCGGTTCAGGTGGTGACGTCCTCCGGGTCGATGTCGGCCCGGAGTCCACGCCACACAGGATGACGGAGACGACCGGCCTCGGTGGTTCCTCCGTATTGGACTTCGCCGACGAGGCCGGCTCGCACCCACTGGGCATCTCGCGACTCCGCGGCGGGGACCTCCACCGGCGGTGTCTTCCTGGTCAACCGATCAAGCTTGGCCCGCAGAGCCTGCAGCTGGTGCTCGTCGAAGCCGGTGCCGACGCGCCCCAGATAGACCAGGCCGTCCTCGTCGTGGGCCGCCAGCAACAGCGAGGCGAAGGTATCGGAGCGTTCCCCCTTGCCGGTGCGCCACCCGACGATGATCACGTCACGGGTCGCCGAGTGTTTGAGCTTGGCCCATGTCCGGGTTCGCCTGCCCGGCAGATAGGTGCTGCCGGTCTTCTTGGCCATGACTCCTTCGAGCTTGAGTTCGCGGCTGGACTCCATCGCCTCGTCGATGGTTCCGTCGAATGCAGTCGGCACATGGATGCTCTCGCCTTCGGTGACGAGCTCACCCAGTCGCTCGCGTCGCTCGGAATATGGCGCTTTCAAGAGGGAAGCACCGTCGGCGTGCAACACGTCGAAGACCATCAGATGCACCGGTGTCCGCTCGAGTTCACGCGCAATGTCGCTCTCTCGTGTCAGGCCCATTCTGCGCTGCAGTCTCCCGAAGTGCGGACGACTGCCCGGGCCCAGTGCGACGATCTCACCATCGAGGATGCAGTCGACGTCCACACAAGCGGCGAGCTCCCCGAGTTCGGGGTAGGCCTTCGTCAAGTTCTTGCCATTGCGGCTGGTCAACGCGATCGAGCCGGGCGAATCTTCTGTACCGGCACGGACGGAGGCGAGCGCACGGATGCCGTCCCACTTCATTTCGACCGCCCAGTCCTGTGCCTGAGCACGCACGGAGGCGATATCGCCGATGCTGGCCAACATCGGGGACATATCGGTGGGCTCGGCCTCCGCGGAATCGGTGCGACCGAAATCGGTGCGACCGGAGACGGTGCGCTTGGATGAGGCTGCGGCCCGCCTCGGCGAGCCCTTGGACGGCTTCTTGGACGAGTCTTTGGTCAGGTGGATCATCCAGTTCTTTTCGGGTTCCTTGTTCGGCCCGTGCTCGCCGGTGTTGAACAATGCGAACCGTCGCACTCCTTGGAGCCCACCGTCGGAGGCTCCGTGGAGAACAGCGATGATCTCGCTGCCCTCCTTCCACTTCTCGAGCTCGTAGGTCCCCGAGTCCCAGATCGTGACCTCACCGGCACCGTATTGGCCCTTCGCTATCGTGCCTTCGAAGCTCCCGTATTCGAGAGGGTGGTCTTCGGTCTGGACCGCCAGATGATTGTGCTCCGGATCGCTCGGCGGGCCCTTCGGCAGCGCCCACGAGACCAGCACACCGTCGTGTTCGAGTCGGAAGTCCCAATGCAGGGTGCTGGCGTGGTGCTCATGAATGACGAAGCTGAGCTCGTCCCCACTGGTCCCGTGGCCCTCGGGCACCGGTTCGCTCGTGCGCTTCGGGTCGCGCTTCGATCGGTAGATATCGAGACGGTCGCGGGGTGCCTCCGCTGAGGTCGACGAGTCCTTCGTCGAATCGGGCGGCACCCCCGCCGAGGTGGGTGTCGGGTTTGCGGAATCACCGACGGTATTCGCCAAGGGTTCGAGCAGATCCCCGATGTCGTCGAGCCTGTCGAGAACCTCCTCGAAGTGCAGCTGTTCGACCGCGGACGGGTCGTCGAGCTCGTCCCAGGTTCGCGGTGCTGCCACGGTGGGGGTGAAGCGGCCGCGCATCGAATAGGGGGCCACGGTCGTCTTCGCCGCGGAGTTCTGGGACCAGTCGATGAGCACCTTGTTCTCTCGCAGCGTCTTCTTCATGGCTGAGACGACGAGATCTTTGTGATCGGCTTCGAGGCTGCGCGCCAGCTCGTGGGCGACGTCCGATATCTGCTGGCTGGAGGCTGAGGCGTCGAGCGGCGCATAGAGGTGGACCCCTTTGGAGCCGCTGGTGACCGGGTAGGCGTCGAGATCCATCCCGTTCAACAGCTGCCTCACCAGCTGTGCGACCTCGACGCAGTCGGCCAGTTCCCGGCCCGGACCGGGGTCGAGATCGAAGACCATGCGGTCGGGGTGCCGTGTCGTCGAATCGATGGTGCCCGGATCGGATGACCCCTTCGCGACCCGCCATTGAGGTATGTGGATCTCGAGTGAGGCCATCTGCGCAAGGTAGGTCAGTGTCGCACGGTCCTGGACCAGCGGGTACCTCTTGGACCCGGTGGAATGACGGATGGAGCGGGAAATGATCCACGACGGTGCGGATTCGGGGAGATTCTTCTCGAAGAACACCTCTCCGGGTTCCTGCGGTGTGCCGACTCCGTCGACCCAGCGTTTGCGGGTGGCGATGCGGCCATGGGCGTGCCGGATCAGATGCTGCGCGACGTGCGCGTAGTAGTCGAGCACGTCACCCTTGGTTGTGCCCGTTTCCGGGTAGAAGACCTTGTCGAGATTCGTCAGCGTCAACCGATGCCCGTCGACGGTGACCTTCTGCTCATGACGTGACATGGACACC
>NZ_JAKDJU010000217.1 GCF_030453725.1 Brevibacterium picturae
GCGATCGGGATGATGGCGAAGATGGCGTTCTTCCGCAGCCCGAACGCGTATACGAGCAGCAGGAGTGCCGGAATCCAGAGCAACCACGTCTTCGGGACGAAGCGAGTGATGACGAGCAGGACCACGGCCAGCAGAATGGCCACGGCCATCTGCGTGTCCTTCCACATCGTCGTCATCTGCGACACGACCCAAGGGGTCGCCATGATCGCGGGCCCGACCAGCGACACCCATCGAGGTGCTCCCCACCGGTGCACGAGCACGCCGAGCAGCCAACAGGCGAGCGCGAGGATGCCCACTTGGAGGACGAACAGGCTGCCGGCCTCACCGGTGAGGCCGATGAGGACTCGCCACACGGCGCTCATCACCGGAGGGTGCCAATCGGAGAACGGGATGGCACCGGTGGCCTGCGCGTACTGGTTGGCGATGTCGACATTGGCTCGGCCCGGGAAGAACAGCGCTGTGAAGGCCAGAGCGGGCACAATTGTCAGCAGAGCGAGGAAGGCATCCCAGAATGCGGCCGAGGCGAAGAGGCCTCGACGCTGGGAACCGTTCATCGTTCGACTCGTTGAACCGTGCGTCGCTCGATCCGTCGGTGAAGGTTCCGTCATGAGGCGAGTGAGGTCCTCGCTGCAGGTGTGTTCCGGTGAGTCTGGTTTGGCACGCCCAGTCCGGAGGCCGCGTCCGGAGCACTGACCGCCGGCAGACCCAGGTACGCCAGCCTTGAGGTTTCGCGACGGGCTCGACGCAGACCATCCAAAGTCAGTCCCACACTGCCGAGCAGGGCTGCCAGACCCATGAGTGCTGCGGCGAGGATGGCGGTCGGGAACCTCGGCACCAGACCTGTCTGCCAGAACTCCCAGACCACGGGCAGCCCGAACAGCAGGGACGCTGCGGCCAGGATCGTAGTGATGACACCGTAGAACAGCCTCGGCCGTTCGTGTCTGACCAGCGCCGAGATCAGGCCCAGGATGCGGAAGCCGTCCTTGAACGTCGAGAGCTTCGACTCACTGCCGTCGGGACGGTCACGGAAATCGATGGGCACCTCGGTGCTGGGCAGGCGCAGCGACATCATGTGCACGGTCAGTTCCGTCTCGATCTCGAAGCGCTTGCTGATCGCGGGGAACGACTTCACGAACCTGCGGGAGAACACGCGGTATCCGGAGAGCATGTCGGTGACCTGGGACTGGAACAGCCAGCCGGTGAGTCGGTTGAACATCATGTTTCCGGCTTCGTGACCGGGCCGGTAGGACGTCGATTCCTGGTTGTCCTGGCGCACGCCGAGGACATGGTCGTAGGGGCCGGAGACCAGAGTCTCGATCATCTCGGGCAGATGCGCGGCCTCATAGGTGTCATCGCCGTCGATCATCACGTAGATGTCGGCCTCGATGTCGGCGAAGGCCCGCCGGACGACGTTGCCCTTGCCCGGGGAGTTCTCTTTGCGGACGATCGCTCCCGCCTCGGCGGCCCTCTGCGATGTCTGGTCACTTGAGCAGTTGTCGTAGACGTAGACGATGATGCCGGGCACGGCCGCCTTGAGATCGCCGACCACCGTCGCCACGGTGATCTCTTCGTTGTGACAGGGAACGATCGCCGCGATCCTGGTGGTGTCCTCGAGCATGCAGTGGTCCCCTCGTCGTTCTCGCCCGACCGCACTGCCGACACAGCAAGCGGTCATGGCCTTGAGCTACTCAGGAATACGGGTGCGAGGTGACGCTGAGGTTACGAGATCGAGAACTGCACCGGTCCCACCCCACGGTTTTGACCAGAGTTCATGTTCTCGTCACATTGCGACGATCGTCAGGGACAACCGACGGGCCCACAGCGGCGTTCACGCCCTCGACGCGCACCTATCGAAAGATTCCGTTGAGGATGAAGTCGGTGCGGCGGTCATAGTCGATGCGAGGAGGTCGCGGGCGGTGCTTGAGGACGAGGGCGCTGTCGGCGACCACAGTCTGGAAATCGCTCGGCAGGAATTGTGCGGCCAGGACGCCGTCGGCGTGGCCGTCGGCGACAAGCTCGTCGTGGAAGGCCCCGCCGGCATGGCACAGGGCCATGAGCCCTTCGGAATCGGGGAACTCCTGCAGCAGGACGTCGTTGACAGCAGGCAGCCGGTACTGAAGGTCCCGGAGTGCGCGAACGTACGCACCGATCCGTTCGCGGACGCCTGAGACCGAGCGAGATTCCTCGATGACGTCGTGCAGCTGTGCAGCGACGACCTCATCAATGACCTCGTCGATGAGACCGACCCGTCCGCCGAAGCGGTTGAAGATGGTGGCCCTGCTCACCTGCGCTGCCGCAGCGACGTCATCGAGCGAGGCGGACAGACCCTGCTCGCGGAACACATCGATGGCGGCGAACCGAATCCGATCGATGTTGCGACGGGCGTCGGAACGAAGCGCCGACGAAGCTCCGGCTGCCATCACGTCACCGCCTCTCCTGATTGACCCCGAAATCGCCAAGTTGACACATTGCGTCAACTTCGACACCATCGTAGTCGACATAAGTTGACACATGGAGTCAACTTCGCTTCCGAAAGGCCCCATCATGATCGTCATCACCGGAGCGACCGGCACCCTCAACGGCGCCGCCGTCGCCCACCTCCTCAAGCGCGTACCCGTGAGCCAGATCGGAGTCAGCGCCCGCAATCCTCAGCGCGCCGAACACTTAGCCGATCAGGGAATCAGAGTGCGGCAGGGCAGCTACGACGACCCCGCGGCACTGCGCGAATCCTTCGCAGGCGCCGACCAGGTGCTTCTCGTCTCGTCCAATGACCTCACCGCGGACGTGGCCGCTCAGCACCGACAGGCGATCGACGCGGCCGTCGATGCCGGCGCGCGACACATCCTCTACACCAGCCAGCACGCGGTCGGCCCGGATTCTCCGTACCTGCCACAGACGATTCACGCAGCAACGGAAGACCACCTGGCCGCCTCGGGCATCGCCTGGACGGCCCTGCGCCACGGCTTCTACGGCACGATCGGCGATCTCATCGGCCCATGGCAGACGACCGGAACCATTGCCAGACCGGCCGACGGCCCCTTCTTCTGGGTCGATCGTCGCGATGCCGGAGAGGCAACCGCGGAGATCCTTGCCAGGGGCGCTGCCTACAACGGTCCGGTCGACCTGACCGCCACCGCGCCGGTCACTCTCGCCGATTTCGCCTCGGCGGCATCCGAGCTGTCCGGTCGAGACATCGACCGCATCGTCGTCGACGACGAACAGTGGGTCGCCGATGAGGTCGCAGGAGGCGTCCCGGAACCCGCAGCGCGCTTCACCCTCTCGATGTTCCAGGCGTTGCGAACCGGACGCTTCTCCCGATCACACTCAAAGCTCACCGAACTCCTCGGGCGAGAGCCGCGCAGCCTCACCGAGCAGCTGGCCGAGGAGATCTTCGCCTGAATCCTCACCGCGGCTCGACAGCACACTGAGGGATCCGATCCCCCGAATCGGCGTGTCTTTGATCACGAATCCGCAGTTGTGCGTCATTTTATGACGACTCCTCAGGGGTCAGCACTCCCGTATTGGCATGCTCAATCGTCGGCATCACTGCACCGCAGTGCCATGCCGCCAATCAACATCACCATCCACGCGAGGAGACGCCTGTGATCGAGCTGCGCGGTCTGCGAAAGGTCTTCGGAGACACCGTCGCTCTGGAGGAGATCGACCTGTCGGTTCCCGCCGGAGAGATCCATGGCATCGTCGGCCGCTCCGGTGCCGGCAAGTCCACACTCATCCGCTGTCTGACCGGCCTCGATTCGCCGACGTCTGGAACGGTGTCCATCGACGGCGCCGATCTCACCGACCGGTCCGGCTCCGGAATGCGCGAGGCCCGCCGCAGCATCGGCATGGTCTTCCAGCACGTGAACCTCCTCGATTCCCGCACCGCTGTGCACAACGTCGCCCATCCCCTGCAGATCGCCGGAGTCTCCAAGGCCGAACGCCTGGCCAAGGCACACGAGCTGCTCGAGATCGTCGGCCTCGGCGACCGGGCCGACAACTACCCCGCCCAGCTCTCCGGCGGACAGAAACAGCGTGTGGGCATCGCCCGGGCGCTGGCCGCCGAACCCAAGGTGCTGCTGTGTGATGAGCCCACCTCGGCGCTGGATGCCTCGACGACGGATCAGATCCTCGGCCTCATCCGCTCCCTGCGCGACCGCTTGGGCATCACCGTCCTCATCATCACCCACGAGATGTCCGTCATCCGCGAGATCTGTGACTCGGTGACCCTGCTGGCCGACGGCCGGGTGGCCAGGACCGGCACCCTCGCCGAGGTGATCTCCGAGCCCGGCTCCACCCTGGCCAAGGATCTCGTCCCCCTTCCACCCATCGGTCTCGACGACACCGGACCAGCCACTGATGCGGATG
>NZ_JAKDJU010000006.1 GCF_030453725.1 Brevibacterium picturae
GACGACAAGAAGGACGACGACAAGTCGAAATCCGACGAGCCCAAGGACGATAAGAAGGACAAGCCGTCCAAGGCAGAGAAGATCCAGGCTCAGCGTGACTCCATCATCAAGGAGGCGAAGTCCCACCTCGGCGTGAGGTATGTCTGGGGAGGCTCCTCGCCGACGAAGGGTTGGGACTGCTCGGGATACACCCAGTATGTCTATGGCAAGAACGGCATCGAGCTGCCACGTACAACCGGTCAGCAGCGCAACGCCGGCACAGTCATCCCGACCGAGGACGCCAAGCCGGGAGATCTGATCTGGATCCCGGGCCACATCGGCATCATCTCCGAAACCGAGGGAAAGATGTACGATGCCGGCTCGTCCCGGACGAACACGACGGAGCGCAGCTACAGCTGGATGCTCGATCGTGGAGCGAAGGTCATTCGCGTCGTCGGCTGACACCAGCCGGACGATATCAGTCGGGTGACCCCTGGCGGATAGCCCCACAGCCTCGCGGTCTGTTCTGAAGAGAACCGGCCGCGAGGCTTTCTGCTTTCGGGCATACGCACGTATGGGACTCCGGACTCCCGGACAATTTCGATGAGGTTGTCCGCCCGCTGATCGTTTGTTAACCGCTCCTGTTGACCATACGTCCTGGTCGCAGGCGGTGAACAACAGATGTCCTGGTCTGAACAGTCGGTGAAGCCACCTCGCGAATCGATGATCAGTCGGCATGAACGCGCTAACGTGGAGGAACGCACGCGGCATTCACGCGTGTTCGTCCGATCAGTCCAGCCGAAGGGGACCAAGACAGTGCGTCGATTGCACAACACGGTCAAGAACTTTGCTTGGGGCACCACGGACGCGATCCCGGCAATCCTGGGAACCGCGCCCGACGGCACACCCTGCGCCGAGCTCTGGCTCGGAGCACATCCCCTCAGCCCCTCTCGTGTGGACGCCGGAGACGTCGAGCAGCAGCGCTCGAGCCGCCGTGCCGCACAGCGCGGATCATCGTCATCTCTGAATGTGAAGACGGACAGCAGCACGGTCGGTCCCAACCTCATCGAATACCTCGCCGGCGATCCCGCAGGCCTGCTGGGCCAGGATTCGCTGGAGGCCTTCGGACCGCGTCTGCCCTTCCTGCTCAAGGTCCTCTCCGCGCAGAAGGCACTGTCGATCCAGGTTCACCCGAACCCGGAACAGGCGGCCGCGGGCTTCGCACGCGAAGAGTCCCGGGGGCCCGACCTCGACTCCGCGACCCGCAACTACAAGGACCCCTCCGCCAAACCGGAACTCATCTACGCCCTCACCGAGTTTCACGCGCTGACCGGATTCCGGTCGCGCAAGGCCGTACGCGCAACCTTTGAACGACTGCTGTCGCTGTCACTGTCACCGGCCTCGCTGGACTTTCTGGGCGACGTGATCTCGGCACTGAAGTCCGTGACCGAGGCAAGGGCCTTCTCCAAAGCGGTCGAACTCGTCCTCGGAGACTCGCGGTCTGCCCAATTCGTCGACGAAGCCGCCGCACAGGACCTGGCAGAACTCCCCGAAGGCCACATCAGCCGTTCGGGGACAGCAGTCGATCCTGCAGAGACGTTCCACGAGCTCGTATCCGACTACCCGTCCGATCCAGGTGTCCTCGTGGCGCTCATGCTCAATCGGGTGCACCTGCAGCCGGGGGAGGCCCTGGCAATGGAATCCGGCGTGCTGCATGCCTATCTGGGCGGGACCGGTATCGAAGTCATGGCCTCGAGCGACAACGTTCTTCGCGGGGGACTGACGAACAAACACATCGACATCCCGGAACTGGGCACGGTTGCGAAGTTCACCTCGGCCACACCCTGCATGGTCGAACCCGACCGCGACGGAATCCTGCTCGGAACGACCGAGGACTTCGCCCTGCAGTCACTGCGGTGCCCACGCCTGACACAGGTCGAACGCCGAGGCGCAAGCATAGCCCTGTGCACCTCGGGAACCATCACTCTGACGTCTCTGGGCTCCACAGTGACACTCACACGTGGTCAGAGCGTGTTCATCGCGGCAAATGAGCCCACAGTGACCGCAGACGGCCATGGGGACCTGTTCGTGGCCACCACCGGGCTCGACACCTCGCTGCCCTTCGTCTGAACCGTCAGCGGCAGGGAGCACCACGCACCGTCAGCAGTGAATCTACTCTTTGCTGGGGTGCCGTTCAGCGCTGACTGTAGGGGATGCTGAACTAAACGTGGTCTATGCCGCTTACGGTGCGCCCTGCGGCCGCCGAGCACATTCGCACATGGAAGAGGCCGCCCGGGGCCGAGCTCCTTCTCAGAAATCGGTCCAGGGCGGCCTCGTCGCAACCTCCGGCGAACCAGTCGCCCAGGCCATCGGCGAACCAGTCGCCCAGGCGATAGCGAACCAGTCGCGAGGTCGCGCAAACGCCTCAGGCGGCGTCGACGCTGATGGTGGGGACGTCGTCCGGGACGTTCACCTCGGCGCCGGTCTTGTCCTTGACTTCCTCGACGCTGACTCCGGGAGCCAGTTCGACGAGGGTGAAGGAGTCTCCGGTGACGTCGAGCACGGCGATGTCGGTGACGATGCGGCTGACGACGCCCTTGCCGGTCAGCGGGAGGTCGCAGCTGGACAGGAGCTTGTGCGAACCGTCTTTGGCGACATGGTCCATGATCACGATGACGCGCTGGGCACCGTGGACCAGGTCCATGGCACCGCCCATTCCCTTGACCATCTTGCCCGGGATCATCCAGTTCGCGATGTCGCCGTTCGTGGCGACCTGCATCGCGCCGAGGATCGCGGCGTTGATCTTACCGCCGCGGATCATGCCGAAGCTGGCCGCGGAGTCGAAGTAGGAGGCGCCGGGGTTCATTGTGACGATCTCCTTGCCGGCATTGATGAGATCAGGGTCGATCTCCTCTTCTGTGGGGTAGGGGCCCACACCCAGCAGCCCGTTCTCCGACTGGAGGACGAGGTGGACCCCCTGGGGCAGGTAGTTGGGCACGAGTGTCGGCATTCCGATGCCCAGGTTGACGTAGCTGCCGTCTTCGAGTTCCTGGGCTGCGCGGGCCGCCATCTGGTTTCTTGTCAGTGACATATCTGGCTCTCCTCAGGCTTCGCGGACGGTGCGTTTTTCGATGGGCTTGTCGGCCACCTGCTCCGCGTTCAGCGGGACGACGCGGTGGACGAAGATGCCGGGTACGTGGACGTCATCGGGATCGATCTCGCCGGGCTCGACGAGCTTCTCGACCTCGGCGATGGTGATCCGGGCCGACTGTGCCGCCGGGGGATTGAAGTTCCTGGCCGAGGAGTTGAAGACGAGGTTGCCGTGGCGGTCTCCGACGGCGGCGCGCACGAGGGCGTAATCGGGTGCCAACGACTGTTCGAGGACGTATTCCTTCTCCTCGCCGAAGGTGTCGAAGACACGGGTGTCCTTGGCAGGGGATTCTTTGACGACGTTGCCCTCGGCGTCGTACTTCCAGGGCATGCCGCCTTCGGCGATCTGGGTGCCGGCGCCGGTGATCGTGTAGAACGCCGGGATTCCGGCCCCGCCGGCCCGCAGCTTCTCAGCAAGGGTGCCCTGTGGGGTCAGCTCGACCTCGAGTTCGCCCGAGAGGTACTGGCGTGCGAATTCCTTGTTCTCACCGACGTAGGAGGCGATGATGCGTCGGAGACGATGGTCGGCGAGCAGCAGGCCCAGGCCCCGCCCGTCGACACCGGCGTTGTTCGAGATCACCTCGAGGTCCTTGGCCCCCTGCTCCTTGATCGCTCGGATCAGGAACTCAGGAACGCCGACGACACCGAAACCGCCCACGGCGATCGATGATCCATCTGCAATATCGGCTACCGCCGCAGCGGGCGTATCAACTACTTTGTCCATGTTCCCAGTCTGCCACGGACCTCGCCGAGGCTGCGCGCCAGGTCCGTCATGCGAACCTCGTCCATCCCGTTGCCCAGTAAGGTCTCACCCCCGCGGAGGAGGTGGCCCAGGAACGTCGCCCACTCGTCGGGGAGCGGGGTCGAGTTCGCGACGAGGATGCCGGAACCGGAGTCGTTCGGGGACTCGGTCCACTGGATCTCCTGGTCGCCGACGATGAGGGTCCCGGTTGACTGGAGACGCCGAGGCGTGACGTCCGGGTAGGCGCGGATCGCCGAATTGACGTCGATGAAGTCCTCATCGACGGGGGTGCTCAGGGCCAGCGCGGGCGGGTTGTAGACGAAGACCTCCTCGGCCGCAGTCAGACGCTCGTCGTCCTCGTGCCCCAGAGGCACGAAGGCGTGGAAGTCACCCTCCGGAGCCGCAGTGACCTCGACTCCGGGCTCGGAGATGGCCGAGTCGAGGACAACGCGACCATCGGCGAGGAGCACGCTGAGGATCGCGACGAGCTCACGCCAGTGCAGTCCAGTCGGCATCGGTACGAAGAGCGTGAAATCGGGTCCGAGGTCGTAGTCGCCGAAGAGGCCGACGCCCTTGTTCACCCAGTTCGCTGCGACCGGACCGGTGAGATCGAGTCTGTCGTAGTCGGGGCCGCGCCAGAAGAGGACGGGCCCGCCGGTGCGGCTGATGATGGAGAGATCCACGAAGGATGACCTGCTTTCTCGTTGGTCGGTGGAGGTTCGGTCGTCGGTTGGTCGATGGCGGTTCGGCGGGCGCGGGAGTTCAGGGGGACAGGAGCCCGATGCTGATGTTGACCCCGCGAGGGAACGCGCCGAGCTCACCGTCGGCCCATTCCCATTTCGTCGTCGCACTGAGATCCTCGGCGAACAGCGCGGTGTGCATGCGTTCGACGAGTGAGCCGAGGCCCACCATCGCCTCGAGCAGGGGAGGGCCACCGGCCTGGGGTGTGGCCGGAGAGTCGGACGGGGCCATCGTGATCCGGGACCCGGAGCCTTCGATTCGCATCCGCCAGGCGGCCTGACCGGGTGTGCGCGAACCTCCGGCGCGGACGACTCGGATGGCGCGGGAGACGCGTTCGAGGATGTCGTCGCTGTTGTCACCGGCCGCGGCCCGGCCCGGCAGCTCGGTGACCCCGAGGCCCCTGTGGATGGCTTCGACGTGGCCGTAGCGGAACCAGTCCTCGCCGAGATCGCGGCTCAGGGCCTTCGCCCCGGACCGTCCACTGTCCAGGTATCCGCCCGCACCTCGAACGAGTGCCATCGGAAGGCCTCGCGAGGATCCCTTGACGAGGTCGGCTGCGGCAGCGATCTCGTCGGCGATCGCGCGCACAGTCACCGATTGCACGCGACCGTCATCGTCGGGTCTGCCGCGCTGATCATCGAGACCGGAGAGGCCCGAGAGACCGAGCGCGAAATCACCGACGCCGATCCTCCAGGGCCGCGAGATGGTGTCTGAGATGACGACGCCGATCCGCACCGAGAAGGCATCTTCGACACGTGTGCGCAGCTTCTGCGCCGAAACGTCGCTGTCGGCGGGGTGGAGGACGACGGAGCCGCTCGAGTTCGATTGGTCGAGTCCGGCTGCCGCCTGAACTGTCCCCGAATGGGTGCGAACGATCTGAACGGTGGACCCGGAGGCATAGGTGCGTTCGGCGACGAGGTGGTTCGACGAATCCTCGACGAGGTCCTCGAACTCTGCCCGGTCCTTCACGGTGTGCAGACGTCCGTCGGACTTGGACACGACCTTCGACGCGATGACGAGGATGTCGCCGTCCTTGAGGTCGATGCGATTCCGACGCAGGGCGTTGACAAGGATCGCTGCCAGATCGGATCCGGGTGCGATGTCCTCCTCGACCGGAGGCGCATACACGGTGAGCAGCCGGTCGTTCATCCTCGCGTCCACAGCGTCGTCGGAGTGCCACGAAGCCCGAATTGAGGCGGCGGGTGCTGGGATCGGGCAACGATCGCGAGTGATTCGACTCTCATGACTCCATAATCCCACCGACGGTGAATGATTTCGAAATTCTCCAGATTTGCTCAGGTGATCACTACGGGTTGTGTCCATCCCAGATAGTGGTCGCTATATGTGGTGTTCTCGGCGCGTGTGTATGTGAAGGTGTGTTCGAATAACCCGCAGGCGCCTCCTGCAATACTCCACAAGGGCTTGACGAGGCGGTAATGACACGCGTGTAATTTATACTTAACAGGGGAACGCACTCGGCACGAATCCTCGGATTCGAGCATCCCCCACGCTGATACCGTCAGCACGAGCCTCACCTCCGGAACCGTTCGGAGAGTCGGTCGCACCCAGACCGGTTCACTCCTCGAACGGTACCGGAACAGGAGCCCGCAGTGGGAGATGAGCCGAGAGTGAGAAAGGGGAAAACCGTGCAAAGCGCACAGAGCAAAAGGCAGGAGAGGGAAGACTTCTCCACAGTGCCCGGAGTCACTTCTCGAAGTGCCGAAGACTGGTTCGTCGAACCAGGGGCGCGTACACCGGATACTCTGCCTGATCCATTGGCGATCGATCCGAACGATCTGACACCGCTTCCCACGGACAACTCCGCAGTATCGCCGCTCTCACTGCTCTTAGGGGCAGCCGAGGACGGCGAACTTTCCTGGCAGGACCAAGCGCTGTGTGCGCAGACCGATCCCGAGGCATTCTTCCCCGAAAAGGGCGGATCGACTCGTGAGGCCAAACGTGTCTGTGCATCCTGCGATGTCCGCTCGGACTGCCTCGAATACGCCCTGGCGAACGACGAGCGCTTCGGAATCTGGGGCGGCATGTCTGAACGTGAACGCCGTCGACTCAAGAAACGAGTCGTGTGAAACCTGCCGTCACCGTTGTCGTCGCCGCTGGTGACGACAGCAGCAGGGTCGAGCTCGAAACAGCTCTGGACAAGACTTACCCCGGGATCCCGATCGTGGATCTCGGGGGTCTTGCCGTCACAGAGGCACAGACCCTCCCCGAGGTAGCCGGCAGCACACATCTGTGGTTCCTCACAGCCGACTCGCGGCCAGAACCCGACTGCCTCGAAGAACTTCTCGACGCGATCGGTGAGACCGAATCCATCGGCGCCGTCGGTCCCAAGATCATGCGCTCCGATCGCATCGTCTCCGCCGGCGTCACCACCACCTCGGCGGGGGCCAGGGTCAACCCGGTCGCGGACGGGGAGATCGACCAGGGGCAGCGCGACGGCCGGTCGGAGACGCTCGGCCTCGACCTGCCCGGCATGCTCATCGCCACCACGGAACTCGAGAGGATCGGAGCCCCCTCCCGAGTCCTCGGCGTGGCATATCGCGGTCTCGAATACTCGCGTCGACTGCGTGACCTCGGCCGCCGGGTGGTCGTCGCCCCGCACGCCAGGCTCACAGTTTCCGCGATGTCGGCATCCCAGCTGGGCTCCTCATCACTGCCGCCGAGCTCGAAAGCTCAGATCCGCACCGAACAGCGCTACCGGCTCAGCCTCGCCAGTCCCGGATTTGCGGGAATCTTCTGTCTCCTCGCCCTCACCCAGCTCAGGAACACCGTGGCGGGTCTGTTGTCGAACAATGTCCGCGCCGCCTCCTGGTACTTCTCCGCGCTGCTCGGGCTCGGCGCCGACGCCCGCACGACCTCCCGGCTGAGGCGTTCCAACGCCCGTCGCAGCCGCATCGCCAAACGCAGTGCCGACTCCCATGTGGCCGCCCTCTACGCGGACCCGGACGAACTCGCCGTCCAGCGCCGGAGCATGAACTCCGCCGAGGACGCCCGGCAGGCTCAGGCCGACTCGGCAGCTGCCGAAGGCCCGGAGACCATGGACGAAACCGAACTCAACCCGGTCGGCGACACGGAAGAGGCCATCGACTCGTTCTCGCGCCTGGAAGTCACCGGCGGTGCGGGACTCTTCCACAACCCCCTGACCTACCTCCTCGTCGCGGCTGCGGCACTGAGCGGCTTCGTCTCGTTCCGCCTCTTCGGCCCCGGCCACCTCGTCGGGGGAGCCTTGGGATCGACCGACGTGTCGCTGGCGGAACTCGTCGCCCGCCTGCTCAGCCCGAACCTCGACGTCTCCACCGGTGCCGCTGTTCCCGCCGACCCCTACCAGCTGGTCCTGGCAGTGCTGAGCCTTCCGTTCCTGGGCCACGTCGACATCATGGTCCGCACACTGATCCTCCTCGCCCCGATCCTTGCCGTCATCGCCGCCTACGCCGCGGCGGGCGTGATCGTGAAGAGGCGCTGGGTGCGCGGCCTCGCCGGTCTGCTGTGGATCGCCGCCCCGCTCTTCGTCACCGCACTCTCGACCGGCCGCCTCGGCGTGATCCTCGTCTGGATCGCGGCACCCCTCTTCGTCATTGCCCTGCGGCGCAGCCTGCGCACAGGGTCGATCGCCGCGGCCGCCACCGGGGGGCTCCTCCTGTTCGTCATGATCGCCGGCGTCCCGCTGATGCTCCCCCTGGGCATCATCGGCACCGTCGTGCTGCTGTGCACCGGCCGTGGCCTGCGACACCTGTGGCTGTTGGCCCCGACCCTGTTCCTGGCCTGGCCATGGCTGGCAGCACTCGTGAGCGAACCCGGCGCGGTCTTCGTCATGCCCGGCCAGACCCTGGCCCCACCTGCCCCGCCGAGCTACCTCCTGGCGGTCGGCTTCCCCTCACCGATCGACATGACCTGGCTGTCCGATCTGCTCGCGACGATCGGCGTCGGCGGCGTCAGCCCGGCGATGCTGCAGCTGTGGGCGCCGGTCCTCGTGCTGCCGATGCTCATCCTCGCGTTCCTCACGCTCATCGAAGCCCACCTCGGACTCTCCCGCCTGATGTGGGCCGTCGGCCTCTACCTCGCCGGTCTGCTGCTGGCCACCGTCCAGGTCCTCATCCCGGCCCAGACCGGGCCCTTCCATCTCATCGGCTCCTATCCGGCCGCAGGCCTGACACTGCTCAGTCTCGGCGCGGTCATGCTGCTGACGCTCGGCGCCCAGTCCACCACCACTCGATCGACGAACTCCCGCAGGCTGCCCATGCGCGGTCTGGCAGGGCTTGTGGCCCTCGCCGCCGTCGGTCTCATCATCGTCGGCGCCGGACCCAGCACCACCTCGGCGGACTCCGTCACCACTCAGGAGCACGGCACCGTCCCGGCACTGGCTGCCGACCGTGCCTCCGGTGACACCCAGGCACGCACCCTGCGCCTCGACGTCAGCGACGGTGAGGTCCGTGCCCGCCTCCTGTCGTCGGCCGATGGGACGATCATCGGCACCTCGACGATGAGATCCGCCGAGGCGGTCGGAGGCTGGCTGTGGGAGCGCAGACCCCTGCCCATCGGTGAGGATCAGAGGCTGATCGCGCAGGCCGCGGCAGCACTCTCGGCCGATGACGTCGGAGACGTCCGATCCATCCTGGGCCAGCTCGGCGTGGACTTCGTCCTCGTCGATCCCAGCGCGAAGAATCTCGCGAACTCGGTGGCCGCCGCCGACGGTGTGGTCGAGGTCGGTCCGACCGAGTCGGGTGGACTGTGGCAGGTCGACACCCCCTACAGCGGTCGTTTCCTCGTGCGTGAGCCCGACGGGACGATGAGCACCGCACCGATGGATGGCACCACCGCCGAGGTGGCCGCTGGCGACGAGGGACGCACCCTGATCGTGGCCAGCAGCGCCGACAACATCACCGCCGGCATCGATGGCAGTGACCTGCCGAAGCCGGAGGAGTCCACGTTCGGCTGGACCTCCGAATTCACGCTGCCCGCCGATGGGGGTCAGGTGGAGCTGAACCACGGGCCGGAACTCTTCGCTCCCGGCGTCGTGGTCGGGTGGATCCTCGGCCTCCTCACCCTCATCGTCGCGATCCCGTTCGGATCCCAGCGGCAGACCCGGGCCTGGTCCCGAACGACTCGTTCGAGATCGGACGGGCCGTCGCGGCCGGCGCCCGAGGAGCCGACACCGGGACAGCCGGCGCCCGAGCAACCCGTGGAGGAGAAGTCATGAAACACATGCGCAGCATCGTGACCTTCGCGGCGATCGCCGTGCCCGGGGTGCTCGTGGCCACGACCTCGTTCCTGACGCCGCTGACTCCCGGCACGCTCGATCGCAGTCCCGAGCAGGTGAGAATGCCCACCGCCGACACTCGTGTGATCTGCCCCGGCCCGCTGTTGACCGATGACGAGGCTGAGGGCACCGACGCGGAGTTCGTCGACGATTCGAACGTCTCCACACGTGTCGTCTCCGCCTCTGCACCGATCAGCGCCACCGACGGCTCGGTCTCTGCGGCCCGTCTGCAGGTGGCTGATCTGGGCGGGTCCGCGAACTTCGACAACCCCAGCTCCTCCGGCTTCGTCTCCGGCGATGACCCGATCGACAAGACCAAACTCATCACCGGTTTCGCCCGTCCCGGGGCACCGGCGCTGACGACCGGTGTCGAAACCGTCGAGGGCACATCCGGCGACCTCACCGGACTCGCGACCCTGAGCTGCGGGTCAGCGTCGAGCAACTTCCGGATTCTGGCCGGCTCCGGCGCCGCGGGATCGAACTCCCAGCTGCTGCTGAGCAACCCCGGCGACGTTCCCGTCCAGGCCGAGGTCACACTCATGACGCCGTCCGGACAGCGTGGGGAGCCGACAGAGGTCAGCATCAAGGCCGGGAAGCAGCGCGCCATCCGTCTCGCCGGTCTGGCTGCCGGGGCCGAGTCCCTGGCCGTCGATGTCAACGTCGATGGGGGAGTTGTGGCCGGCTCCGTGCAGGAGACCGTGCTCGACGGCCTCACCCCCAAGGGCATCGACCTGGCCACAAGCGGAGCAGACGCCGATCCGCAGCAGGTCGTCACCGGCCTCGATGGTCAGGATGTCCGCCTGCGCGTGGCCAATCCGAGTGATGACTTGTCGGAGGTCTCTCTCAAGGCCTACGGTCCCGATGGGCAGATCGACATTCCCCGTTCGTCGATGAGCGTGGTCGCCCACGGGGTCGCAGAGGCTGAACTCGGCGATCTCGACGCCACGAGCGTCGTCCTCGACTCGGACCAGCCGATTCAGGCCAGCGCATTCATCGGTCAGGACGGGGAGAAGGGCAGCGCCGATTTCGGCAGCGTCAAAGCCACCGGTGCCCTCGCCGACTCCCAGGTCATGGCTCTGCCGCGCACGGGCACCGGAAAGCTCTACCTCTCACCCGGCCAGGGGCAGGTGCAGGTGCGAGGAATGCTCGACGACGGTTCACTCACCCAGCCGCAGTCGATCGACCTCAATCCCACCGGCACCACCGAGTTCAGCCCCGCCGAGGTGTCGCCGGACGCCGTTCGCGCCATCGTCATCAGCGGTGAGAACGCCTCAGGGTCCCAGTCGAATGGTGTCCACGCCAGCTATGTGGTCACCACCGACTCAGGGATCTCTGCGGTCTCGCCGGCTCCGGCTCCTGCCGGCGTGGCCTATCGCGACATCCGTCTCGGCTAGGAATTCCTGAGGATCTCGACCTGGTCGGCGACCACCTCGGCGATGAGGGAATCCCTCTGTCCGCTGCTGTGATACTCGATGACGCGCCGGTAGAGGACGATGTGCGTGAGCCTGTGCGCGGTGGCGGGGAAGACCCGGCCGAATGCTGGCTCGGTGGAACTCGCCGGTGGAACGGCATCGATGGCCAGTACCACCTCGGCGAGGAGTGCCGGTTCCTGCGCCCGGAAGCGGGCGAATTCCGCGGCCGCGACACGGGCGAAGCTGTCGGCCCGGCGCAGGCGCGCGGGGACATCGGCCAAGAACAGTGGGGACCGCAGTCCGCGGCCGTGCCGATCACGATGACGCCTGGTGCTCATGAGTCAATATTGTACTGACCACACGGCCCTGACTGACGAGGACAGGCGGTGCTCGCGTGTAAAGTGAGGGACTGTGTCAGCCGTGAGATTGTGTTCAAAAGTCAGCTGCTCGCGCAGTGCCGCAGCCACCATGACGTACGTGCACGCTGATGCCTGTGTCGTCATCGGTCCGCTGTCGCGTCGCGCCGAGCCCGGTGCCCATGACCTGTGCGCCGATCATGCCGCAAAACTGACCCCGCCCGTGGGATGGCAGCTCATCCGCATCGAAGGTGAGCAGGCGCCGCCCGAGCGCACCCATGACGACCTGTTGGCCATCGCCGACGCCGTCCGGGAAGCTGCGGGACGTCCCGGGGAGGGAACGAGAGCAGACGAAGCGTCGTCGAGTGCGTCGTCGTCGACGTCTGAGAGGCGAAGCGACGGATCGATGCCCGGTCGCAAACACGGTCACCTGCGCATCATCGGCGATTCATGACAGACCCCAGTCCCGAACTCGTCGAGGCCCGCACGACTGCGCTCGAGCCCGCGGTCGGAGCCTATGACATCCGGGGCCGCATCCCCGACCAGCTTGACGAGGATGTGCTCTTCGCCCTCGGCTGGGCCACCGCGACAGCGATGGCACAGCTCCATTCGAGCGCCGAGGTGGTCGTCGGCCACGATATGCGACCCAGTTCACCCGATTTCGCCCAGGCCTTCGCCGCCGGCATCGAAGCGGCCGGATATCGAGCCGTGCTGTTGGGGCTGTGCTCGACCGACCAGCTGTACTTCGCCTCGGGGATCTTCGATCTGCCCGGCGCGATGATCACCGCCAGCCACAACCCGGCAGATTACAACGGGATCAAGATCTGCGGCCCGCGTGCGGCCGGAGTCAGCCTCGCCTCGGGGCTGGGACGGATCAGGGAACTGGCACCGCAGGCACCCACGGACGCCACCATTGCCGAGGTCGCCATCGACGAGGCTGCCGGCGCGGACATGCGCGAACGCTACGTCGAGCGCATCCGCACCCTGACCCACGTCGAAGAGGTCACGGGCCTGAGCGTCGTCATCGACTGCGGCAACGGCATGGCGGGCAAACTCCTCGGCGAGGTCTTCGGCACCGATGCCGGTTACGCCGCTGTTCCCTTCGACGTCATCGGACTCTTCACCGAACTCGACGGCACGTTCCCCAACCACGAGGCGAACCCGCTGAAACCGGAGAACCTCCTCGACGTCTCCCGCGCGGTACTCGAGCACGGTGCTGACCTGGGGCTGGCCTTCGACGGCGATGCCGACCGGTGCTTCTTCATCGACGAAACCGGAGCGACCCTGTCACCATCGGCAGTGGGGGCACTCGTCGCCGAACGCGAAATCGTTCGCGCCAGGGCCGCAGGCGTGGCCGAACCCGTGGTCATCCACAATCTCATCACCTCACGCAGCGTTCCGGCCACGATCACAGCTGCCGGCGGGCGAGCAGTGCGCTCGAAGGTCGGCCACTCCGGCATCAAAACTCTCATGCGCTCCCAACACGCCGTCTTCGCCTGCGAGCACTCCGCACACTTCTACTTCGATGAGTTCTACGGTGCGGACTCCGGCATGCTCGCCGCCTGCCACCTGATCTCCGCCCTGGCGAAGACCGGGGCACCGGCGTCACGACTCGTCGCCGACTACGACCTCTACGTCCAATCGGGAGAGATCAACTTCACCGTGGCCGATCCCGATGCTGTGCTCTCCGCCTTCGCCACCGCGGCCGGTGACTTCCCGACCAACACGGTCGACGACCTCGACGGCATCGGCCTGCAGGGCGAGGACTGGTGGGTCAACCTGCGCAAGTCGAACACCGAACCGCTGGTGCGCCTCAACGTCGAAGCCGGCGACCCCGAGCGCCTGCGTGAACTGACCGCACAGGCCAGTGACTTCGTCGAGGCCCGCAGGCAATAGACTCGACGCAGATGACAACAGCTTTCGCTCCCGATGGAGGTACCGTGCTCGAACCCACCGACTTCAAGGTTGCCGATCTGAGTCTGGCCGAGGCCGGACGGCACCAGATCCGACTGGCCGAACGCGAGATGCCGGGACTCATGGCACTGCGCGAAGAGTTCGGCCGCAGCAAACCTCTGACCGGTGCCCGCATCGCCGGCAGCCTGCACATGACGGTGCAGACGGCCGTGCTCATCGAAACCCTCGTCGCCCTCGGGGCACAGGTGCGCTGGGCCAGCTGCAACATCTTCTCCACCCAGGACGAGGCGGCCGCCGCCGTCGTGGTCGGCGCCGGCAGCGTCGAAGCGCCCGCCGGTGTGCCCGTCTTCGCATGGAAGGGTGAGACCCTCGAGGAGTATTGGTGGGCCGCGGACAAGATCTTCGACTTCGCCGAGGGCGCCAACCTCATCCTCGACGACGGCGGCGACGCCACGATGTACGTCCTCAAGGGTGCCCAGGCCGAACTCGACGGGGGAGTACCGGCCGCGGGCGAGGACGACCCGGAGGAGTTCGCGGTCCTCCTGGCACAGGTTCGGAGATCACTCGCAGCCTCGCCCGGCCGCTTCGGACGCATGGCTGCCGGCATCAAGGGCGTCAGCGAAGAGACCACGACGGGAGTCAACCGCCTCTATCGTCTGGCCGAGGAAGGCAAGCTTCCGTTCCCCGCCATCAACGTCAACGATTCGGTGACGAAGTCGAAGTTCGACAACCGTTACGGCATCCGCCACTCCCTGCCCGATGGTCTCAACCGCGCCACAGACGTCCTCATCGGCGGCAAGATCGCCGTCGTCGTCGGCTACGGTGATGTCGGCAAGGGCGCCGCCGAGGCGCTGCGCGGCCAGGGAGCCAGGGTCATCGTCACCGAGATCGACCCGATCTGCGCCCTGCAGGCGACGATGGACGGCTACCAGGTCGAACACCTGGCCACGGTGGCACCGAGCGCCGACATCATCATCACGACCACCGGCAACACTCGTGTGGTCGGAGTCGAGGTGCTGACACGCCTCAAGCCCGGGGCGATCGTCGGCAACATCGGACACTTCGACGACGAAATCGATCTGGCCGGGCTGGCCAAGGTCTCCGGAGTGAGCAAGGTCGAGATCAAGCCACAGGTCCATGAGTGGCGCGTGCCCGTCCCCGCCGATCAGGGGGTGGACCGGGATCGGACGGACTTCCTCGTCCTCTCCGAAGGACGTCTGCTCAACCTGGGCAACGCTACCGGTCACCCCTCGTTCGTGATGAGCGCCTCATTCGCCAACCAGGTGCTCGCGCAGATCGAACTCTGGAACAGCCCCGATCGCTACGACAACGATGTGCACCGCCTGGCGAAGGAACTCGACGAGAAGGTCGCCCGCCTCCACCTGCCGGCACTCGGAGCGAACCTGTCCGAGCTGTCGAAGGAACAGGCCGAATACATCGGCGTCGACGTCGCCGGACCCTATAAGCCCGAGCATTACCGGTACTGAGGTACTGAGTCGAACCTGAGCCTGCAGAGCCCTACCGGCTCTGCAGGCTCAGCCCGTGCGGGAGGTTGTTGACTCCTGCGCGGAAGGCTTGAGACTGTTCACTGCGGCGCTGCTGCTTCGAAAACTCCGCAGACCGTTGCCGGTGGATGACGGCCGATAAGAACTGTTCGGGCATCGTCCCCTCCGGCGGCGCTGGCGCGACATAGGGGTTGAGTTCGGTGGCGAGCTCCTTCGCACGATCCCAGCGCGAATCGCGTCCCAGGTTCTCCGACATCGACAGGAACTGCACGACTCGTCGGTGCAGGCCGGCAGGAAGTGTGGCGATATCGGTCTCCGCCAGCCAGTTGTGCAGGTGCGGTGAGACATGCGTGCGGACCGGCTGGGGTGGGGCGGTGCGTTCGCTGACGGCGACTGTTCCGGCCATGTAGTCGCCGAGGCGTTTGGCCTGTGGCGAGATCAGCCCGGAGAGGGCGGCCAGGCCGCCACCGGTCGACAAGATCTCGAAGGGCCACAGAATGGCCCGGATGAACGAATGCCTGGCTCGTACTGCGCCACCGTCGTCACGGACGACCCGCAGGCCCAGGATGAGCTTGCCGATGGAGCGACCATGGGTGAGGACTTCGACGATCATCGGCAGGAGAACGAACACCGAGATGCTCATGATGGTCATGACCGATGTCAGGAGGAGCTCATTGACGTCGAGGATCTGAAGCAGGAACCAGAACATGGCGATGATGAGCCCGATGTTGACGATCGCGTAGACGATGTAGTCGATGAGGCAGCTCAGCGCGCGTGCTGCCAGGGCTGCGGGCTGGATGCTCAGTTCGACGGCTTCACCCGTCACCAGAATACTCACAGATCCATCTTGTCATAATTCGCATCTCCGGTTCATTGCCGATCGCCTGGGACGCATACTCTGGTCGACGGGAGTCTCAGATAGGCTTGAAGCATGGACCCGAATCTGCTGGCCGAACTGCACGGCGACAAGTGGCGAGAACTGTCCATGCTGGCGAAGAAGAACACGCTGACTCCGGCGCAGACGCACAGATTCCTCGACCTCTATCGGGACGCATCGAAGGACCTGTCGCGGATCATGACGGTGGCTCCCGACTCTCTGGAGGCTGCGCGGCTGTCCGCGATCGTCCATCGTTCGCGCAATCATCTCTCCGCGGTTCCCGCCGGCGGGCTGAGCGGTCTCTCCCGCTTCTTCGTCATCGGCCTGCCGCTGTCGATCTACCGGCTGCGGTGGGACTTCCTCATCGTCGCCGCGTGCTTTCTGGCAGTGGCGTGCCTGGCCGGGATCTGGGCGGGCATGCACCCGGAAGTGCTCGAGACCTTCGGTGACCGTGCCTTCCGCAAACAGTTCGCCGAACATGATTTCGTCGACTACTACAAGGAGAACCCGAACGGCTTCTTCGCAGTGGGAGTGTGGACGAACAACGCCTGGATCGCGGTGCAGTTCGTGCTCCTGGGCATCACCGGTGTCTTCGTCGTCTCCGGGCTGTTCTCCAATGCGGTCAACGTCGGCTTCTCCGGTGCGATGATGTTCGAGTTCGACCGCGGTTCGGACTTCTTCCTCTACATCCTCCCGCACGGCATCCCCGAGATCAGCTGCATCATCCTCGCCGCAGCGGCGGGATTGAGACTGTTCTTCTCCTGGGTGGTGCCGGGACCGCAGCTGCGACGCAACAAACTCGCCTCCGAAGCCAGATCCTTGCTCACCGTCGCCGGTGGTCTGGTCATCATGCTGTTCGTCTCAGGGCTCATCGAAGGCTTCGTCACGCCGAATCCGATTCCGCCGGCACTCAAGATCGCCATCGGCGTCGCCTACACCGCTGCAGTCATCGCCTATGTCTGGTACTTCGGCAAGCGCGCAGCCAGGGCCGGCCTCAGCGCCGACCTCGACGAGCACCAGGCAGGCTATTCGATCCTCGCCACAGACCGGTAGAGGGCCCACCGCAGACCTGCGGCCTTCATCGATGCGCGGAGTTCAGAGCTTCCCGGTCGCCTTGAGGTTGATGTAGAGATCGGCCAGCGCACCGGGCAGGTCGTCGGGGGCGGCCTCGACGGACTGGACACCGGCTCCGCGCAGGCGGGTCTGCAGCGACTTCGACGTCAGCAGCTCCGATTCCGCGGCCGCAGCGCTGAAGATCTCATCGGTTCCCTCGCGTTTGGCAGCCAGCTCCCTCAATCCGGGATCCTCGACCGAGGCGAGGACCACACGGTGCCTGGCCAACAGCGTCGGCAGGACCGGCAGGATCTCATCGGAGACGCTGCCCTCATCGAGTGCGGTGACGAGGACGACGAGGGCATGCTGGCGGGAGGTGGCCAGAACAGTCGTCGAGATCTGTTCCCAGTCAGCATCGTAGAGTTCCGGGTGGACCGTGGTCAGGGCCACCGACAGGTCATGGACGGGGTCCTTCGAACGATGGCTCGAGGCGATTGCGCGGATGCGTGCATCGGCGACGACGACATCGACCCTGTCACCTGCTCCCGAGGCCAGAGCCGTCAACAGCAGGGCAGACTCCAGGGCTGCGTCGAAGACCGTGCCGTCTGCGCAGCGACGTGCGGCCAGCCGCGAGGAATCGACGACGATGACGACCCTCCGGTCGCGCTCCGGCCGCCAGGTCTTGACGACCAGATCCTGGGCGCGGGCACTGGCGCGCCAGTCGATTGAGCGCACATCATCACCGTCGACGTAGTCGCGCAGCGAATCGAACTCCGTACCCATGCCGCGGATCATCACAGCTGACCGACCGTCGAGTTCGCGCAGCTTCTGCGTCTTCGACGGAAGTTCGCGCCGGGAGATGAACGGGGGCAGGACCCGCACGATCGCCGGCACATCGAAGCTCCGCTGTCGGGAGATGAACCCGAGGACGCTGCGTGAGCGCACGGTGACCTTGTCCCCGTGCAGCGCGCCGCGGCGCACGGGCAGAAGTTGGGTCACCATCTGCGTGTTCTCGCCTGGGGGTAAGTCGAATTGTGAGCGGGTGTTCTTCGCTCCGGCACTCGGTGACCACGCATCACGGACCGCGATGCGCAGACGCCTGGGGGAGTCATTGACGACTGTGAGAGTGGCATCGGTGGGATCACCGAGTCGAACCATCGGTCCGGGGGTGCGCTGAAGGGAGGCCAACCTCGGCGGGGGCACGAGGAAGAAGTCGACAACGGCGACGATGATGATGACACCGGCCACGATCAATGCACTCGTCCACCCCGGCATGAGCATGACGGGGACAAGCCCGAACAGGGCGAGCAGGAGCAGTCGGGTCGTCATTCAGCGCGGTACTTCGGTGGTCGCAATGATCGAGTTGAGGACCTGATCGACGTTGAGGCCGTCCATCTGCGCCTCCGGGCGCAGGATCACACGGTGCCCCAGGGCCATGTGGGCCAGCGCCTTGACATCGTCGGGGGTGACATAGCCGCGGCCCGAGAGCCAGGCAAAGGCGCGTGCGGCACCGAGCATCCGGGTGGCGCCGCGGGGAGACACGCCCAGAGCCAGTGACGGTGCCTCTCGGGTCGCTCGGGCCAGGTCGACGATGTAGGTGATGACCTGCGGTGCGATGTAGATCTCGGCGATGCGCTCCCGTGCCTGGGCGATCATGTCCGCGTCGACGACAGGTGTCAGTCCCGCCTCGGCGAGGTGGGAAGCATCGAAGCCGTGGGCGTGACGGTTGAGGATCTCGAGTTCCAGCTCGCGTTCGGGCAGCCCGAGCGCGAGTTTGAATAGGAACCGGTCGAGCTGAGCCTCGGGCAGGGGATAGGTGCCTTCGTATTCGAGCGGGTTCTGGGTGGCCGCGACCATGAATGGTTCGGGCAGGGCACGGGAGCCTCCGCCGACCGAGACCTGATGCTCCTCCATGGCTTCGAGCAGAGCCGACTGGGTTTTGGGCGGGGTGCGGTTGATCTCATCGGCGATGAGGATGTTCGTGAACACCGGGCCGGGACGGAACTCGAAGTTCGATACGGACGCGTCGTAGACCAGTGAGCCGGTGACGTCGCTGGGCATGAGGTCCGGCGTGAACTGGATGCGTGTGTTGTCGAGGCTGACCGATTTCGCGAAGCTGCGCACCAGGAGGGTCTTGGCGACACCGGGGACACCCTCGAGCAGCACGTGGCCTTGGCACAGCAGTGCGATGAGCATGCCGGTGACCGCCTCGTCCTGACCCACGACCGCCTTGGCGATCTGCGCGCGCACATCGACGAACGCCTCCCGCAGGGGATCGCGCTCTTGGGGCGGATGGGGCTCTTGAGTCGGCTGAGGCTGAGCCGACTGAGACTGTGCTGCCTGGGTCTGCGTTGGCTGCTGGGCGGAGTTCTCTCCAGGAGTCTGTGTCATGGGACCTCGCTTTCGATGAGGGTGAGCAGATGGACGATGTGCTGCAGATCTGCGTCGGTGCGGGGCACCGCGGAGGAGAAGACCGACTCGACCTGGGCCGGATCGCGGCCCGTCGTGTTCGCGATGGCGAGAATGATGTCGTGGAGGCCGGCCTCGGGGCCCAGGGCCAACCGTTTCGCGATGCGGAGCAGGGCTCCCGTGCGCAGGGTGTGCAGCGCCCCGGTCCGGTCATGGCTGCGCGCGGCCAGAGCCGCCCGACCATGCACGGTCTCGACCGCGGGGACGATGACCGGCAGTCGTTCGACGGCCAGGGGACCGAACCTGCGACCGAGGATGAGCAGGAGGATGAACACGCATGGAACCAGCCACAGGGCCCCGGCGATGAACCAGCTGGGCACATAGTCCAGGGTCGACGGCGGTGCTTGGAACTCATCGGTCCGGCTGGGGTAGTAGACGACCAGATGGTCGGTCTGCGACAGCTGGGAGAGCACCAACGAGGCATGGCCCTCCTCATCGATGCCGGCGTTGGTCACCCAGTCGGGATTGCCCAGGACGGTGACGGGAAAATCTCCCTTTCCTCCGGCACCCTCATCGACGATGAGCTGCCCGTGGGCAGACCCGGGGGTGACTTCGCCGCCGTCGATCTGGGTGACGCCGGGGCCGGCGAATGGATAGCAGGTGTGCAGTCCCTCGGTGCCCTTCCGGGACTCGGCATACTCGGCATCACCGGTCTCAGTCGGGCCGGCAGCTTGAGCTGAGGCCACGGTGCAGTCGGGCTGTGAGATGTCCTCCGGAGACGCCAGCGGACTGAGGCTGTCATTGACCGTGATGCGATCGGTGAAGTCCTGGACCGTGTAGCCGGGGTCGATGAGCACAAGACGGTTGTCATTGGCGGCGAGTTCGGACCGGAATCCGTCGATGTCTCCCGGCGAGAGCATGTCGGTCTTCGTCGGAACCAGGAGTGTCGTATCCGGCTGACCGGAGGCCGTGTGGGCCGTGTCGAAATCCTCGGTGGTGGTGACCTCGACCCCGTGGTCGCGCAGAGTCTCGACCATGGCCTTCGTGCCGTCGCGGGCCGTGGAGTCGTAGTGGAGCGGAGCATCGGCCCCACGATCAGACGTCATCAGCATCGTCACGATCACGGTGATGAGGATGGCGGCGGCCGCGACGATCCACACCCCAACTGATCTCAGCCGAGCCGTCAGCGGCACCGCCGGGCTCGAGCGGGTGCCTCTGGTCGCGACGTCGATGAGGGCGCTCACGATGCCACCGCCGATCGATGCCTGGGAGTCAGGACGCTCAGGGTCTCATCGAATGCGCGGAATTCGCCGTAGGCTGCATTCAGTGCGGCAGCGGAGGTCCGGGCGGGGTCCTCGCCGAAGAGCAGGTCGTTGAAGACATTCGCGACCCGTGTCAGCTCCCGCCGGTGCTCGGGCAGCTCGCCTCCGGCGGTGCGACTGAGCTCGCTGGCCGTCGACGCCGAATCGAGCGTGACGATCTGCTTCTGGGAGAGCACGGCGAAGATGGCGCGTGCGGAATCGATGACGGCCGTCGTCATGTCGCCGCGCTGCGCAGCAGCCCGTGCACTGTCCCTCCACGGGCCGGGCTCCGGTGAGGCGACGACGGGGTCGAAGGCAGACAGCGGAAGGGAGGTCTTCCTCAGCCCGGCTCGGCGCACCCGCCAGACGATGAGCGCGACGATGGCGGCGAGGGCCACGACGACGATGAGAATCAGCCAGGGAGAGTTGCCCTGCAGCGCACCTGAGACGATCGAGTCCCACATGTCGCTCAGCCACTGTCCCAGCTGTTCCAAGGGGGTGAGGTCGGTGTCCGAGTACTCCTTCTTCGACAGCTCGTGGTCGACCCATTCTCGCCCGGTCCCACGATCGATGACCGAACTCAGCAGTGCGCTCATGCAGTGTTCTCCTCACGACGGATGAGGACCAGATCGAACCCTTCGGAGCGCATGCGCTGGTCGAAGTAGCAGACACAGACGAGGCATGAGAAGTACGCGAAGAGGATCGCCGAGGACACCGTCGTCAGAACCAGGAGAAGTGCTCCGGCGATGACGGTGATGAGCGCCATCGCCGAGGAAGCTGCATCAACGGTGGTGACGGCGACCGTCGCGACGGCGGTGATGACCGTGACGAGTGGGGTGATGACGAGCTGGACCAGTTGGTTGGACAGGAAGTAGCCGAGGCCGAGCTGACCGAAGGTGCGCCAGAAACCTCGGCCGGTCAGCCTCCAGGAGCGTCCCAGCGCAGCACGGACGCCCAGCCTCTCGACGGCGATCGCCGAACCGGTGAAGGCGAATCGCAGGTTCAGCCAGATCACGGCGCACAGCCAGAGTCCCAGCGCTATGACGGCGGTGACGATCGCGAGGACCGTGTTGTCGAACAGTGCGAACAGCAGAGAGGGGAGCCCAAGCAGGGTGAGCAGACCCAGATTGATGGCACCCAGGACGAGCGCGGCGAGAATGAGCGTCCACCGGCGGCCGTGCAGAGACCTCCACGACTGCGTCAGCGTGGTCTTGCGTGCACCGAACGAACCCTCGGCGCCGCTGGCGGCCAATCCGGCGAGGAAATGAGCCACGCCGAGGCTGAGCAGGCTGATGACGACCGACCCCATCTGCGCGAGGAGGAGGAACCCGGACATCGCATCGTCATTGCTGACGAGGTCGTTGAGGAAGGGCAGGAACTCAAGAACCACGAAGGTTCCGAGCGCAGTGAGGACGAGAGTCCAGAGGGTGAACACGATGAGAGCCGCGCCGATGGTGAGCCCGGGGACGAAGCGCAGCAGTCGGAACCCGGAATCGAGCACCTCGAAGAAGGTCAGCGGCCGTTTGGCCAGGACTCCACGCGGGGAAGGCGGGTGCCATTCGTGATGCGTCGGGCCCTGATCTCGTCGTTGCCACTGACCGGTCTGCCAGTCGACCTCGGAGGTCCACGCATTCGATCGTTCCATCACCGAACAATCCTGCCATGATTGGCACTCCGGTGCAGAGTCGAACCGCCCCGGGCGCGAACTTCACAGCGTCTGCATCGGCAGGTGAGGGTGTCGAGGTCGAAAGATTGGGCGCTGATAAGCGACAATGGGAGGATGAACGCTCGTATCCTCGTAGTTGATGATGACACGGCTTTGGCCGAAATGATCGGAATTGTGCTCAAAAGTGAAGGCTTCGAGCCCTTTTTCTGCGCTACCGGTGATCAGGCCTTCGGCGAATTCGAGAAGGTGAACCCGGACCTGGTCCTCCTCGACCTCATGCTGCCCGGAAAGGACGGCCTCGAGGTCTGCCGAGAGATCCGCGAGATCTCCTCGGTGCCGATCATCATGCTCACGGCGAAATCGGACACCGTGGACGTCGTCCTCGGTCTGGAGTCCGGCGCCGACGACTACGTTCCCAAGCCGTTCAAACCCAAGGAGCTCGTTGCCAGGGTGCGAGCCCGCCTGCGCATCTCCGAACCGCAGGCCCCGGAGCTGCTCACCGTCGGCGACGTCGTTGTCGACGTCGCCGGTCACACCGTGACCAAGGGCGGTTCCCCGATTTCTCTGACTCCGCTCGAGTTCGATCTGCTGGTGGCTCTGGCCCGCAAGCCGTGGCAGGTGTTCTCCCGCGAGACCCTGCTCGAAGAAGTGTGGGGCTACCGGCATGCGGCTGACACTCGCCTCGTGAACGTGCACGTGCAGCGTCTGCGCTCGAAGATCGAACGTGACCCGGAGAAGCCGGACATCATCGTCACCGTTCGCGGCGTGGGTTATAAGGCAGGCAGAGCGGCGTGAGTCGCTCTTCGGCTGTGGGCGGCGCAATCCGCACCGCGGCCTCGGCGATGAGGGCGTTCTGGAGGTTCCTCCTCCGCTCGTTCAGTCATTCCCTGCAGCTGCGGATCGTCGTTCTCACCATCGTCCTCACCTCGGTGGCCATCTTCGGGGTGGGCACGTACATGTCACAGCAGATTTCGCGAGGTCTCTTCGACACCCGGCTGCAGTCCCTGTCGTCCCAGGCCGGCACGATCGTCTCAGAGCTGCGCAGCCTCGCCCCCGTTGATGGTCAGGCCGTGACTCAGGAGAACCTGAGCTCTCAGCTGTCGTCGATCTACAACCGCTCCACCGGATCCGTGTATTCACTGACCTTGGAGCCCAGCGACCCGAACTCCTCGTTCTCCACGATCTCTGCCGGGACGACCGATTCCGATGGTGCGCCGTACGAGGTGCCCATCAGCGGTGAGCTCGAGGACGCCATCGGCAAGGCCCCGACCGATGACATGCTCTATCAGTCGGTGAGTCTTCCCGATGGGACCGGACCCGGCCTGCTGATCTCTCAGGAGCTCCAGATCCCCGGCGCCGGGCAGTTCCAGCTCTACTATCTCGGCGACCTGTCCGAGCAGCAGGACACCCTCGACTTCGTCCAGAGGTCGATGCTCGTTGCCGCCCTCGTCCTCGTCGTCCTCGTGGGCGCCGTGGCGTGGATCGTCACCCGGCTCGTGGTGACTCCGGTGCGAACCGGCGCCGAGGTGGCCCGTCTCATCGCCGATGGTGACCTCGACGAGCGCATGCCGGTCCACGGCAATGACGAAATCGCGGTGCTGGGGGAGTCCTTCAACGACATGGCCGACACCCTCCAGCATCAGATCCAGCAGATGGAGCGACTGTCCGTGCTGCAGCGGCAGTTCGTCTCCGACGTCTCCCACGAACTGCGCACACCCCTGACCACGATCCGGGCCGCCGCGGACCTCATCTACGACTCACGTGACGACCTCGATCCGGTGACGGCCCGCAGCGCTGAGCTGCTGAATTCGCAGGCGGAGAGGTTCGACAGCCTCCTGTCGGACCTGCTTGAGATCTCCCGCTACGATGCCGGTGCAGCTGCCCTGGTGGCCAAACCCGTCGACGTCGGTGCGATCGTCACCGCGATCATCGAGACGGTGTCGATGGTCGCGGACCAGATGTCGACGAACATCGTCGTCCACTCCCCGTCCTCACCGGTGATGGCCGAGGTCGACCGGGTGCGCATCACACGGATCGTGCGCAACCTCATCGTCAACGCGATCGAACACGGAGAGTCCAACCCGATCGACATCTACGTCGCCTCCAACGCCGAGGCAGTGGCCGTGAGCGTGCGCGACCACGGCGTCGGAATGAATGAGGAGCAGGTCGAGCACGTCTTCGACCGCTTCTGGCGTGCGGATCCTGCTCGCAAGCGCACCCTGGGCGGGTCAGGTCTGGGACTGGCGATCTCACTCGAGGACGCCCACCTGCACAACGGCTGGCTGCAGGTCTGGGGCAAACCCGGAGAAGGCTCATGCTTCCGTCTGACCGTTCCGCGCCGCCCCGATCAGGAGATCACCTCCTCACCTCTGCCCCTGCCGCCCCGGGACGCGCAGGTCCAGGGTGCTGCCCTGGTCGCGGGTCCGCTGTCCTCGGACGGCTCCGTGCGGATCCAGACAGGGTCGATTCCCATCGTGGTCGAAACCGGTCAGGCTCCTCCCACTCCCGAAGGGTATGGTGGCCAGCCCGAGGTCGTCCGCGGTGACGATGCCATCATCGACGACGGGACCGACCTCACCGGCAGCAGCGAGAGGGCAGACGACCCCGAGGACGCAGACGACAACACCGACAGCGGCACCGACACCGACACTGGTGCAGACGTCGACGACGATGCAGACGGCATTGACACCCGCAGTGAGATTGACGCTGACACCGTCTGGCCCACCGATGCAGCACCCGAAGGAGGATCGCAGTCATGACGACGCCCCGCCGTAAGAAAGGACTGCACGTGCTCGTCCTCGCCGCTGTCGCCGCCCTGGCGCTGACGGCCTGCTCTTCGATCCCGAGCAATTCGCCTGTGGGCCATATCGAAGCGGGCTCCGGTGCCCCGGGAGACAGCAGTGCTCGGATCCCGGACGGACCCGAACCCGGGGACAGCGTCGGCGAGATCGTCCGCGGCTTCCTCTCTGCCGGTGCCGGGACCGGCAACAACTTCTCGGTGGCCAAGTCCTTCCTCACAGAGGCCGAGGCACAGGAATGGAACCCGCAGGAATCGGTGTCGCTGCTGCCCAATGACACCGATCTGGATTCGCTCAATGCCGAAATCACCTCCGACCAGAAGACGCTGACGATGTCGGCGCCCGTTGTCGGGCTCGTCGACTCTTCGGGCGTCTTCAACTCCACCAAACCGGGAACCCAGTCGAACATGGAGTTCTCGCTGCGGCAGGAGAACGGGGAATGGCGGATCGCCTCGGCGCCCGACGGACTGCTTATCTCCCAGACGGAGTTCCAGACGATCTTCCTCAACTACTCACTGCAATTCTTCACCTCCGACTACTCGTACCTGGTGCCGGACTCCCGCTGGTTCCTCCGGTCCTCGTCGACTCCGACCGCTCTCATCAACGAACTCCTCAGCGGTCCCGCCTCATATCTCTCGGGCGCGGTCGTGACCTCGATCCCCGACGGTGTGAAGCTCAGCGATACGAACGTGGTGACGATCGAAAACGGCGTCGCACACATCGCCTTGAGCAACCAGGGAAACTCACCGACGGACAAGGAGAAGGGACTGATCCGGCAGCAGATCGCGTCGACGCTGAAGGTGATTCCCTCGATCTCGAGCATCGAGCTGACCATCGGCGGACAGGCCGTCCCGAAGAGTCTGCAGCCGAAGACCGACACCTCGGTCCAGGTCGACGGCCCACCGGTGGTGCTGGCCAGAGACCGGCTCTCGCGCATCTCGGGCACGACCGTGGCCAAGGTCGAGAACAGTCCCGATCTGTCCAAAGCCAAGGCCAGCGATCCTGCAGTGTCATTCGACGATTCGCTCTACGTCTACCTGCAGAATTCCGGAAAGGAGCTGATGCGCCTCAAGGACGATGCCGTTGACGCGACTCCGATCCTCAAGGGCAAAAGGCTCGTA
Organism: Brevibacterium picturae; assembly: GCF_030453725.1. Lineage (GTDB taxonomy): Bacteria > Actinomycetota > Actinomycetes > Actinomycetales > Brevibacteriaceae > Brevibacterium > Brevibacterium sandarakinum_A. The sequence continues at coordinate 26,300 of NZ_JAKDJU010000006.1, forward strand.
CGGCCCAGCATCGACCGGTTCAATACGGTCTGGACCGGAGAGCGCGACAACAAGGGCGAGCTCACAGCCATCGGCGATGACAGCCAGGAATACACCATCGCCACGGACTTCCTCTCCGGTCGAGACCTCATCGACCTGGAAGTCTCCCGAGACGGCACGCGAATCGCGGTGCTGAGCCGGCACAAGGGCGAACCATCGCGCATCGACGTCGTCGGCATCCCACGTGACAAAGCGGGCAAACCTGCCAGCGCGGTCTCTGATGCCCCGATCGAAGTCGGGTCGAACTTCGAGGAGGTCAAGGACATCTCCTGGGCCGGTTCGACCTCCCTGGCGGCGCTGGCCGCGAAGGAAGGCGAACAGGTCCAGCCCTTCCGCATCGGTGTGACCGGGCCTCCCGCGCAGCTGGGAGAGGTCCCTGACGGCAGCCGAATCGCCTCCGGTGAGGACGGCCGCTCGATCCTCGTGACGAGCTCGTCCGGAGAGATCTACTCCTACAATTCCAATGCCTGGCAGAAACTCATCGACATCTCGGCCAAGGACCCCTCCTACCCGGGCTGAGGCTCAGGGCCCGGCATAGTAGATTTCTCCCATGGGACTGCTGACCGAATTCGGCGAACTCTTCCTGCCCCGCCGGTGTGCCGGCTGCGGCCGGGAGGACGTCTCCCTGTGCACAGCCTGTCTCAAGCTGCTCGGCGGCATCCCGCGAGCCATGGAGCCGCGGTACGGCCAGATCCCCGTCGTCGGCGTCTCGGAATACAGTTCGCAGGTCTCTCACATGGTGGTCAATTTCAAGGACAATGGTCGCCGCGACATCCTCGACCCTCTGGCCCTGGCACTTGCGCGTTCCATCACCGCGGCCTTGGAGTTGGCTCATCATTCGGGCGGCCCGGTCAGACTGTTCCCCGCGCCGAGCTCCGCGCAGGCACGGCGACGCCGAGGCGGCTCCCACACCGCGGTCCTTGCCCGACGCGCCGCCGAACTCGTTCCCGAACTGTCCTTGGAGGTCGTCGACGTTCTCCTCACACGACGCCACCATGACCAGGTCGGTCTGGGAGCCCATGCGAGGCAGCGCAATGTGGCCAGGTCGCAGTACCTCGAGCCGAGGGCCTCAGACTCGATATCTCCCGCAGGCGGAGGCGAATCCGGTGCTGACATTCTCGTCGATGACTTCTCAACTACTGGAGCTACCTTGGCAGAAAGCGCACGGGTACTAGCATCGGTGCAGATCAGACCCGCTGCAGGAGCCGTTCTCGGGCTCGGCCGCGGGGGCACTCGATTTGTCTCTCCCTTTACTGTATAACGGGGTTTACCCATCCAAGGGAATGGGATCGGATGAATCCGAGGAACGAGTCGCTAAGGACGCATCATGGACATTGTTGTCAACGGACGTCAACTGACCATCTCCGACAGTTTTCGGGCCCACATTGAGGACAAGATCGCGAAGGTCGAGCAGCTCGCGCCGCGAGCCCAACGAGTCGAGGTGCACGTCGCTCATGAAAAGAACTCTCGCCAGCCAGAAACCAGCGAACGAGTCGAGCTCACCGTCGTAGCGAAGGGGCCGGCCATTCGCGCAGAAGCCATGGCAAGCGACAAATATGCTGCATTGGACCTCGCCTGGGCGAAGCTCGTCGAGCGATTACGGCGTGCCCGGGACCGCAACAAGGTGCCTCGAGCCGGTCATCACCGGAAGGAATCGACCGCTGAGGCACTGGCCAAGATGCCCGTCGCCGATTCTCTGGTTCCCGAGGAAGGCGCGGCTCTCACTCCGAACGAGCCGGAGAACGCCGACAAGACGAACGGTCGCATCAAGGCCGAAGGCGACTCACCCGTGGTTCTGCGTGAGAAGACATTCAACGGGGCTCCCATCGGCATCGAGGAAGCACTCAATCGCATGGAGCTCGTCGGTCACGACTTCTATCTGTTCATCGACGAGGAGTCGAGCAAACCGTCCGTCGTCTACCGCCGCAAGGGATGGAGCTACGGCGTCATCACACTCGATCGCGAACTTCAGGGCGCTCTCGACTGACCCGATCTGAACACACCCGAGAACACGAGCTCGATCGCCGAGGTGGGTGTCCCCGCCTCGGCGATCTGCGTCTGGAATCTCTGACGTGAGGGGAGCCGGTCTCAGGCTCGAGCGCCTTCGCGACCCCAGGTGACCAGACGCCAGAGCCTCTCCAACGGCCCCTGCCCGACGAAGCGCAGCCACAGGGCGGAGACCAGCATCTGGATGACCATGATGCCGACGCAGATGAGCACGCCCGCCAGATATCCGCCATGGTCATCGAATTGGGCCAGGTCGGGCTCAACGGCCTTGGCAGCGAGGATGAGCAGGGTGGCACCGATGTAGTTGCTCAGCGCCATCCGACCCAGAGGAGCGAAGATCGGTCGCAGGATCGCCTCGGCGGGGGTGGTCATCAGCAGCATGACGATGATGACGAAGCACAGCGCCATGGTGATGCCGAGGCCGGCGGTGATCCACATGTACAGGTGGCGGGTGTTGTAGTCGGTGATGAGGAATCCGAGCACGGAGATCACGGCACTCACGGCACCGACCAGGGCCAGCCAGCCCGGATGATGCAGGCCGCGGCGGACGATGTCGGAGTACCCGGCGGCGAATCCCAGCAGGAAGAGTCCGGGGATGATCACCATACCGCCGCCGGACCAGACCCCCGCGGCCAGGAGCACCGCTCCGGTGATCGACGTGGTCACAGCCAGTGCTCGGGCGGGAATCCATGTCGAGGGAATCAGGATGAGGAGCGCGACGATCGCATAGGGCAGCAGAGCCTCGCCGGGCTGCAGGAACGTGTGGCCGACTCCGATGACGCCGAGGAAGAGTAAACGACGCAGCAGCGCCAGCCGAGGTCGGGGGCTGCGGGCCCTGGCCGAGTTCCACATGATGCCGAAGCCGATGCCGAACAGCAGGGAGAAGATCGGGAAGAAGCGGTTCTGCACGAAGTCCTGTTCGACCCTGTAGAAGCTCTCGACCGCTCCGGTCTCGGTGATGGCGTCGAGGCCGAACATGGGCGGCAGATTGACGATCATGATGCCGCACAGGGCGAGCCCGCGCAGAACGTCGAGGGCTGCGATGCGGGATCGGCCTGCTGAATGTGATCCGCTCATGGCACGGGTTGTGTCCGTGGTGTGGGCCGGGGTGATGGTCGGTGATGCGGACGGGTGGTCACTGGTGTCTGAACTCATGATTGCCATTCTGGTCGGATGCGCCCGCCGCCCACATCAGCACAATGGCCCGACTGTGAGAACGGGGATCAGCCATTCGGCCGATTCATCACACCCGACTCCCACATCCGGGCGGCGATCTCGACCCGATTGCGGGCTCCGAGGCGAGTCTGGATGTTGCCCAAGTGGGTCTTCACGGTCCCGAGCGAGATGAAGAGCTCGGCGCAGATCTCCTGGTTCGTCCGGCCCCTGGCCACGAGACGAGCGACGTCGTTCTCCCGACCGCTCAAGCCTGCGACCCGGTCCTCGCCCGCACCCCCGGCCTGGGCGCGGCGGCTGAGCAGATCCAGGGTCAGCGACGGTGAGATCAGAGCATCACCGTTCGCGGCTGCCCTGACAGCGGCCAGCAGCAGATCGGGTCCGGCATCCTTGAGGAGGAACCCGCTCGCACCGCCGGCCAGTGCCGCATCGACGTAGTCATCATCGTCGAAGGTCGTGACCATGATGACCTTCGAGATCGGGGTCAGGCGGGGAAGTGCGGCGAGCCCGTCGAGTTTGGGCATCCGAATGTCGAGGAGGATGACGTCCGGCTGTTCGCGTTTGGCCAATTCGATGGCATCGACGCCGTCGGCTGCCTGCCCGACCACGGAGATCGACTCATCGGCGTCGAGGATGAGGGAGAACCCCATCCGCACCATGTCCTGGTCATCGACCAGCGCCACTCGAATCACGTTCGCCCTCCATCGGCCGCCATCGGCCTCATTCGTCTGCTGTCGGGTTCAAGGGTATCCGAGCCTCCAACACCCACCCGCCTTCGTGGCCCGGCCCCGCGAGCAGACTCCCGCCGAGGTGGTCGACCCGTGCGCGCAGCCCGTGCAGCCCCGTTCCACTGCCGGTTCCGATCCCACCGGGACCGGGGCCGTTGACCACGGTGAGGGCGATGTCGCGAACGCGTCGGTGCTCTGGCCTCGCCGAGGCGGCGGTGGACACCCGGACCGTGACCGGGACCGCGGCTCCCGCATGTCGGCGGATGTTCGTCAGCGCCTCCGCCAGCACCCGGTCGAGGACGGGCCAGACGGAGGAGGGCACCACCTCGGTGACGGTGTCATCGATTTCGAGAGTGAGGACCGATGCGCCCTCGAAGCTCTCGGCCCGATCGAGGAGAGCCTGGATGCCGGAAGCGATCGGCGAGCGGGCACTGGCGTGTGAAGGGGCATTCGAGACAAGCGCCCGGATCTCCTCGAGGGCACGGGTTCCGGACTCCTCGATCGTGGCCAGCGCGGTCGTGAGAACACCGGCGTCCTCGCTGCGTGCCGCGGCCTGCGAGAGGACGATGATCCCGGTGACCTCGTGGGCGACCAGGTCGTGGAGCTCGGTGGCCATCCGGCGTCGTTCCGCCTCGACGGCGGTGGCATGACGTTCGATCAGGGACCGGTCGACCATCCGCAGGAGCAGACCCAGGGCGAGGCTGGCCACGATCACTGTGGATGCGCCGAAGGCGAATGTCAGGCCATCGCCCGCCATCAGAGCGGGCGTGACGATGCTGCCCACCGAGAGGAGAATGAGCATCAGGAGTTGTGGGCCGGCGGCGAACCAGCGGGCGAGCATGACCACCGTCACCATGCTCAGCCACAGCACGGTCAGGCTCAGGGTTGTGGCCAGGGCCACCGGCACGAGGGCAAGGAGCAGGGCCAGAGCCGCGAGTGCGAGCATCCCCGTGCTCGGGACCTCGCCTCGGGCGGTGCGGCGCTGAGAACGCACCAGGATCGGCAGCGCGGTCGCCGATGCGAACACATCGGCGACCGTGAGCAGCCACCCTGTCCCGGTCAGCAGCTCGAGCGCGAACGTCAGGGGCAGCGGGACGAGCCACAGCCACGTGATCACAGTCTTCATCTCTTCACAGTGTAATCGGGGCACTGTGCCGCTCAGATGCTCAGCCGGTATCGGTCACGGCTGCACCATTCTGGCTCACGCCCTTTTCCACCGCGATCTCACCGGTCTTGTGTCCATCGGCGACCAGGCGCAGCTTGTGGTCCTTCACATCGGCCGAGTAGGTGACCTTTTCGCCGTCGACGCGCTCGATCGGATCAACCTCGCCTTCAGGGTGGTCGAAGGTGACGAAGCGGGTGAGACTCTCAGGTTCGCCGTTGCTGAGCTGGTGGACGAGGAGCTGGTCCTTGTTCGTCCCGTCCTGCAGCTCGAGATCGACATAGGTGAGGTCGACGGAGTCCTCGACCTGCCCCTCCAACGCGAGCTTCGATTGGTGCTCCCAGACGAAGAGCGCGCCGACGGCGGCGGCGATGATGACGAGCAGGGAGGCGAGGGCGATGATGGCCTTCTTCATGAGGTGTCCTGGTTCCTTCGGCTGGGGAGATCGGTTGTGACATCCACAATCCTTCCGCTCGCGACCTCTCCCGGCTTCGGCCGAAGGGCTGATCCGTCTCGGCCGGATGGACACATGTGGCTGCGCGGGGCTCTGCGGTCGTCTGTGCCGTGACATCGGTGTGCTCTACTGTGGGCCCATGCAGAAGATGACACTGTCAGCAGCACGGAGAACTGCGATCGCAGCGACGGGGCTCGATCGTCCGCGCCCGTCGCGGGTGACGGCGCGGCATCTGAAATCCACCTTTGCCAGAATGGGACTGACCCAGATCGACTCGGTCTCACGAGTGGTGCGTGCGCACTACCTGCCGTACTACTCGCGGCTCGGCCCCTACCCACGTGAGACCCTTGACCGGCTCTTCTACTCCGCACCACGCATGGGCGTCGAATACTGGGCCCATGCTGCGGCCTTCGTTCCGCCGGAGACATGGCGACATTTCGAACGGACCAGAACCGAATGGTGGCGCAACGACTACGGTCAGCGTCACCCCGACAGCGGAGGGGACTTCCGAGCCCTGCAGCAGTCAGTCCTCGACGTTGTGGGATCGGGGCCGAAAACCGCACGAGCGGTCGCCGCACTCGTCGACCATGAGATCCCCGAACGCAACCGCGGTCACTGGGGATGGAATCCCAGCCAGGTCAAGATTGCGCTCGAAGCGCTGTTCGCCGGCGGCGTCATCAGTGCCGCCGGGCGCAACGATCACTTCGAACGCGTCTACGCTCTGCCGCACGACGTCAGCCCTGCTCTGCCGCAGACGACGCTGTCCTATGGACCCGCCTCCCATCCCGAACTGGGCATCGATCCCGAAGCCGAACGACCCCGCGGTGTATCCGGCACAGCCAACAACGTGCTCGAACTGACCCGGATCGCGGCCCGGGCACTGGGCATCGCCCGACCCGACTGCCTTGCGGACTACTTCCGGCAGCGGCGCGGGCCCACAGACGAGGCGATCACCTCGCTGCTCGTCTCGGGCGAACTCATCGAAGTCGACGTCGAGGGGACACGGGCGCTGAAATGGCATGCCGCGAAGACACCTCGTGCTGTCACGGCCAGAGCTCTCCTGGCCCCATTCGACCCCTTGGTCTTCCACAGGCCGCGGATCGAATGGCTTTTCGACTTCCACTACCGGATCGAGATCTACACTCCGGCCCAGGACCGTATCCACGGATACTACGTGCTGCCGTTCCTCCTCGGCGAACGCCTCGTCGGACGAGTCGATCTGCATCGGGACCGGGCGGCGAACACCCTCCGGGCGCTCAAGGTGACGTGGGAACCCGACGAAGAGCACGAGGAGGACCTGGCACTCGAACTGCGCGAAATGGCGAAGTGGCTCGGATTGGGGGCGGTGGATATGAGTGGTACTCACCTGCCATTAAGCTAGGGATTATAGAGTCGTCCGAGTTGTTGTCAGGCATTTATGCCGTTTAGGAGAAAAGTGGCTAATTTCCTCGAGAAGCTTCTGCGTACCGGTGAGGGACGCACGCTGAAGAAGCTCCGCCAGTACACGGATGCGATCAATGCGCTGTCCGAGGAGTTCAGCGAAATGTCAGACGCTGAGCTTCGGGAGGAAACCGATCGCTTCAAGAAGCGCTATCAGGATGGTGAGACGCTCGAGTCGCTGCTTCCGGAGGCCTTCGCAGCCGTCCGTGAGGCCTCGGAACGGACCTTGGGCATGCGCCACTTCGACGTGCAGCTCATGGGTGGGGCGGCACTGCACCTGGGCAACATCGCTGAGATGAAGACCGGTGAAGGCAAGACCCTGGTCGCGACCGCCCCGGCTTACCTCAATGCCCTCACCGGTGGCTCCGTGCACATCATCACGGTCAATGACTACCTGGCCACCTATCAGTCCGAACTCATGGGCCGCGTGTTCCGGTTCCTCGGCATGGAGACCGGCTGCATCCAGGCGAACATGTCCTCGGACAACCGTCGCAAGCAGTATGCCGCCGACATCACCTACGGCACGAACAACGAGTTCGGCTTCGACTACCTGCGCGACAACATGGCCTGGTCTGCCGAGGAACTGGTGCAGCGCGGACACGCATTCGCGATCGTCGACGAGGTCGACTCGATCCTCATCGACGAGGCCCGCACCCCACTCATCATCTCCGGCCCGGCCGAAGGCGATGGCAACCGCTGGTACGAAGAGTTCGCCAAGGTCGTCAAGAGACTCAAGACCGACCGAGACTACGAAGTCGATGAGAAGAAGCGCACGGTGGGTATTCTCGAACCCGGCATCGAGCGAGTCGAGGACTACCTGGGAATCGGCAACCTCTACGACGCAGAGAACACCCCGCTGATCAGCTTCCTCAACAATGCGATCCGCGCCAAAGAGCTCTTCAAGAAGGACAAGGACTACGTGATCCTCGACGGTGAAGTCCTCATCGTCGACGAACATACCGGTCGTGTGCTCAAGGGGCGCCGCTACAACGAGGGTCTGCACCAGGCCATCGAGGCCAAGGAGAACGTCAAGGTCCAGGCAGAGAACCAGACCCTGGCGACGATCACCCTGCAGAACTTCTTCCGTCTCTACGAGAAGCTCTCCGGCATGACCGGTACGGCAGAGACCGAAGCCGCGGAGTTCATGTCGACCTACAAACTCGGTGTGGTCCCGATCCCGACGAACAAGCCGATGCAGCGCATGGACCAGTCGGATCTCGTCTACAAGAACGAGGTGTCGAAGTTCGATGCCGTCGTCGACGACATCGCCGAACGCCACGAGACCGGACAGCCGATCCTCGTCGGCACCACCAGCGTCGAGAAGAGCGAATACCTCTCCAAGCACCTGGCGAAGCGCGGCATCCGCCATGAAGTGCTCAACGCGAAGAACCACGCAGGTGAAGCCTCCATCGTCGCGCTGGCCGGACGGAAGAGTGCCGTCACAGTGGCGACGAACATGGCCGGTCGCGGTACCGACATCATGCTCGGCGGCAACGCCGAATTCCTCGCGGTGGCCGAGATGGAGCAGCGTGGATTGGACCCGCAGGAGGACGAAGAGCAGTACGAGGCCGAATGGCACGACGTCATCAAGGCAGCGGAGAAGCGAGTCAAATCCGAGGCCAAAGAAGTCGTCGAGGCCGGTGGACTCTACGTCCTCGGCACCGAACGTCACGAGTCCAGGCGCATCGACAACCAGCTCCGTGGACGTTCCGGACGCCAGGGCGACCCCGGTGAGAGTCGCTTCTACCTGTCCCTGACCGATGATCTGATGCGACTCTTCGGCTCCGGTGCCGCCGAGCGGATCATGGCCACTGCCAATGTCCCCGACGATGTTCCGCTGGAATCCAAAATGGTCTCCCGAGCCATTCTCTCGGCGCAGACTCAGATCGAACAGCGCAATGCCGAACAGCGCAAGAACGTCCTCAAATACGATGACGTGCTCAACCGTCAGCGCACCGTGATCTACGATGAGCGGCGCAGTGTCCTCGACGGGGCAGATCTGGAAGAACAGGTCGCGAAGTTCCGGGAGGAGATCATCGACGACTATGTGGCAGAGGCCACCACCGGGCCGGTCGAGGACTGGAAGGTCGACGAACTCTTCGAAGCCCTGGGCAAGATCTATGAGCCTTCGATCACGGAAGAGGACCTGGCCGAAGAGGTCGGCGGCATCGGCAACCTGACGAAGAACCGCCTCAACCAGGAGATCCAGTCGGATATCGAGGTGTTCTACGAACAGCGGGAAGAGACGCTGGGCGAAGAAGCCACCCGTGAACTCGAACGACGCGTCGTTCTCTCGGTCATCGACAAGCGCTGGCGCGAACACCTCTACGAGATGGACTACCTGAAGAACGGCATCGGTCTGCGAGCCATGGCGCAGAAGGATCCGCTGGTGGAATATCAGCGCGAAGGTTTCGACATGTTCAAAACCATGCAGGATGGGATCAAGGAGGACGTCGTCCGACTCACCAACACACTGCAGGTGACCGTGAAACAGGCCGAGGACACGTCCGACGATGACTCCGACGTTGAGGTCGATGCGGCCGAACTGCGTCACACGACGCCCAAGATGCAGCTGTCGGCGCCCTCCGAGGACGGTTCGTCCTCAATGTCAGAATCTGAGGATGAGGAGGCCGGGGCCGAGCAGCCGGCCAACCGTGCTCAGCGTCGCGCGAAGAAGAAGGCGAAGAGCTGACTCTGCATCTCTGACCTCGCGCTCACATCGTCTGCAGCGCAGTCATCGTCCACCGGGTGGTGAGCAGCTCCAAGCGAATTGCCACCGCCCGGAACCGGTTCTGTGTGCGGACCACGACGGTGACTTCGGCGATTGCGTCGGTGACCCGGCAGACTCTGGCATTGCCCGCACGCAGGGTGCGCGTTGCGCCGAGTTCTCCCATCGGTTTGCTCGGGGCGACCTCTGCTCGAAGCTGGGCGCGTTGATCGATCTTGTCCAGCAGAGCTCGGTCGACCCAGCGGGAGATGGAATCGCTGCGCCGTATGCCGGCGAAGATCTCCAAACACGCCACCGCCAACGATGTCGCGGTAGCCGCAATGCGGCCGTCGTCTCTGTCGTCTTCGCTGCCCCTGCTCTGCTTCGCAGCAGGGGCGGTCGCAACAGGATTCTGCGCTCCGCTGCGCAATGGCGTCGATGCCACTCGAGGACGTGAAAGCACCAGTGGGGCGGTCATGGCTGAATCTCCAATCGTTGGCCGGGCATGATGAGGTTCGGATTCGCACCGATGACGTCCCGGTTGTCTGAGTAGATGTCGTCGACGATGTCTTGAGTGAGGCCACGGGATGAGGGCTGGTTCACAGCGATCGACCACAGGCTTTCCCCGACTCCGACAATATGAACCTCAGCCTCATCGTCGGTGGTCGGCCCATTCTGGTGTGGCGAGGGCTCCGGTCCGGCGGCCGGTGGAGCAGCCGGTGGAGCGGTCGGCCAGCCCGGGTCCGGCGGGGGATCGTCTGGGACTGCGGTCGGCCACCCCGGATCGAGCGAAGGGGCAGCTGTGGCGGCGACGGATACCCGATGGTCGTCGAGCGAAGGTGCATCGGCCGGCAGGGGAGAGGCGTGCGCCGCGTGGACAACCAGGCTGGCCGAGGCTGCGGCAAGAACACTCGAACGCAGCATGGTGGGTACGATGCGCAGCACGGTCCGCGTGGCGATTGTTCTCATGCGCCCATGTGGAAGGAGCCTGACCAGCAGCGTCAGCAGCGAGACGACACCCAGCCGAGAGAACAGCACGGTGGCCGTGCCCACGACGATGATGACAACCAGATCAGTGGTGCTGCGCGGCGCAGGGAGGTGATCCCAGGTGGTGAGGAAAGCACCGATCAGACAGAGCCACGAGATGGTGCAAGCTATCAGCAGATACATGAGAGTCGCCCTTCATTGGAAACGTAACTCTATAGTGCTGTTAGATGTAGTTTGGTGTCAATAGACAAATATAACTACGAAGGTGTAGTTCTGCTGATATGTGCCGAGGCTCTTGTCTGTCGCTCTCGGCTGCGGCAGGCTTCATCTCATGGATGATCGTATCGACGCGCTCCTGTCGGATGTCGAAGCAATGCACGCTTCGCGTGAGGCCCACGCCAGGAGAGGTGAGCTCAGTGACGAAGTCGCGGCTCATGCCGCACAGCGAACTTTGATCGAGCGCATGCGAGGCGCGATCGGCCAGCCGGTGCAGGTGGTTGTCGCCGCTCGAGAGATATCAGGGACGGCTGTCTTTCTGGGCAATGGGATCTTCGTCATCGCCGGCATCGAGACGGCCGTTGTGGCGATCGAATGGATACGAGAGATTCGCACCCGATCGAGAAGGCACAGCCGCGAATCCGGGCCCTTGGAGCGGCTGGGGATGGGATCGGCGCTCAGGCGTCTGGCCGCCGTCCATGAGGAGGTGTCCCTGGAATTGGCGGGTGAGGGCGGGGCTATCCGCGGGCGCTGCGACTTGGTGGCCTCTGACTATGTCGAGATCTCGGGGCGGATCGTGCCTCACCGTGCGATTGCGCTGGTGCAGACCCGAGTCAACCCATTCGCCTAGGCGCTGGTGCCCGGTCGTTCCTCGACCAGGGGAGCGACTCTCGCTTCAGTCGTCGAACGAACCGGTTTTGATCTCGTGCTCGGTGCGTTCGTACATGCGCTGGATGTACGCCTCGATCTCGGTCTTCTCCACCCGCCACTGTCCGCGTCCGCCGACCTTGATGGCACGGAGATCCCCGGTGCGGACCAGGGCGCGGGCCTGAGCGATCGAGACATTGAGCAGATCGGCCACATCGGTGAGCGGCAGGAAGCGATTTTCGACGACCATGAGGGCCCTTTCCCATTCCAGGTGACTGATTGCTTGGTGACAATTTTTGCCAAAACCATTGCTTTGACCTCGTTTGGTGTTCAATACTATCACTCAGAAACAGTTCCTGTCATGGGAAATTTTCCAGAGGTGGAGATGCAATGGAGCTCTCGAAACGAATTCGTCGGCCGAAGTGGACCGATGCCCGTCTGCTCGTCGGTGCGGTCCTGGTCGTCGTGGCCATCGTCGCGACCTACCTGCTCATCAGCGCTGCGAACGCCACCACCCGTGTGTGGGCCAGTGCGGTGCCGCTTGTCCCAGGTCAGGTGGTCAGTACTGAGGATCTGACGGTGGCAGAGGTAAATCTGGCCGATATCGGCGACAAGTACCTGTCCGCGGATGCCGGATTCCCGGATCAGTCGAGCGTACGCGCTGTGATCGCCGCCGGTGAGCTTCTGCCGGCCTCGGCCCTGGCCCCGGTCGCTGAGCTCGAGGGCAGGATCGTGGCCATCGATGTCGCCGGCTCAGTGCCCACGGTGGTCGACGCCGGCAGTCTGGTCGACGTGTGGGCTCAGCCTGAGTCCACAGGGCTCGACGATGAGGGCGTCGACCCCCAACAGATCGTGACCTCGGCTCCGGTCTCCAACATCACTCGTGAGGTCGGCAGCTTCGGCGTCGGGGATGGTGCCAGAATCGAGGTCTTCGTCGCCAGCACGGAGCTCTCCGATGTGCTCGGTGCCCTCGACGGCAACAGTCTCCTCTCAGTCGTCGGCGCCCCCGCGGCGGTCAGGGCCGGGAGTGGTCAGTCATGACGCAGGTTCTTCTGGCCGTGGACTTCGAATTCGACCTGATCCTGTTCGAGCTCCTCAGCGAGGTCGACGAGGTCACCATCGTCGCCCGACCCGCAGACGACGTCGAACTGCTGGCGCTGTGCAGGACCGGCAGCGCCGACGCCGTCATCGTCGGCCAGTACTTCCCGGGGCTGGACGCACAGGTCATCGCCGCGATCCTGGCGGCGGGGACGGCGGTGCTGGGATTCGGCAACGACGCCGAGTCGCTGGAGGCACTCGGCATCGGCAGCCATGTGCCGTCCACCGCAGACGCCGAAACCGTTGCCCAGGCACTCGACGACACCCGCGATTCCACCGTCGTCCCGCCGCGACCCAGCACCCCACCCGGACCACCGGGCGGGCAGGGACACATCGTCACAGTGTGGGGGACGGGCTCCTCACCCGGCCGCACCCTGACGGCGGTCAACCTCGGCGATCACGGTGCCAGACAAGGGCATCGCAGCGTCGTCGTCGACGCCGACACCGTGGCCGCGACGGTGGCCACGACCTTGGGGCTGACGGAGGAGTCGGCGCATCTGGCACGTCTGTGCCGACTCGAGGCGGAGAAGACTCCGCCCCTGGACGTCTCCGCCGTTCCGCATGCTGCGATACGCGAGGACTTCCATGCCGTCACCGGATTGACCAGGCCTGACAGATGGCCGGAGATTCGAGCCTCGGTCCTGACCGCTGTGCTTGCCCGTCTGGCCACGATGTTCGACCTCGTCGTCGTCGACGTCGCAGACCGGGTGGACCCCGACGATGACTTCGCCGATCCGTTCTACGATCGACACTGTGCGACTCGGGCCGCACTCGACGCCGCGGACACCGTTCTCGTCCTCGCCGCCGGCGACCCGATCGGTTTGCAGAGACTCGTCAAGCTGCTCGGCACCGACAGGGCGGAGTCAATGGGCTCGAAGATGCGCATCGGCATCACGAAGGTCCGTGCAGGTGCCGTCGGCCACCCCGCCGAGGTGCGCATTCGCGAAGTGCTCAACAGATTCGTCCGTCGCGACCCCGATTTCATCTTCAGCGACGAGCGGGCGACGGTCGATGCCGCCATGTTGGCCGGTCACACCCTCCACGAGACGAATCCGAAATCGGTGCTCAGCCAGGAGATCGCTGACGTGGTGGCCGAGCTGCTGCCGGCCCGGAAGCGCTCACGGAAGCCGGGTACCCGGCGCAGAGCGGCGTCCCTTTAGGATTGGAGCATGTCCATTCGCTGCTACATCCCGACCACACTGACCGCGCTGCGTGCAGGACTCGAATCCGTGCACGCAGTCGCCCCCGACGCCCAAGGTCGAGAGTTGGGAGGGGAAGAACTCGAAGCACGGGAATTCGACGCTCTGTGCATCGCGGCCGCACTGGCCGCCACCCAGTCGTTCGAGACCGCCGCTGTCTCACCGCGCGCGGTCGTCGCCTACGACGCGCCCGATTCGAGTGCCGGTGAAGGGCTGGCCGAAGGATTCGACGTGCTCACCCTGGACGGAGTCGAGATGAAATCAATCGCGAGCATCCACCTCGACGAGGCCGAGGTCTGGGAGGACGCTGCCGACATCGCAGCCCGGCGGGGAACCGAAGCAGCGGAGGACCACCTCGGCGAGGCTGACCTTCTCTGGTACGACGTGAGCGAGCTGCCCGAACTGCTGCGCGACCGAGACTGAGGCCGGGCGAACCCGGCCTCAGTCTCAGGACGCCAGTCTCAGATCGGCAGCCCTAGGACTGGTCGAGCTTGTGCAGACGGTCGTCGAGTCGCGTCTGAAGAATAGGCACAACTGCCTGTTCGACCATCGATCCGAAGAGGGGAATCGAAGAGCTGATCTCGGCGCGCACCGACAGAGACGTCCCCGAATCTGTCTGCGCGAGCGTGATGAGCGCATCGATCTCGACGGGCACCCCTGCCGCATGGGCGGTCATCCGGATCTCCGCGCTGTCTCCGATGACATCTCCGGGAATGAGGTAGACCTCGACGAGTTCGGCATTCGCCGGGAGATGAGAGGCCAGGGCAGAGGGCATCTCGCTCTTCGGCAGCGGCGTCTTCACCGTCACCTCGGTGTCGGGATCGATCCGCTTCGCATGGGCCTCGGATCCCAGGGACTGCCAGGTCGAGACGTCGGCAAGCCTGAGGAGAAGAGCCGACAGTGAGTCCGCGTATTCATGGCTGAGTGTCAGAGTTCGCATGGCTTAAGTTTGCCAGGCGATCAGGGTCATGACGCGGCAGGGCCGTCGGCGTGCCTTTCTCAGCGTTTGAGCATAGTGTGGGAGATGGCGGTTCGGTGTCGAATCGCAGTAAATTTTGCGCGCTGATCATAGAGGTGACATGGTGTCTCAGGTCTCATATTCGGACATTGCAGAAGAGTGGAGGAAGCAGAAGGGGCAAGGTGCCCCGGAGAATTTCCTCGAAGCGTACTATCCGCGTTTCGAACCTGGCACAGCCGAAGCGGGAACAGAGGCACTGGCCGCGGCGGCCGCCTCGCACTACGCACTGGGACTCGAGTACGACGGGCGATCACCGGCGATCTCCATCTACAATCCCGGAGTCGACTCTCCCGAGTTCCGTGACAACCACACCGTCATCGCGATGGTCCTGACGGACATGCCGCACCTCGTCTCCTCGACCGTCAGCGATCTGGCGACCAGCGGTCGGGCGATCCGTCAGGTCCACCACCCCATCATCGCCGTCGAAGGACAGGGTTCCGAGCTGTCGGTGCTGTCCCCGGCCGAGGCCCCGGCGGTCTCCGCCGACACCGCCGGCATCCCTCTCATCGCTGAAACCGCCGAGGCGGACGGGTCCGTCCTTCCGCAGCAGCAGTCCTGGATCCGCCTCGAGATCGATCGACTTCCCGAAGAGGAGCACGGCAAGCTCGAGGACCAGCTGCGCAGCGTCCTCGACTACGTCGTTGCCGCAGCCACCGATGCCAGCGCCATGGCGCTCCGGGCCAAGGACATCGCGAAGGAGCTGCAGGCGAAACCTCCGCGTTCAGACCTCGCCTCCGAAGCCGAGGCCGCCGCGGAGCTGCTCAACTGGCTCGACGGCCATTTCACCTTCCTCGGATACCGCGAGTACGACTACTCCCATGATGAGAGCCAGAGCAGCCTCGAACCGATCGAGCACACATCCCTGGGCATCTCCACTCTGCGGCCGTTGGTGAAGTCGCGCCTGAGTCGGGCAGTGGCCGATAAGGCCGATGAGCCCCATGTGCTGGTGCTGACGAAGGCGAACTCACGTTCCCGGGTCATCCGGAGGTCCTTCATGGACTACATCGGGGTCAAGACCTTCGACGCAGCCGGTGAGATCGTCGGAGAACGTCGCTTCGTCGGTGTGTTCAAGCCCGAGTTCTACAACGACAGCGTCCTCAACATTCCGGTCATCAACCGCAAGGTGCGCAAGATCCTCTCCGCCAGCGGATTCCCCGCCGGATCCCATTCGGCGAACGAACTCCTGGGCATCCTCGAGACCTATCCGCGCGATGACCTCCTGCACGATGGAACAGAGGCGATCTTCGAGGTCGTCATGCAGATCGTCGACATGCAGGAGCGTCGCCAGTCAAGGGTCTTCGTCCGCCGTGACCCCTACCAGCGGTTCGTCTCCGTCATCCTCTACCTGCCCCGCGACCTCTACGACACGGCGGCGCGCATGCGGGTCCAGGAGGTTCTGCGAAAGTTCTATCAGGCCGAAAGCGTCGACTTCGACGTGCTGCTGACCGAATCCGCGCTGGCCCGCATTCACTTCGTTGCCCGCGTCGCCCGTGATGTCGAACTGCCGCAGATCGATCCCGAAACCGTGGAGAAGCGGATCGTCGGCGCCGTGCGCTCCTGGTCAGAAGACGTCCACGCTTTCCTCGCGCCCACAGAGCGTGGAGACAGGGACAGCTCGGTCGCTCGCGCCGACCGGTGGTCAAAGGCGTTCCCACCCAGCTACGAAGAACACCACACACCGGCTGATGCGGTGGCCGACGTCGCACGGTTCGAAGCGCTGGAAGCCGGTCATGGTTCGGTTGTGCGACTCTACCGACCGGAGGACACCTCGGACGCCCCGGTGCGCTTGGCGCTCTATCGCGACGAGCGGGTCGGACTTTCGGAGGTGCTGCCGTTCCTCACCGCCTTCGGAGCAACCGTTCTCGACGAACGCCCGCATGAGCTGGACCTCGTCGACGGTACACACCGCTACATCTACGACTTCGGACTGACCTTCCCCGAAGGGCTCGACGATGCCGACTGCGAACGGATCTCAGATGCGTTCATCGCCGGCTGGGAGGGCAAGAAGGAAGCCGGGGTCTTCGATCGTCTCGTCGTGTGCGGTATGCACTGGAAGCATGTGACGATCATCCGTGCACTGGGCAAATACCTGCGTCAGGCCGGTTTCACCTACTCCGACGCCTATGTGGGCGAGGTCTACAGCGACAATCCGGATATCTCACGGCTGCTGGTGGACTACTTCTTCGCGAAGTTCGACCCGGCCACTGACGAGTCCGGTCGCGCAGACAGGATGGTCGAACTCAACGAGTCGGTCGAGACGGCACTCAGCCAGGTCGCCAGCCTCGACGCGGACCGTGTGCTGCGTTCCTCTCTCGAACTGCTGCGCGCCACCGTGAGAACGAACTACTTCCTCGATGAGTCCGGCGAACTGCCGACGGCGCTCGTGCTCAAGATCCGAGCCAACGAGCTCAGTTTCGTGCCCAAGCCCAAACCGGCTCTTGAGATGTGGGTCTACTCGCCCCAGGTCGAAGGCGTGCACCTGCGCTTCGGCACAGTAGCCCGTGGCGGCCTGCGGTGGTCCGATCGTCGTGATGACTTCCGCACCGAGGTCCTGGGCCTCGTCAAGGCCCAGATGGTCAAGAACGCGCTCATCGTCCCGACAGGCGCCAAGGGTGGGTTCTTCCCCAAGCAGCTGCCTCCGATGAGCGACCGCGAAGCGTGGATGGCCGCTGGCCAGGCCGCCTACGAGGTCTTCATCGAAAGTCTGCTCGAAGTCGCCGACAACCTCGTCTACTCCGCCGACGGCGGTGAGCAGGAGGTCGTCCATCCGGACCGTGTGATCCGCCACGACGGTGATGACTACTATCTCGTCGTCGCCGCCGATAAGGGAACCGCACGCTTCTCAGACGTGGCCAACGCCATCGCCGAGCGTCGCGGTTTCTGGCTCGGTGACGCCTTCGCCTCCGGCGGATCGGTCGGCTATGACCACAAGAAGATGGCGATCACCTCCCGCGGCGCATGGATATCCGTCGAACGTCACTTCCGCGAACTCGGTGTCAACACCGCGGCCGATGACTTCAATGTCGTGGGCATCGGCGACATGAGCGGTGACGTCTTCGGAAACGGCATGCTGCGCAGCGAGCACATTCGGCTCGTCGCGGCCTTCGACCATCGGGACATCTTCCTTGATCCGAATCCCGATGCCGCACGCAGCTTCGTCGAACGCAAGCGCCTCTTCGACTTACCGCGCTCCAGCTGGCAGGACTACGATAGGGAGCTCATCTCCACCGGAGGCGGGGTCTTCCCGCGATCCGCGAAGTCCGTGGACCTCAGCCCCGAGGCCGCAGCGGCCCTGGGACTCGAGCCCGGCAGACGCAGCCCTGCCGAGCTGATGACGCAGATCCTCAAAGCACCTGTCGATCTCGTCTACAACGGCGGGATCGGGACCTACATCAAGTCTTCGGATGAGAGCCATAGCGATGTCGGCGACAAGGCCAATGACGCCATCCGCGTCGACGGTCGTGACCTGCGCAGCCGGGTCGTCGGAGAAGGCGGCAACCTCGGCGTGACCCAGTTGGGCAGAGTCGAAGCAGCGCTGAACGGCGTGGCGATCAACACCGATGCCGTCGACAACTCCGCAGGAGTCGACAGCTCCGACCACGAGGTCAACATCAAGCTGCTCCTGCGCACCCTGCTCCACAAGGGAGCTTTCGCAGCCGAGGATCGGGAACGCGTGCTGCTGTCCTTCACCGATGACGTCGCCGATCGGGTGTTGGCCAACAACTACGCCCAGAACGTCGTCCTCGGTGAGGCACGGGCACAGACCGAATCGATGTCGGGCACCTACGGGCGGATGCTCAGTTATCTGGAGAAGAACGCCGACCTCGATCGTCAGGTCGAATTCCTGCCCGATGCGCTGGAACTGTCCACCCGTGACTTCAGCTCGTATGTCTCCCCGGAACTGGCCGTTCTGCTGGCCTACGCCAAGATGCATGCGGCCGATGAGATCCTCGACAGCGTGGTTCCCGATGAGGACTGGATGAGGCGGGAGCTGACCTCCTACTTCCCTGATTCCCTGGTCGAGAAGTACGGAGAGCTGATACCGGAGCACCCCCTGCACCGCGAGATCGCGACAGCGAAGCTCGTCAACCGGATGATCGACCGAGGTGGGCTCACCTACGTCTACCGGATGCTGGAGGAGACGCCCGCCTCGGTGCCGCAGATCGCCCGTGTCTTCGTCGTCGTCTCCGAGATCTTCGGACTCGACGACTTCTTCGAGGCGGTGTGTGCACTCGACAATAAGGTGCCCACCTCAGTGCAGGTCCAGCTGCAGCACGCCTATGTGCGTCTGCTCGATCGGTCCTCTCGCTGGCTGGTGCAGCAGGCCCCCGACACACTCGACGTCGACTCCGGCATCGAGACGTACGGCAAGGTCGTCGCGGCGCTGCGGGCCAGGGTGCCCGACCTCGTCGATGGGTTCGACGCCGACAGCATGAGGGCCACGGCTCAGGGCTACATCGACGAAGGCGTGCCGAGCGAACTCGCGTGGCGCGCGGCAGCTCTGCTCGACGAATTCGCACTCCTCGACGTCGCCCAGCTGTCCGGCCGGACGAATGAATCCGCGGAGGATGTCGCAGAGGTGTACTACGCCGTCAACGACAAGTTCTCCGGTTCGCAGGTGCTGACACTCATCGGCGCCCTCGACCGCAGCGACCGGTGGTCGGCACTGGCCCGCGGCTCATTGCGCGATGACTTCTACTCGGCCATCCTCTCTGTGGCCGGGACAGTTCTCGCCGCGACGGACTCGCCGATCTCCGGGACTCCGGACGAGCGTGCCAAGCAGCGTCTGGCCGAATGGCTCGAACGCAATGACACAGTGGCCGCGCGGGTGCTGGATACGACCGAGACCATCCTCGGACTCGAGTCCGTCACCCAGGCCCCTCTGTCGGTGCTGCTGCGCATGATGCGCGGCGTGGTCCGCTCCTCGGCATGGGAATCGGAGCACGGTTTCTGAGCAGTGACCGCAAGAGATCAGTGATAGCGTCAGATCATCGCTGACGTCGGCCCACATCGCCCGGCGAACACACGGCGAACAAGTCCCCCGGAATGGGCGCCAAAAACGGCCAGAGCAGGTGACCCTG
>NZ_JAKDJU010000218.1 GCF_030453725.1 Brevibacterium picturae
CTAGCGAGCTGACGAGCTGGTGTTGTCACGTAATCGGTCGTATACGTGATGGGGGATGAGACTGATGCTGGTCGGGTATGTACGGGTCTCGAAGGCCGACGGGTCGCAGACCACCGACCTGCAACACGACGCGATGGTCGCGGCCCGCGTGGACCCCGAGCGGGTGTATGAGGACCACGCCTCCGGCGCCAAGGATGACCGGCCTCAGCTGGTCGCCTGCCTGAAGGGGCTGCGCGAGGGGGACACGCTGGTGGTGTGGAAGCTGGACCGACTCGGACGGAACCTACGCCACCTCGTCAACATCGTCCACGACCTCACCGCCCGGGGCGTCGGGCTGCAGGTCCTCACGGGACAGGGCGCAGCCATCGACACCACCACAGCCTCCGGCAAGCTCATCTTCGGCATCTTCGCCGCCCTGTCCGAATACGAACGGGCCCTGATCTCCGAACGCACCGTCGCTGGGCTGGCCTCCGCCCGCGCCCGGGGGCGCAAGGGTGGGCGCCCCTTCAAGATGACGCCTGCCAAGGTCCGCCTGGCCGCCGCGTCCATGGGCCAGCCCGACACCAACGTCGGCGACCTCTGCCAAGAACTCGGCGTGACTCGCCAGACTCTCTACCGGCACGTCTCACCCACCGGCGAACTCCGCGAGGACGGACGCAAACTCCTGTCCCAGCACCGAGGCAAGTAAGCCAGAGGAGACGTCACCCAAGCAGATCGGGCCGCGGGACAGCGACGACCTCACGTTTTGCGGGTAAAAGAGTGCGTCTTCATGTTCCCTCATCGTCGTAGGAATGATCGAACGGGTGGAGCAGAACCACCAGACGCGGGTTTTGATCAAGAGCAGGCGCCGTGGCGCTGGCCAGGCGTCCACGGATGCCGATCTATCGTCGAGCGATCGCCGTAGAGCCCACCAGCGCGACTACGTTCTTGAGGGGCCACCATCGGCCGCAGCACCCAGTCGCGTCTCTGCGCGAATGCCACGATCAATCGCCATGGACCGGGATGGCGGTGAAGGGCGTCTGGTCTGACTCACGGTCACCCGACTAGGGGACTTCGCTTAGGTCTCCGCGCCCCCACCGGCGCGTACGTCGCGTCGATCAGTGCAGCAGTAAGACCAGCCGGCAAAGAAGTGAGGCCCTACTCTCGGTCGGTCTAATCTAAATCGCTTACGCCTCTTCAAGCGGCACCCCACCTGTTCGGTCTGACCATGCCGGAGCGATCCTGCGGAAAGTCAACGCGTCGAGCGCCCCGCGATCTAACTGCCATCCCACCCAAAATATCTATCGTCGCCGTTTGGTGTGCGCACGAACAATATGAACGATTGCAAAACCCAAAGCAATCGCTGCGAATGCTATTCCAAGGTACTGCTCGGGCGGATCGTCAAAAATCATGTTTGAGAGTAGGGCTAGAGCGAGGAATAAAAGCGCCCATGTGTCTGAGCTTCCACCCTCGCTTGCCCCCGAAGGATGGCCGCTTTGTGCGCGAGGATCGTTACTCATTGCTTAGAGGTCAACTCCAAAGCACTTCTCCGCGACACCAGCAACGGATAGGACTTCAAGGATCGCAGTCAGGGCCTCCGACCCCCCGATTGCTGCGGCCTCCTGAGCGGCGAATTTGATAGCCGCACTATTGCTCTTGCCTTCGGCCTTGGCAACCTTGAAGCCGGTGATGAGGAGGTCAGCGAACTTCTTGGCTCCGCCAGCGGCCTTGATTGCCGCCTTAATCTTCAGGACCTTTGACACAACGAGAGCATTGGATACGAATGCGGTAGTAATCGCGATTCCGCAACCCACAGCGCCCCTGGGGGAGACTACAGGGTTTTCTTGCTTCCAGCTGTCGAAGGCCTCTTGGCTCACAAGTGCAGAGTCTGGGATGGATTCGATGTAATCGATCCCTTCATGGATTCCTTGTTCGTCAAGTCCAGGGTCATCCGCAGATGCAATGCTGGGAATTGCTAAAGACCCTGCAGCCACTCCTAGGGCGGGAGCGATCCTGAAGATCAGTGAACGGCGACTCGGTTCCATGGTTCCCCCTAAGGTCTGTTTTGCTGTCTACCGGCAACGTATCGAAGCAGGTGATCTACGTCAACTTGCCGCGCGTTGACTCATCAGAAACTTGCGCAGGTTGCACGCCGCTGACGAGCACGGCAAGCGTGAGCTTGCCGAGCTGCTCTCCGTGGGCAGGTCGACTGCTTACCTCGCGATCATGGGCGCACAGTAAGGACGCAAGAGCGCCCTGGCTCCCAACTCGTCCGTGCAGGCGACTTCAGACATGCGTGCAGACGACTTCGAATACTGACAGTTGGCGCGTGGGCTCCTCAATCATAGAACAGCCTATTTGACCATCGGCTTGCGGAATGCTGGCCCCGGAGTCATCGCTCTGGACGTGCGGCGGCGCGGCCGCCACCGAGCGTCGAAAGAACCCCGCCATTCAGCAGACGAAGTCACACCCCTATTAGTAGCCGTAAATTACCCTCCCGCAACTGTTCTGCTGGGATACCCCTGTTTGATGCTCCCTTCGCGCCGGTGGAGCGATACCTATGTGTGCATCAGTTCCGCTTCCGGGAGGGTCCGGTCAGCTCGATGTGCCTGCCGGCCTGTGTTCGGGTGTCACCCGTGTGCGGCGCAGGGTGATGAGGGCGAGCATCGTGGTCGGGATGAGGGTAAGTGCAATGACGACAGTGCCGATGGCGGCTGGGCCGTCGAGACCGAGCGGAGAAGTCAGGGACTCTCCCGCGATCGGAGTGATGACGGCGGTCCCGAGGTTGAACGCAGCCACGCTGAATGCGGATCCCAACGACGCTGCTCTCCCGGAGAAGCGCACTGCGAGATGGATGAGCACGCCGTTCGCACTGAGCCCGAACAAGCCGAGGAGCGCGACCACAGCCACCATCGCCCAGGCTGAACCAGAGAAGAAGAAGATCGCGGCCATCAGCGCCGTGGAGACCGCTGGGGTGGTGATCGTGACGGCGTGTGGGTGCTTGTCGCCCAGACGTCCGGCGACGAGCGTGCCGATGAAGGAGCCGATGCCGAACGCAGTGAGCACCAGGGGGACGACGGTGGGGGGCACGCCGGAGCCGTCGATGAGAAGGGGTGCGATGAAGGAGTAGACCGCGAGGACCCCGCCGCTGGTGGTGGCGCAGGCGAGCAGGACGAGCCACAGCCGGATCGAGAGGAGCCCGGCGAGGTCTGCGATGAGGGAGGTGCCCTTCGCGGTGTCGGGTTCGTCGCGGGGCACGTAGCGCAGGACGAGGATGGTGACGAGCGCGGCGCCGATCGCCAGCGCCCAGAAGGTCCCACGCCAACCGGTCAGTTGGGCGACGTACGCTCCGATCGGCACGCCGAGGACAGTTGCTAGTGAGCCCCCGGCGGCCACGATGCCGACCGCGCGCGAGCCCATCATGGGGCCGGCGGCGCGGCTCGCGACGACGGCTGAGACGGCCCAGAACGCGCCGGTGGCAAGGCCCGTGAGGAAGCGGGCGATCACGATCTGGTCGACGTCGGAGGCCAGCGCGACCCAGATATGGCCGGCGACGAAGATCCCCAGCGCCAGGATCAGTGTGAGGCGCTGGGAGAGCCGGACGGTCAGCATCGTCATCAGGGGTGCGCCGATGATCATGCCGACGGCGAAGATGGTGATGAACGATCCGACCTGTGCGAGGGGAACCTCTAGGTCGTCGGCGATGTCGGGGAGGATACCGGCGACGACGAACTCGGTGGTGAGCATGAGGAAGGTGCCCACCGCGAGGACGTAGGCGACAAGGGGGAGGCGTTGGCGTTCTGAAGGTGCCGTCTCGGAGCTGATACTGCCGGGACGGGAGGCCGCAGGGGCATCAACCATGAATGAACCTCGCGAGGGGTGGGACCGAGTATTGGTCGTGGCTGTGATGGTCGGGGTGTCAGCTGGAAGACGCGTGGTGCGGGCAGGTTGCGTCGGGGCGAACTGGCGGGCATCGTGGGGGAGATGTCGGGGCGCTCAGGGCCCCGACATCTCCCGAGCCGGGCTCAGAGGGTGAGGAGCACCTTGGTGGCGCGGCGCTCGTCCATGGCGCGGTAACCCTCGGCGGCTTCCTCGATCGCGAGCTCGAGGTCGAAGACGATGCCCGGATCGATCTGATCGGTCATGATCAGGTCGATTAGCTCGGGAAGGAAGCGGCGCACGGGTGCGGGGCCGCCGAGCAGGCTGACGGTGGAGAAGAACAGGTCCAGGCCGTCCAGCTCGACGCCGTGACTGACGCCGACGTAGCCGACGTGTCCACCGGGACGTGTGGCGTGGATGGCCTGCATCATTGAATCGACCCGGGGATGATGGAGGCAGTGAAGCCACGGAAAGGACTTCCCTGTC
>NZ_JAKDJU010000219.1 GCF_030453725.1 Brevibacterium picturae
CTCCTGCACTGAGGGCGAGCTCCTGGCGCTTCTGCTTCACGCCGCCGAAGATGGTCGTGGTCGACATGCCGTAGGCCTGGGCCAGCGGTTCGACCACGTTCGTGATCTGGGTGGCGAGTTCACGCGTGGGTGCCAGGATGAGGCCTCGTGGAAGGCGACCCTTCTTCCGGTCGGCAGACTCGGAAGCGGCCAGGCGTGTCGCCATGGGAATGGCGAAGGCGAGTGTTTTGCCGGAGCCAGTTTTGCCTCTGCCCAGCACGTCACGGCCGTTCAAGGTGTCTGGAAGAGTGTCCTGCTGGATGGGGAAAGCCTCTGTCTTGCCCTCTGCGCGAAGGCGATCGGTGAGAGCGGACGGAACGCCGAGCTCAGTGAAAGTCACCGGAGCGGCATCCGTCGTGTCCGCGACGGACTTCCTAGGCTCGGGGCTCGTGGCCTTCGGCGCGGATGGTCGTCTCTGCCTCATGGAGGAGGAGGCGTGATTGGTGCTGGAGTCATGTGGGGGAGTGATGGAATAGCCCTTCGACATGCCGGAGAACTCACCGATGCCACAAGATTGTGACGGGATCCGCTTCCGGCCAAGGTGTGGGAACGCCGTTTGGCGCTCTCGATCGCCGAGAGGAAACGGCTTCGGAAACTTGCGCCGGAATTCATTCACGGCCGCAGAGTCGGAGGCGTACTGTCGACGCAGGGAACCCGAGGTTGGGTTCGCAGGTAATACCAGTATACATCCCTCAGAGGTCTCGGTCCGACAGCGGTTGTCTGCGGCAGGCATGTGGGGGTGGGGCTCGAGGCTCGCGCCCGCCCCGGGGCTGGAGCTGGGAAACCTTATATGAGGCAGCCAGTCGTGCCGCCCGACGGCTCGCGATCCTGGTAGCGCAGCTTGGTGATGCGGCCGGTGTCCTTGAGCTTCTGCTGCGCGGTCCCTGTCACATGCCCCGTGCTGCGGTTCTTCCTCCGATGCGGCTGACCAGCATGGTCGAGACGATGACGAGCAATGTCGCCATGACGTCGATGACGGCAGGCACGACGGTTGGCATACGTCGGAGTTCGCCACGTAGGGTCGGTCATCGTGGGTGCGGGCCTCATAGATGGACAACACATTACATCTTCGAAGGCCCCCGCCAACACGCTGTTGCGCGCTATCCAGCCGTGACGCGGTACTCCTATCCGTCACAGCGATCAGGATCTCGTCAAGCAAAGGCATAGCCCAGGGCGTGGATTTCGCCTTGGCTCGTTCCAACGAAGAGTAGGTGTTCCCAATTATTATCAGTGACCTTGGTACGACGTGGCAGACGCTCGTCGTTGTTGCGATTTCTACGGTCGGTATCTATCTGGCATTGATCCTGTTCTCCAGGATCGCCGGTCTGCGGTCCTTCTCACAGATGACGAACTTCGACATGGCCGCAACTGTGGCCCTCGGCTCCATGGTGGCCACTACAGCGCTGAACAGCAGTACTCCGCTTCTGGTCGGAGTCGTCGGTATGGCAGTCTTGTTCGTCATCCAATGGGTGGTGGCCAGGCTGCGGCGCCATCGCGGGCCAGAACGGCTTGTGGACAACAGCCCGCTGGTGCTGATGAGTGGCAGCGACGTGCTGTCTGAGCATCTGACAATCGCGCAGATGACGCGCAGCGACCTACGGTCGAAACTTCGGCTGGCCGGCGTGACCCGTTATGACCAGGTCGGAGCGGTGATCCTGGAGGTGACTGGTGATGTATCGGTGCTCGTGAAAGACCCCGAGGATCCGCCGATGGAACCCGATTTGTTCGTCAGTGTCAGAGGACGAGATCACCTGTTCTCCGACGATCATTTTGCTTCACAGAACAGCTGAACACAGGAGAAGAATTCGAAGCTGCCTGCCCGAGACGGCCGGGAGCTGAAGGCCACAGTATCCGCGTCCGGGGCGCTGGGGTCGATCGAACCGCAGCAGGCCGGCACCGATGTGCTGGCCCCGGTGGATTTCGCTCCTCCTTCGCAATCTCACGGATTGTGGTAGGCGCCGGTTTCCGGGCAGGTGAAGCCACAAGACAGCCACCAAGATCTTTGAGCGCCTAACGGAGATGGAGAGACGAGACCACGGCAGCAGCGCCGACAACGATGAACAGTGCCAGGGTGAAGGCGAATGGCCATTGGCGGATCCGTGTCATCGGCACAGAACATTGATCGTGGTTGAGCAGACGATCCGACGGGGGTTCCGTGTTGCGCACGGCAGGTCCACAATGGCGGTGAAGGCGATTTCTGGTCGCTTGCACAGATCACTGTCTTGCGGCAGTCACCGTCTTGCACAGATCACCGTCTGGAAGGAGTGCAATCATGACCAACACCATCAAGGATGTTTCGCTTGACCAAGCACAGGGGGTCGTTGACGCAGGCCGACGACGAGCACTCGAACTGGACCTGAAGATGAATGTCGCCGTCGTCGACGTCGGCGGCAACCTCAAGGCTTTCGCCCGGATGGACGGAGCGTGGCTGGGCAGCATCGACATCTCGATCAAGAAGGCCCGCACCGCCCGGTACTTCGATATGCAAACGGCCGAGCTCAGCCCCACGGTGCAGCCGGGTCAGCCGCTCTATCACATCGAATTCTCCAACGGTGGACTGATCACCTTCCCCGGTGGCATCCCACTGACTCTCGGCGATGGCACCGTGATCGGTGCCGTCGGGGTGAGCGGATCCACCGTTGACAACGATCAGGCCGTCGCCGAGGCGGCCGCGGAGGTGATCTCCTGATGAAAGCAGTCGTGTACAAAGGACCACGCGAAATTGCCGTCGAAGACGTCAAGGACCCGGTGATCCAGGATCCGACGGACGTTCTCGTCCGCATCACCTCGACCGCGATATGCGGCTCGGACCTGCACATGTACGAGGGCCGCACCGATGCCGAACCCGGAATCACATTCGGCCACGAGAACATGGGCATCGTCGAGGAAGTGGGCAAAGGTGTCGCTCGGGTCAAGGCCGGCGACCGCGTCGTGCTCCCGTTCAACGTCGCCTGCGGATTCTGTGACAACTGCCGCGCAGGCAAGTCCGCGTTCTGCCTCACGGTCAACGAACCGGGTACGGCAGGCGGCGCTTATGGCTACGTCGGAATGGGCCCCTACGGAGGTGGACAGGCCGAGCACCTGCGTGTGCCCTTCGCGGACTACAACTGCGTACCACTGCCGCCAGGCGATGAGCATGAGACGGACTTCGCGATGCTCGCCGATATCTTCCCCACCGGTTACCACGCCACCGAGTTGGCTGGTGTGCAGCCCGGGGACACGGTCGCCGTCTACGGAGCCGGCCCCGTGGGGATCATGGCCGCCTACTCCGCTCGGCTGAAGGGTGCCAGTCGCATCTTCGTCGTCGACCATGTGCCCAACCGGCTGGACCTGGCCCGCGGCCTGGGAGCGGAGCCGATCAACTTCGACGATGGCGACCCTGTCGAGCAGATTGCTGATGCCCTCGACGGCTACGGCACCGATCGTGGTGTCGACGCTGTGGGCTATCAGGCCACAGCCGCCAATGGTGAAGAGCAGCCGGCCACGGTGCTCAACCAATTGGTGGGCACAGTTCGCCACACCGGCGGAATCGGCGTTGTGGGACTCTACCTGCCCTCTGATCCCGGCGCTCCCGACGAGCACTCGGCCAAGGGCGAGCTGTTGGTCAAGATGGGGCGACTGTTCGAGAAGGGACAGTCGATCGGAACAGGTCAGGCCGATGCCAAACGGTACGCTCACCGGCTGCGCGATCTGATCATCGCCGGTCGCGCCGAACCCGGCTTCGTCGTCTCCCAGGAACTGCCGTTGAAGGACGCTCCCGACGCCTATGACAAGTTTGATCGCCGTGAGGAGGGGTATTCCAAGGTCGTTCTGCACCCCGGCATGGGATGATGATGAGCAGACCCCGAAGCTGAAGGAGCTGTCTGCCCACTGATGATCGACCTCAAAGATGGTGGCACGTACACGATGGAAGTCGACCACGGCAGGGCAGACAGCCTGCTCCGGACTGGAGTTCTCGACCGGCTGGCGACGGTGTTCCGTCACCACGCCACCCGGTGTCAGGGCGGGATGGCGTTCAGCGTCTACCGCGCGGGTGAACCGCTCATCCGACTGAGGTCCGGTGTTGCCGGCAAGCGGGGAGACACCTCGGCGAGGGCATGGGACGAACGGACACTGGCGGTGTTCTTCTCCGGAACCAAGGGCCTGGTCGCGATCATCGCGGCCAAGGCCGCGGGGCAGGGGCTGCTGGATGTCGACGCTCCCGTCGCCGACTATTGGCCGGAGTTCGCGGCAGCCGGCAAGGAAGCGGTGACCGTCGCCCAGGTGCTCTCACACACGGTCGGCCTGCCCTATG
>NZ_JAKDJU010000220.1 GCF_030453725.1 Brevibacterium picturae
TCCTCGTCCGCGTTCATCTCATCCAGAACTGCGTCGAGGCGTTGGTAGCGGTCTTCGGCCTGTTGTCTGTATCTCTCGATCCATTTGGTCATCAGATCGAACACATTGTCTTCGAGGTGGACTGGTCTGCGCTGGGCGTCTCTGGTGCGAGTGATCAGTCCGGAATCCTCAAGCACCTTGAGGTGTTTCGACACGGCCTGCACGCTGACCTCATAGGGTTCGGCGAGCTCGTTGACCGTGGCGTCGGCGATGGACAGCCTGGCCACCATGTCTCGACGGGTGGGGTCGGCCAGGGCTGCGAACACCTTTGTCAGCTGATCTGCCACTGGACCTCCGATCTGTATTCAACGTATTGGTTGAATACAACTATAGAGCCACGAAATCGCTTATTCAACCATTCTATTGAATAAGTTTTTCGCAGGTGCCGGCAAGGCCACCTGGCCAGTGCGGTCGTGCCCCGAGTGCGAATCGGGCACCGCGGGGCAACGGATTCCGAAGTCATGATTTCCACTCAGCACCACCTCGGCGAGGCAAGACTGTCGTATGGTCGCAGTATCGAAAGTGCCGGATCCGGACCGACGGTCAACGTTGACGATCGACGGTGCCGGCACTGATCCGCTGGAAAGACGACGACGTCTGGGGAAAGACAATGGCAACTTTGCGACAGCAGCTGTTCCGGGTGAAGCCCGTCCCACAGCAGGGCGAGGAGACGGACAGTGACCTCAAGCGCACGATCGGTCTGTTCTCTCTGACCATGATCGGCGTCGGGTCGACTATCGGCACGGGCATCTTCTTCATCCTTTCCGAGTCCGTGCCCGTGGCCGGACCGGCGGTCATCTGGTCCTTCGTCATCGCCGGGCTCGTCGCCGGCCTCGCGGTCATCTGCTACGCGGAACTGGCCGGCAGCGTGCCCGTCTCCGGCTCCTCCTACTCCTATGCCTATGCGACGCTCGGCGAGCTGCCGGCGATGGGCGTCGCCGCCTGTCTCCTCCTCGAATACGGGGTCGCAGGTGCCGCGGTCGCCGTCGGCTGGTCGCAGTACGTCAACCAGCTGCTGTTCAACCTCTTCGGGTTCGAGATCCCCCACGCCCTGGCCTATGCGCCCGAAGAAGGTGGGATCGTCAACCTGCCGGCCATCCTGCTGCTGGCCATGTGCTGCTTCCTGCTGGTCCGCGGCACCGGCGAATCGGTCGTCATCAACACCGTCATGGTGTGCACGAAGATCGGCGTCCTCCTGTTCTTCGTGTGCGTGGGAGTCACCGGTTGGAACGTCGACAACTTCGCCGACTTCGCGCCCTTCGGGTTCTCCGGAGTGGTGGCAGGCTCCGGCCTGATCTTCTTCAGCTACGTCGGCATGGACGCGGTGGCCACTGCCGGTGACGAGACGAAGAACCCGAAGAAGACCATGCCCCGGGCGCTCATCGCCGCTCTCATCATCGTCACCACGGTCTACGTCATGGTGGCCATCGCGGCACTGTCGGCTCAGCCCTGGCAGGAGTTCGAAGGCCAGAGCGCCGGCCTGTCGGCGATCCTCGAGAACATCGTCGGCGCCCAGTGGCCTGGCACCGTCGTCGCCGCCGGGGCCGTGATCTCGATCTTCTCCGTCACGCTCGTCTCGATCTACGGCCAGACCCGCATCCTGTTCACGATGTCACGCGACGGAATGATGCCCAAGCTCTTCGGCGACGTCAATCCGCGCACGCTCACCCCGGTCAAGGGCACGATCGTCGTCACCGTCGTCATCGCCATCCTGGCCGGGTTCATTCCACTGAACTTCCTTGCAGAGATGACGAGCATCGGCACGCTGGTCGCCTTCGTCGTCGTGTCCCTGGCCGTCATCATCCTGCGTGTGCGCGAACCCGACCTCGAGCGCGGCTTCAAGGTGCCCTTCTATCCCGTGCTGCCGGTGCTCGCGATCATCGGCTGCCTCTGGATCATCAGCAACCTGCAGATCATCACGATCGTCGTCTTCCTCATCTGGACGGCGGTCATCCTCGGGCTGTACTTCATCTTCGGGCGCAGATCCTCGGTGCTGGGAAAACAACGGGCAGCGCATGACAGCATTGACGGATCCGATTTAACAGGAGGGAACCAATGAGCATCGTCGTCGGCGTCGCACCAGGTCAGGACAATAGGGCGGCAGTAGAACTGGGAATCGTGCTCGCGCGCTCCTACGGGCGCCGGCTCGTCGCGGCGGCCATCGATTCCGCTGCTTTTCCGATGAGTCCCGTGCACTTCGAGAGCGAGTACCAGAAGAAACTGCGCAGTGTCGCCGAGGTTGCCCTGGACGAGGTCCGGGCGATCCTTCCCGATGACATCGAGTCCGAATGCGTCATCCGCAGTGCACGATCATCGCGACGTGGACTGCTCGAGATGTGCCGAGACGAAGATGCCTACCGCCTCGTCGTCGGCCCCGCGGCAGATGGAAAGCCGGGCCGGATCGCGCTGGGGTCCGTCTCCACCGGGCTGCTGCACAGCGCCAGTCTGCCGGTGGCGCTGGCACCGGTCGGATTCCGGGCCGCACCGGGTGCTCGTCTGCGGAGGATCACTGCCGCATACAGCGGTTCGTCCACCTCGGCGGACCTCATTCTCGGGGCCGCGATGGTCTCTGCCGAGTCCGGCGTGCCTTTCCGCATCGCGTCCTTCGCGCCCCGGTCGCGCGTGATATCGGCGGCGGGCGTGGGGCTCGACGTCGAGTCCGGTGTCATCGACGAATGGGCCAAGGTGATCAGGCGGGACACCGACGAGATCCTGTGCTCGATCGATCAGCTCCAGATCAGGCCCGGCGAGACCGACGTCGCCATCGGAACCGGGCCGGACTGGGCGAGTGCACTGACCGCCGTGGAGTGGGAAGATCCCGAAGCCATGATGCTCGGCTCCTCCGGTCTCGGGGCACTCAAGCGTGTGTCGCTGGGCAGCCATGCCATGCGGATCCTGCAGCACTCTCCGGTGCCCATCGTCGTCGTGCCCCGCCGGGCGAAGTCGGACTACACGGCGTCGGCCGTCTGAGTCGACAGGGGAGTGGGGCTGGGAATCCCCCGAGGCAGGAGGGCGACGATACGGGTGGGCAGGCCGCCAGTTCCGTAGTGCGGAAATGATTGTGCGATGATCCACAAAACAGGCGTCCAATACTTGAATGATTCCAACTTAGGATGCGAGACGCCATTACCGTGGGATCTCAGGCTTGCACTGCACATTCGTCCAACGACGGCCGGATGCGCAAGCCTGACGAACACGAGAGGAACCGTATGGAATTGCTGCGTTTGGGCCCCATCGGCCACGAGATCCCAGTAGTGCGCGACAAGGACGTCCACTACGATCTGCGCCCCCTGACCACAGATATCGACTCGGAGTTCTTTGCCGACGACGGCATCGAAGAAGTTCGAGCTGCACTGGACGAAGGCAGCCTCGAGCCTCTTGAGGGAGCGGACGATCTGCGCATCGGTGCGCCCATCTCGCGCCCCTCGGCGGTGGTGTGCGTGGGCATGAACTACGCAGCGCATGCCCGAGAAGCAGGAGCCGAACCGCCCGAAGCACCTGTCGTCTTCTTCAAGATGCCCTCGACGATCGCCGGCCCCTACGATGAACTCGAGCTGCCGCCCTATGCCACGAAGGCCGACTGGGAGGTCGAGCTGGGACTGGTCATCGGCACCCGAGCCTTCAGAGTCGCCTCGGCGGAGGAAGCGTATTCGCACGTCGCCGGCTATGTCCTGGGCAACGACCTGTCCGAACGCAGGTTCCAGATCGACGAATCCGGCGGTCAGTGGTCGAAGGGGAAGAACCTCCCCGGCTTCACGCCACTGGGCCCGTGGGTCAGGCCCGCCGCCGAGGTGGAGCCCGGGTCACTGCGACTGCGCACTTGGGTCAATGGCGAGGTTCGACAGGATTCGTCGACGAGCGACCTGATCTTCGACGTCGGGCAGATCATCCATCAGCTCAGCCAGACGATGCCGTTCGAGCCCGGTGACGTGATCCTCACCGGCACACCGCAGGGTGTGGCGATGTCGGGGAAGTTCCCTTACCTAACCGATGGTGACGTCGTCGAAATGGACATCGACGGCCTCGGCCGGCACCGGCAGGTCGTGTCCGTCACGCAGTGACCGACCTGATGCGATGCGCCGCGCAGCCCGCGCGGCGGCAGATGCAACAGCACAGTGGAGGGGCGGTGATATAACCGCCCCTCCACTGTGCTGTAGCAAGCTTTCAGGCTGAGAGAATCAGTTCTCCTGGTCGAAGCCGCCCTGCTGGCCGCCTTCGTTACCGCCGAAGTCGCCGCCGCCCTG
>NZ_JAKDJU010000221.1 GCF_030453725.1 Brevibacterium picturae
GCCGCCTCAACGTGTTTGTATGGGGAGCAGGTACATTCGACGATTCGAGGAGGATGACATGGCGGAGAATCTTTCTGTCGGCGATCACGTGGGCTGGAACTCGGAGGCCGGTGAGGTCTCGGGCACGATCACGAAGGTCCACACCTCGGACTTCGAGTACAAGGGCCACAATCGTCGGGCGTCGAAGGATGAGCCGCAGTACGAGATCAAGAGCGACAAGACCGATCACATCGCCGCCCACAAGGGATCTGCACTCCACCGAATCGACGACCAGTGAGTGCTGCGCACTTCCTCACCCTTGGTCACTCCAACCATTCCCTCGAGGAGTTCGTCGAGCTCCTGACCGAGAATTCCGCCGAGGTGGTCGTGGACGTCCGCAAGCTGCCCGGCTCGAATAGGAACCCTCAGTTCAATGCCGATACCCTCGTCGATGATCTGGCCGAATCAGGCATCAAGCTCCAGCGACTCGAGGGCCTGACCGGCAGGCGGCCCGTGAACCACGAGATCGACTTCGAGGTCAACGGGTGGTGGAGGAATCGCAGCTTCCACAATTACGCCGACCATGCCCTGACCCAGGAGTTCCGTAGCGACTTGGACCAGCTGATCGGGTGGAGCGCGAAAGCTCGCTGTGTGCTCATGTGTTCAGAGGCCGTGTGGTGGCGCTGCCACCGGCGCATCATCGCCGATCACCTGCTCGCCCACGACTTTCGCGTCACGCACATCATGGGCAAGAACCAGGTCACTGCCGCCGAACTGAGCGCCGGAGCCGTCATCACCGAGGACAGAAGCGTCACCTACCCGGCCACAGAGACGAACTGAGCCCCAACACATTCAAAACAGGACCACTTACTCCCGGGGCCACGGATTTCGAGGGAGCAGATAGTCGATCCCACGCCCTTGGATCACCGTTCTTCTCCCTCCAAATCGCAGAGCACTCCGGGTGCGCCCACGGCCAGCCTCGCAGATTGCCTGTACGCGCTCTGGCCCGCGCGGCACGAAGAGGTCGAGAGCATACGAAAACGTCGAGGGGACCCTGTATACAGTGTCCCCTCGACGTTCAGCTATGCTTTCGGTCGCGAGTCTGGCTGACCACCGGCCCGCCAGGCTCGCTACGGAAGCATCAGGCCTTGCCGACGACCTCGAACTTGGCGTTCGCGGTGATCTCGTCGTTGACGCGCACGGTAGCGGTGTAGCTGCCGGGGGTCTTGACGTGTCCGGCCAATGCAACCTGGCGACGATCGAAATCGTGGCCGGTTGCGGCCTGCAGCGCTTCGGCCACAAGAGCCGGGGTCACGGCGCCGAAGAGGCGGCCGTTCTTGCCGGACTTGAGTTCGATGCGTGCGCTGGAGGTTTCCAGCTGGCTCTTGACCTTGACTGCTTCATCGTGATCGGCGATCTGCTTGGCCTGACGAGTCTTGCGCAGAGCAAGGACGTGCTTCTCAGCACCGGCGGACCAAGCGGATGCCCAGCCACGGGGCAGGAGCAGGTTACGGGCGTATCCGGCGCGAACCTCGACGATGTCGCCGGCGGCTCCCAGACCATCAACTTCCTGGTTCAGAATAACTTTGCGATTAGACATGTTCTATCCCTCCGATCAGCGAGCAGTGCTCGAGTAGGGCAGAAGTGCCATCTCGCGGGCGTTCTTGACGGCCTTTGCGATGACGCGCTGTTCCTGCACGGTCACGCCGGTGACGCGACGAGCACGGATCTTGCCGCGGTCGGAAATGAACTTACGGAGCGTAGCGGTGTCCTTGTAGTGGATCTTCGCCGCTTCGCCCTTCTTGAGCGGATTAGCCTTCTTCTTGATAGGCTTCCGGATCTCTGGCTTGGCCATGAGTATCTCCTGATTTACGAAATGTCTTGAACGTGTTTAGAACGGTGGTTCATCGGCGCCCGGGTTGCCCCAGCCGCCGTTGCCGCCCTGTGGACTCGATGATGCCCATGGGTCGTTCGCAGGTGCGTTGTTCCCCTGGCCGTAACCGCCCTGGCGCTGACCACCCTGCTGCATGCCACCCTGTTGTGGGTTGGGCTGCTGTGGGTTGTTGCCCCAGCCGGAGGACTGCTGCTGACCGAAGCCACCCTGCTGGGGGGCCCCGCCCTGCTGCTGTCCGCCGAAGTTACCGCCGCCGGAGAATCCGCCTCCGCTGCGTTCGTTCTTCGTCACCTGAGCGGTGGCGCGTCGCAGGCTGGGGCCGACTTCGTCGACGTCCAATTCCATGACGGTGCGCTTTTCGCCCTCTTTGGTTTCGAAGGTCCGCGACTTGAGGCGGCCCTGTACGACGACCCGTGTACCGCGCTGCAAGGATTCGGCTACGTTTTCGCCCATCTCACGCCATACCGAGCAGCGAAGGAACAGGGTTTCCCCGTCCTTGAACTCGTTGGTCTGACGGTCGAACATACGCGGCGTCGAGGCCACGGTGAAGTTTGCGACCGCAGCACCGTTAGGTGTGAAGCGCAGTTCGGGATCACTTGTCAGGTTCCCGACAACCGTGATGACTGTTTCGCCTGCCATTGACTGCTCCTTGAAACGAGGTGCTTGACGCTATTACTTGGCGTCTGGGCGGAGGATCTTGGTGCGCAGGACGGACTCGTTGAGTCCGAGCTGGCGATCGAGTTCCTTGGTCGTTGCAGGCTCTGCGTGGAAATCAACCACGACGTAGAAGCCTTCGGACTTCTTCTGGATGTCGTACGCGAAGCGCCTGCGTCCCCAGATGTCCACGTTGTCGACGGTTCCGTTTTCAGCCGGGACAACCTTCATCAGTTTGTCCACGGTGTCAGCCAACGTCCGCTCTTCGGTTTCGTTGTCAAGAATGAGCATGAGCTCGTAATGACGCATGTGTCACCCACCTCCTCTGGTCTTTGCGGCCATGGTCGTTCCATGGCAGGAGGGTATATGCATGTCCGCTCCGTCCCCCCGATGGTCGTGAAATGGGAACAGACCTACACAGTCTAGTGGAAGCGCGCCTGTGGTGTCATGTCGGATTCCCGTGCTCTTGGCCACTGGCCCTGCCTTCCTCATCGTCGACTCGCCGAGGTGGTTCGACCGTGACCAGGCGTCCGCGGATCCGTCGCCGATACAGATTTTCGCCCGCGCAGATGACGACGGCGATCAAGGCGAGCAGCCGCAGGAGGGTCAGGAGTGCGATGAAGACTGGTTCGAGGCCCTTGTCCGGTTCGACTGCGGCCACATCGCCGAGGTGGATGGCGATGGCAAAGGCCGTCTCGGCCAGAGCCCAGGTGATGAGGATCCACCAGCGGCCGACAGCGAGGGCGAGGAACGGCAAAATCCACAGGCTGTCCCAGGGCATCATTCCGGGCGCCAGCAGCAGGCATCCGCCGATCAGCAGACAGGCGGCAACGGCCGGATCGAGGCCCGTTCTGCGCACCATGTACAGGGAGATCGCGACTGCGGCAATGACACCCGCGCTGCCGATGATCCACACCGGCGCCCACACCTCGGCGGTCCCGAGGCGAGCCATGACCAGGATCGAGGCGAACGATCCACCGTCGACGGCGTCCGTCATCCAGTGCACGATGCGATCGATCGCGCTGCTGTCGATGACGAGGATGAGCGCCGAGGTGATCGTGGCGGCGGCGAGCATCATCCGCGGATCCCTGGGGCTCAGTCTGCCTGCCGGGCGGGGCCCGGTCAGGCTGAGTGCGAGTAGAACCAGCAGGGCCAACGGGTTGATGAAGGCGGCTATCCCGAGTAGGACCCCGGCCAACCACGGACGCGGCGTCACCGGCGATGATCCGACGAAGATGACCATGGCCCAGACGCCCAGCGCCAAAGCCACCGGGTCCAGGGTCGAGCCCAAGGTGAAGAGCATGACCGGCGAGGCGAAGGCCGCGACCAGCCAGGCGCGCTGCCGGGCGAGGACCAGCAGTGCGACGCCCAGCGCGGCGAACGCGATCACATTGATGATGAG
Organism: Brevibacterium picturae; assembly: GCF_030453725.1. Classification (GTDB taxonomy): domain Bacteria; phylum Actinomycetota; class Actinomycetes; order Actinomycetales; family Brevibacteriaceae; genus Brevibacterium; species Brevibacterium sandarakinum_A. The sequence goes on from NZ_JAKDJU010000221.1 coordinate 3,930, forward strand.
GACGAATGCCATGAAGACGGAGACATCGTCGGTGACGAGCTTCAGCAGTTGGACGAAGCGGGCGTCGATCGCGGACAGTCCCGCCATCCCACCCTGGGAACGTCCCAGCGCCTCCTCAGGGTTGACCTTCCCGAGGAATGCCATCGACAGTGGCCCGGCGCACATCCTCGCCGAGGCGGACGGCTGTTCGTAGCCCGAGCTCAGGCACGGCCCCTGCAGTGCGAGGGCGAGGAAGGTCGTCAGACCGAGGATGCCGGCAAAAATGTAGGCCTGGCCGCGCCGGAACTGCGCACCCGCTGACGCGAGGTGAATGCCCTCCGGACCGCCGAGCAG
>NZ_JAKDJU010000051.1 GCF_030453725.1 Brevibacterium picturae
CAGCGTCAGTGCAGGCGATGTCCACCACCTGCGACCGGCTGCCGACGGCACCGCCACCGGCACCGCCGCGGACGACGGAGGTCGCAGATGACAGGCGTCTCGGACTTCACCGCCCAATTCGATATCGTCACCGGCGAGTCACTGGGCGAGGCTGCGGAAGACGAATCCGCTCAGGGCCGGAGCACTGACGACCTCGCTGACTCGACCGATGGCGCGGATGCGGCTCAGGACTCGAGCCGCGGCCCCCAGACAATTCCGGTGATCACGGAGGAACACATCGACGCATCATCTACCTCGGACACCCCGCCGGCCGCCTCGGCGCCCCCTTCCGTCGAAGGGATCGAACACGGCGATGAGGACCTGCCTCCCACCTCGCTGATGTCGACCGTGCCTTGGGCCGAGGATGAGGACTCCTCGGAGGAGACCGCGGGCGGCGACTTCTCCGGGGGACTGCACGAGGATCCGCGCACTGCTGCCCTGCAGATCATCGACGAAGACGACAAGGATGAGGACGAAACCGTCTACGAGACCCGCAGCGCCGCCGAACGGCTCGAGGAGATCCTCCTCGACGGCAAACGCGTGCTCGACCGGAGGGAGGCGGCGAAGCTCGGCGGCATCTCCACGGTCTCGGCGCGGAAGATGTGGCGGGCGCTGGGCATGTCGCAGACGGACGGGACTGAGAAGGCCTACACCGTCAGTGACGCCCACGCTCTGCGGATGTGGGCCAAGCCCGTGGCCGACGGCCTCATCGATCAGGGCACGGCGCTGTCCCTGGCCCGCGCAATCGGCCAGACCACGGACCGTCTGGTCGTGTGGCAGATGGAGACTCTCGTCGATTTCCTCACCGAGGAGAAGGGACTGACCGATCCCGAGGCCAGGCGCGATGCGCTGCAGGTCGTCGAGGACATGGTCGATCCTCTGCAGAAGATGTTGACGTATTCCTGGCGGCGCAACCTCGCCGAGGTCATGGGACGGCTCAACGTCAACGTCTCCGACGGCCTGGCCATGGACAACAGGCAGGGCTGGTACGACTCGTCGATGCCGCTGGCTCGTGCGGTCGGCTTCATCGACCTCGTCTCCTATACGCGCCTGTCGCAGAAGATGGAGCCAAGGCAGCTGGCGAATCTGGTGCAGGAGTTCCAGGGCATGGCCTACAACATCGTGGCCACCGGTGGCGGCCGGGTCATCAAGACCGTCGGCGATGAGGTCTTCTTCGCCGCCGAGACGCCGATGGGCGGTGCAGAGATCGCGATGACCCTGATGGAGCGCGTCACCGCGGCCGAGGACCTTCCGCAGGCGCGGGTCGGCTTCGTCTGGGGCAGGGTCCTGTCACGGCTGGGCGACATCTTCGGATCGAGCGTCAACCTGGCAGCCCGGCTCACCGCCGTGGCAGACCCGGGCACGATCTTCACCGACGAGGACACAGCGCGAGTCCTCTCAGCCTCGGACTCCTACGTCTTCGAGCGGCGCGAGTCGATCACGCTCCAGGGGCTGGGGGAGACCGGCATCGGCGAGATGAAGCGCGGCACCGCCGCCCGCATGCAGCTGGACCTCGACGACGACGAGAACTGAGTCGCGCGTCGCCCACCTGTGCGTGCGCTCGGCACCTGTGCCCGCACTCCGCACCGTTAGTCGGAGTTGCGACACCTGCAGTGGTTGCTTTTGCGACTGCGGGTATCACGCGCGAAGTGGACCGTGTACGCGATCACCAGTTGGCGGCAGGGCAGCTTTTCTCACGAATTCCCTCAGACCAACCCGGGCAATCGATCCGAACCGCTCTGCCCAATTCCTCAGAATAATGCACTGTCGTCGTCATCATCGTCGTCATGCGAGACGATGACAGCATCGTCGGAGTCCATCTTCGAGCGCGCGATCTCTTCCTTCGCCTCGTTGAGATCGCCGCCGTCAACACGTTCGAGGTCGAGTTCGTCGAAGCTCGTCGCCAGTCCCTGGGTGCGCGAGGTCGCCGAGGACGACGCACCACCGCCGGAAACCCTCGTGTCGTCGACCGTCCCAGCACCGCCGGACGCTGCCGTGTCACCGCCCGACCCCGAATCGTCGACCGCATCTTCGGCGTCGCCGAGGCGGGGGACCGTTCCGATGATGTCGATCTTGGATTCGAGCGGCGAGCCCGAGGCATCGCGCTTCGACATCTCTGCCGGCAGCGTCCTGGCTCCTCCGGCCTGAGCAGCAGCCTGCGGAGTGTCGCCGACCCAGGCCAGCGACAGCGCGGTCTCGCCCTTGAGGAATTTGTGGGCGCGCACACCCGAGGTCGCACGGCCCTTGGTCGGGAACTCGGAGAAGTCGCTGACCTTGATCGATGACGATGGTGCGCCGTAGAAGTTCTCACCGCTGGCGACCGTGACCACGGCGAACGTGCCGATGCTCGTATCGGCATCCCCGTCCTCATCGGTTTTGGCGGCCTTGGGAGTCATGCCGAAGAAGATGGCGCGCGCATCGGCGGCGACCTTCATTCCCGCCACACCTGAGGCATTCCAGCCCTGGGCCCGCAGGCCCGAGGCATCGAAGGCCAGCAGCTGCGAGCTCGAGGTCACGAACACCGCCAGAGACTCGTCGATGTCCTTGGGCTGAGCGACTCCGATGACGGAATCCTTGCCCTTGAGCGTGATCGCCTCCCATTCGCTCTTGTTCGGTCGAGCCGCCACGGACACGCGTTTGACGACACCGCCTGCGGTGCCGACGACGAACTCCCGGTCGAGGTCGATGAGACCGAGCACCGACTCGTTCTTCTCCAGACTCACATAGTCGGCGATCTTGACTCCGCCGGCGACATTCGGCCTGTTCGCGGCCGGCGGCAGCGCCGGGAGGTCGACGACATCGACCATGTGCACACGCCCTGCCGAGGTCACCGCTCCGACCTTGCCCTGAGTCGTCGACACGATCTCAGAGCGCAGAGCATCATGACTCGAGCGCTTCCCGACCCTCTGCAGCGCCGATGCATCTGCTGTCCGGGCGATCCGGCCCGAGGTCGACAGCAGCACCCGGCAGGGGCCATCGGCGATCTTGAGATCCGACTGGGCCTTCTTGCCCTTGGCGCTCAGCTCCTTCATCGACCCTTCGATGAGGACCGTGCGCCGAGGCGAGCCGATGGCTTCCGCCGTCGCCTCGAGCTCAGTGGCCACGAGTTCACGCAGCTTGGCCTCATCGGCCAGCAGCGACTCGAGGTAGTCGATCTTCTTGCGCAGTTCGTCACGCTCGGCCTCGAGTTCGATGCGCGAGAACTTCGTCAGCCGGCGCAGCTGCAGGTCGAGGATGTAGGTGGCCTGGAGCTCCGAGAGCTCGAAGACGTCCATCAGGCGGGTGCGAGCCGTGGCCGCATCGTCGGAGGAGCGAATGAGCTGGATGACCTCGTCGATGTCGACGATCGCGATGAGCAGGCCTTCGACGAGGTGGAGGCGATCCTTGGCCTTGCGCAGCTGGAACGCGGTGCGGCGTCTGACGACATCGATGCGGTGGGCGAGGTAGACGGTCAGCAGCTCGCGCAGTCCCAGCGTTCGCGGCTGTCCGTCGACGAGGCAGACATTGTTCATGCTGAACGATTCTTCGAGCGGGGTCTGCCGGTAGAGCTCAGCGAGGACCGCCTCCGGATTGAAGCCGTTCTTGATGCCGATGACCAGGCGCATGCCGTTCTTGCGGTCCGAGTAGTCATCGATCGAGGCGATGCCTGTGAGCTTCTTCGCACCGACAGCGTCCTTGACCTTCGCCACGACCTTCTCCGGTCCCACAAGATAGGGCAGCTCTGTGACGACGATGCCCTTGCGCCGGGCATTGATGTTCTCGATCGACACCGTGGCCCGGGTGCGGAACGTGCCGCGGCCTGTCTCATAGGCGTCGCGGACCCCATCGAGTCCGATGATCCGCCCGCCGGTGGGCAGATCCGGGCCGGGGATGAAGCGCATGAGCTCGGCCAGGCCCGCTTCCGGATTCCGGATCAGGTGGCAGCAGGCAGCGATGACTTCGCCCGGATTGTGCGGGGCCATATTGGTGGCCATGCCCACGGCGATTCCGGAGGTGCCGTTGATGAGCAGGTTCGGGAAAGCGCTGGGCAGAACCTCAGGCTGAGTCAGCGTGTTGTCGTAGTTGCCGACGAAGTCGACGACATCCTCGTCGAGGCCGGCGATCAGCTGCATGGAGGCCGAGGTCAGCCGTGCCTCCGTGTAACGTGGGGCTGCGGGGCCGTCATCGAGGGAACCGAAGTTTCCGTGGCCGTCGACGAGCGGCACACGCATGATGAAGCCCTGGCTCAGACGCACCAGTGCGTCGTAGATCGCGGTGTCACCGTGCGGGTGGAGCTTGCCCATGACATCGCCGACGATGCGGGAGGACTTCACATGACCGCGCTCGGGGCGCAGACCCATGTCACCCATCTGGTAGACGATGCGCCGCTGAACGGGCTTCAGACCATCGCGTGCATCGGGCAGGGCGCGGGAGTGGATGACTGAGACCGCATATTCGAGGAACGAACTCTCCATCTCTGATGAGACGTCGACATCGATGACTCTGCCTTCGGCCATGGAACTCCTTTGACGCACGATTCTTTCGCTCCGGATGCTCCCTCATGCACCGAGTCGAGACATCGGCAACGGAGAACACCTGTCGATTCTAGCGTTCGATTTGAGTTCTACGGCTCAAGACCGCTTTTCCGGGGCGTCCGTGTCGTTCGCACGTGCGCCTGCGCCTGTGCCTGTGCCTGCGAGGTCGTTCGCAGGAATGCCTGCGCCTGTGTTCTGAGGTCAAATCACACGTGTGTTCTCAGGCAGGTTCAGGCTGGTGTCGCAGCTGTGCCCAACCATGCGAGGAACTGTTCCATGAACGACTCGATGTGCGGACGATCCGCCGTTCCTGCGATCAGTTCGGCGACCATCATGCCCATCACTGAGCTGTTGATCGTGCGTGCCGTTTCGGCATCGACCTTGGCCAGTCGCATGACGAACTCATCGATCTTGTGCATGTTCTTCTGCTTCGCTGCCACAGCTTCGCCCGGTAGTGCGGGGTCGAGGCTGAGCATGATCGTCGTGTAGAAGCGATTGCGGTCCGTGGTCAGCCAGCTCATGCAGAAATCGACGGCGATGTCCTGGGCAGGCTTTCCGCTGCCGTGGAACATGTCCGGCAGGCGCTCGAGCTGCTGGGTATTGAGCTCGCCGATGCGCTCCATGATTCCGGTGACCAGGGCATCACGGGTGCGGTAGACGTTCGACGTGGAGCCGACGGGCAGTTCGGCAAGGGCATCGACTGCCCTATGGGTGAGTCCACGAACTCCCTGTTCGGCGACTACGGCTATTGCGGAGTCGGTGACGACGTCTCTTCGTGAAATCATTTCTTTCGGGCCTCACTCTCGTGAGACACCTGCAGTGCAGGTGTCTTTGGGACGGTGGATGACCAGCGGCTGGTCACAGACTATGGCTAATATTCGGCCACACACTAAAACACAAATTCATAACGTTTCGTGTCGAACGGATACAGACACTACCTGCAATAGCGAAGAATTGGTATAAGACTCGCCAAACTGACAGTCGGTTCCCACTAAACGGGGCATGTCTTCGTCCCATGGGCTCTGACTCCACCTTAGTGTCATGCGCGCGAAGGTGCCACCGTCTGGCCACCAGACCCTCCTCGGCAGCGGCCACGGGACCTGCCGGCCGATTCGACCAGCGCCTCTGTGCCAGTCGGCCCGCCCGCCGCCGATCAGCTGAGCAGGCGCCTCGTCGAGTCGATGCGCGTCGGGTCGAGGAGCAGATCGATCCGGGCGCTGAGGACATGCCCCTCGGTCTCCGTCGCGACCATCGGGTGGATGACGAGCTCGCGGATCTGCGGGTGGCGTTCGACGAGGACCGAGAGCCGTTCGAGCACATTGCCCAGCGGGTCGATATTCATCGGCGGCAGTCCCCGGTACCCGAAGAGTCGCGGCGAGGCCTTGATCGACTTGATCATGTCCCCGGCCTCCCTGTCGGTGAGCGGGGCGACCCGATGTGAGACATCGCCGAGCAGCTCGGTGGTGTCCCCGGCCAGAGAGAACGACAGCAGCGGCCCAAGAAGCGGATCCTCTCCGGCGCGGATGACGCAGGGGACTCCGTGTGGGGCCATGGTCTGGACATCGACAAGGGGATCCGAGTCCCCGATCACCTGGCGGATGATCCGCTGGATCGCCGTGAAGTCCTCCCTCAGCTCCTCGGGGGAGTCGATGTTCAGCCGCACCCCGCCGAGTTCCATGCGATGGCGCAGCACATTCGTCACTGCCTTGAGCGCCACGGGATAGCCGATCTCTTCGGCAGCGGCCAGACCCTCCTCGACCGAGGCGGCCGTGATGTAGGGCAGGACCTCGATGCCGTAGCAGGACAGCAGCGCCCGGGTGTCGCTGCGTTCGAGGCGGACGGGAGTTCCCGGCCGAGCATCGGAGAGGGCGGACTCGATGATCGAGCGCACCCCCTTGTCGTCGAGGTCCTCGATCTCGAGGAACCGGCCGTGGTCTGCGGCGCGCCAGCGCGAATAGTCGGTGGCCCTGGCCAGCGCCCAGACGGCGTCCTCCGGGCCCACGTAGCTGGGCACGGTGCGAGAGACCCGCGCCCCCTCGTCATCGGTGAGGTAGGTCGTCAGTTCGTCCTTGACACCGTGGATTCCGAGGAAGCAGGCGACGGTCGTCTTCTGGGATCTGGCCGCGGCCTCTGAGAGGTGCGCTGCGATCTCCGCTTCCTCGGCTCCTGCCGAGGGGGTGAACGTGACGATGACCGAGTCGATGTCGTCGCGGGCATACATGGCATCGAGCTCGGTCCGGAATCGGTCGGCGTCGACCTCGGGGTGCAGGGAGACCGGCTCGGCCTCGACATGCAGTCCCTCCGAGCGTGAGCGTTGGACGAGGAGGGTGGCCATCGCGGCCGAATTGCCGATGACGCCGACCCGTCGCCCGGCGGGCAGGCTCTGAGTCGAGAAGACCTGAGCGAGGTCGAAGAGCTGGTGGATCGTGTCCGCCCTGATCACTCCGGCCTGTCCGAGCACCTGGTCAAGGGTGTTCGGGGCCAGGGAGGAGGTGCGCACGATGTGTCCCGGAGGCAGTTCCCTGCCCGTGAGATCGGACTTGATGACGATGATCGGTTTGACCCGGGAGACGCGGCGGGCGATGCGGGAGAACTTGCGCGGGTTGCCGATCGACTCGAGGTAGAGTCCGACGGTCTTCGTGTCCGGGTCCTCCTCCCAATACTGGAGGACGTCATTGCCGGACATATCGGCGCGGTTGCCCGCGGAGACGAAGGTCGAGATCCCCAGGCCGCGGTTCTTCGCCGCCGAGAGCAGCGCGGTCCCGAGCGCGCCCGACTGGCTGAAGAGTCCCAGCGAACCCGAATCCGGCAGGAACGGGGCCAGGGAGGCGTTGAGGGAGACATCGGCGGCCTCGTTGACGAGGCCGAACGAATTCGGGCCCACCACGCGCATTCCGTAGGCGCGGGACGTGGCGACCATTCTTCTCTGCAGTTCGGCACCCTCGTCGCCGGTCTCGGCGAAGCCCGAGGAGATGACGAGCACCGCCTTGACCCCGTGGGCCGCGCACTCCTGGACCACCTCGGTGGCCGATTCCGCGGGAACCGCGATCACGGCGAGATCCGCGGTGCCGGGAAGATCTTCGAGGGTCCTGTACGCCTGGACCCCTGCGATCTGGTCCGCCTCGGGGTGGACGACCCAGAGGTCGCCCGTGAACTTCGCCGAGGTGATGTTGCGGATGAGGAGATGACCGGTGGAGTTGCGTTTGCGGCTGGCGCCGATGACCACCACCGAGGTGGGGTGGAGGACCGTGCGCACGCTCAGGGCCTCGGCCCTGTGCTCCCGAGAGGCCTGAACCTCGATGGATCGTGCCGTCGGATCGATGTCGAAGTTCACGGCCACGACACCGTCGTCGAAACCGCGCGAGACCTCGTAGCCGGCGGCCTGGAAGACCTGCAGCATCGAACGGTTCTGAGGCAGCACCTCGGCGGTGAACCTGCGGAGCCCCAGATCCCGGGCAGCAGCGGCGAGATGTTCGAGGAGGATCGAGCCGATGCCGCGGCCCTGGTGGGCGTCGGCGATGTTGAAGGCCACCTCGGCGGAGGTCTCGGAGATCTTGTCGAAGCGCCCGACTCCGATGATGTCGGAGCCGACGAGCATGATCATCGCCACCCGATCCCGATGGTCGACGTTGACGAACCGTTCGAGATCACGTTTGGGCAGGCGGGGCAGCGGGGCGAAGAAGCGCAGGTAGACGGACTCCGGCGACTGAGCCTCGTGCATCCTCGACAGGGCATCGGCATCGGCAGGGACGATGGGGCGCAGATGAGCGGTTCCGCCGTCGCGGAGGACGACATCTGCTTCCCACTCGGCAGGATAGTTTTCCATGCTCCCAGCATAAGCGGACGGCGAGAGTCCCTGACCGTACATGAACTGCAAGGTCACCGAACAGGAGCCGAAGGAACGGTGCGAAGTGGGAAGAGTCGGGCGAGTACGGCACAATAGGAGTCATGGCTTTACCCGAAGTTCTCGTCCACGATCTGCAGTCGGCCGGATATTACCCACAGCTCACACAGGGGATTCTGGCTGATTCTCTGTTCGACGAACCGGTTCTCGCGCACTTCGTCCACATCGACACTCATGTCGACATCGAATCGATTCACCGGCACGTCACCGCGTTCGTACTCACCGAGACGCGACTGCTGCTTGCGCACGTCGACGACGATCCCAACGTCGCGCCCGGCTCCAAACCGCGTGCCGTGACGAGCAGCGAAGACATCGAACTCTCACGCCTGGGCACCGTCATGGTCGGCCGGACGTTTGCCGACCCGGCCGCCTACATCCCCGGTGACAAGCCCGTCGAGGTGTCATTGACCATGTCCTGGGGCGCCTCCCGACGGATCGAAGCCTTCCCCGAGACATGTGGGGACCCGGACTGCACAGCCGACCACGGCTACGGCGGATCCATCTTCTCCGAAGACGTCATGCTGCGCGTCTCCGCCGAAGCTGAGGGCCAGTCTGCCGTTGACCGGATCGCGGAGTTCGCCGGGAAGCTGCGTGCCGCAGTGTTCCAAGCCAGGCTCCGGTCGCGGCGCTGATGGCAGATCAGGCCACCTCACCGCTGACGGGGCCGCCCGACTATTCCGGGCCCATCCTCTCCGACGTGGTCCCGGCTGCGGCGCTCAGCCTCGGCGCGGGGGAGATCTTCGACGACACGGCACGCACTCGGGCGCAGGCCCTGGGCCTCGACCGTGAGTCGCGGACCACGATCGTCGTCCTCATCGACGGCATGGGTGAGAGCCAGCTCAAGCAGTACAGCGGTTACACCCCCTTCTTCCGGTCCCTGGCCGCATCCCGACGGACCCTGTCCACAGGGTTCCCCTCGACGACCGCGAACTCCCTGTCTTCGCTGGCCACGGGACGTCTGCCCGGTGGTCACGGCGTCGTCGGATACCGTGTGCTCGACCCCGCCAAGGATGCCGTGTTCAACCAGCTGACCTGGGACCTCGACGTCGACCCGGTCTCCTGGGTCCCCGATGCGAGCCTGTTCGAACGCCTCACGGAGGCCGAGGTCGACGTCGTCAGCCTCGGCGAGGCGAAGTTCGCCGGACGCGGCCTGAACCGAGCCTCCCTGCGCGGGGGACGGTTCCGGGCCTCGAAGACACTCGAACAGCGCTGCGCCCAGGCCGTCGAAGAGGCGAAGGCGCCGGGGCGTCGGCTCGTCTACCTCTACTGGGGCAACCTCGACAAGACCGGCCATGTCCACGGGTCGAATTCCTCGCAGTGGACCGAGGAGCTCGAACTCGTCGACCTGGCACTGTCACGGCTGGCCGATGATCTGCCGGCCGATTCGACGATGATCGTCACCGCCGACCACGGCATGGTCGACATCGACCACAGCCTGCGCCTCGACCTCGCCGAGGCTCCCGCACTGCGCTCGGGGGTCAGGCACGTCGGCGGCGAACCCCGCGCGGTCCATCTCTATGCCAGTGAGGGCGCCGAGGCCGACGTCTACTCGGCCTGGACCGAGACCGTGGGGGACAGGGCACTCATCCTCAGCCGTGATGACGCCATCCGACGCGGCTACTTCGGCCCCGTCGATCCCCGGTTCCGGCAGCGCATCGGGGACTTCATGGTCATCTGCCAGGACGAATTCGCCATCGTCGACTCGGACAACGAATCCGCTTCGGCGATCGCTCTCATCGGACACCACGGTTCGACGACGGCACGCGAGCTGCAGATTCCTCTGCTCGTGGTGTGAACGGATGTCAGACGATTGGATGCGCCAGGGAACCTCCGATGACCAGACGCCTCAGGAGGCTCCGTTGACCGTGCTCGACTGGACCGAGGACGGCGCCGCGCGATCGGCGATCTGGCATTCGGAGAATCAGTCCTCCGCCCCGGCGCGAGTGACGGTGGTCAGCGATGAGATCACCGCCGATGCCGCCTACCGTCTGGCCCGATCCGGGACCGGGCTGCTGTGGCGCGGGGACTACCACAACGGTCGGCAACTGCTGCAGGCGATGGACCGCCGCTTCAAACGCCGCAGCGCCCGCCGTGGAGCCGGCCAACGCAGCGGCAACAAGCGCGGAGGCAGGCCGGACAGCTCCAACGACGGTCTCGTCGACGGTCACAGTGCTGCGGGGGCATTCGAGGCGCAGCGTCGCTTCATCGCCGATCGTGCCCGTCTGCTCGGTGCTCTCATCGTCGAACTCGACGAGGACTACCAGCTCAACCTGCGCCGCGCCCCCGATGTCAGCCTGGCCTGCAGGGCCGCCTACGGGCCATCGACAGGCCCGGTGTGCGTGTCGCTGACCGAGTTGAATGGAGTACTCAGCGCCTACCAGTGGCAGCTGAAGGGCGTGGCCGTTCCCGCCCTCGGCGAGCGCATCCACCCGCGCTACGGTGTGTTCTCCCCGATCCGCGGCGAATACGTCGACCTGGTGGCCCAGACACCGCTGCCCGCATCCGAGCCCGGCAGTCCATCAGCACCCCAGACCGCCTTCGACCTCGGCACCGGCACCGGGGTGCTTGCCGCCGTGCTCCTGCGCCGCGGCGTCGAACATGTCGTGGCCACGGACATCAACCCGCGCGCGGTGGCCTGCGCACAGGAGAACCTGGAGCGGCTCGGTGTGGCCGAATCCGCCGAGGTGGTTCAGGCCGACCTCTTCCCGCCAGGGTGTGCCGATCTCATCGTGTGCAACCCGCCGTGGCTGCCTGCCCGCCCGAGCTCTGCGCTCGAGGCCGGCATCTACGACCCCGGCTCCGATGTGCTCCACCGCTTCATCGACGGACTGGCCGCCTCCCTCACCCCGACCGGTGAGGGGTGGCTGATCCTGTCCGATCTCGCCGAGCACCTGGGCCTGAGGACCCGAGAAGCGCTCCTTGCTCGCATCAGCGCTGCCGGGCTGCGCGTCCACGACCGACACGGCACGACTCCGCGTCACCCCCGCGCTTCGGACACCACCGACGAGCTCCACGCGGCCCGCGGGGCGGAGGTCACCTCGCTGTGGCGTCTGCGACTCTCCCATTGAGGGCGAGACTCACATAGCGAACCTGCGCGTCCCATGTCCGCAGTGGACGATAGGATGGCGAACGTGACTTTTCCTCGTGTTGGTGTCATTGGCGGCGGCCAATTGGCACGTATGCTTGCCCCTGCCGCAGAAGCCCTCGGCATCCGCTTCTCAGTCCTGTCTGAGACTGCGGACGCCCCGGCCACCCAGGTCATCAATGAGGTGAGCGTCGGCGACTACAAGGACTTCGCGACCCTCAAGGCCTTCGCCGAGACCGTCGATGTGGTGACCTTCGACCATGAGCATGTTCCCCCGGAACACCTCCAGGCCCTTGCCGAGGCGGGCCATGCGGTCCGTCCGGGACCGCAGGCCCTCATCTTCGCCCAGGACAAGATCCTCATGCGCAGGAGGATGGACGAACTCGGACTGCCGAACCCCGCCTGGGCAGAGATCACCTCCCGTGCCGACGTCGAAGCCTTCGCCGAGCGAGTCGGATACCCCTTCATCCTCAAAACCCCTCGCGGTGGCTATGACGGCAAGGGTGTGCGGGTCATCGACACCCTCGACGAAGCCGTGACCTGGCTCGACGAGGTCGGGCAGCTGCTGGCCGAGGAGAAGGTCGATTTCTCCCGAGAGCTCGCCGTCATGGTCGGACGCTCCCCGATGGGCCAGACCGCGGTGTGGCCCGTCGTCGAGACCTGGCAGCAGAACGGGGTGTGCAAAGAAGCCGTCGCACCCGCACCAGGACTGGCGGCAGAGAAGTCGAGAGAGATCACCGAGGCGATCCTCAAGGTCGCCGGTGCCCTCGACGTCACCGGTGTGATGGCGATGGAGCTGTTCGAGACCGCGGACGGCTTCCTCATCAACGAATTCGCGATGCGTCCCCACAACACCGGTCACTGGACCCAGGATGGGGCCGTGACCAGCCAGTTCGAACAGCACCTGCGGGCGGTTCTCGACCTGCCCCTGGGCAGCCCCGCGGCCCGCGAGGATGTGTCCGTGATGGTCAACGTCCTCGGCGCCGAGCATGAGGACCTCTACCAGCCCTATCTGCACGTGATGGCCCACGACCCCGCGATCAAGGTTCACCTCTACGGCAAAGGCGTGCGACCGGGCCGGAAGGTCGGCCACGTCAACGCCTATGGGGAGGATCTCGACCTCGTGCTGGCCAGGGCGCGACACGCAGCGGACTTCGTTGCCGGCGTCGATATCAATCCGCATCCTCGGATGCCGGCCCCGGCTGATCTCGACGCGAACGCCGAACCATCCGACGATGGCGACAGGGGCGACGCTGCCGCCTCCTACGACGAAAGGGCCTGATATGCCTCCAGCCACCGACGCCAGCTCCACGACCGACACCACCTCAGGATCCACCTCGGCGGCGGACTCTGCGAATTCCGGAACCGCTGTCGTCGGAATCGTCATGGGATCGGACTCGGACTGGCCGACGATGAAGGCCGCTGCCGAGGCACTCGAGGAGCTCGGCATCGACTCCACCGCCGAGGTCGTCTCCGCTCACCGCATGCCCGAAGACATGGTCGAGTGGGCCAAGACGGCTGCCGATCGCGGCCTGCGCGTCATCATCGCCGGTGCCGGGGGAGCGGCCCACCTGCCCGGGATGATCGCCTCAATGACCTCACTGCCGGTCATCGGCGTGCCCGTGGCGCTGAAGTACCTCGACGGAATGGACTCACTGCTCTCAATCGTCCAGATGCCCGGAGGGGTCCCCGTGGCCACCGTCTCGATCGGCGGGGCCAAGAACGCGGGTCTCCTCGCGGCCCGAATCCTCGGCGCCGGCGACACCGACTCCGCGGCCGGTATACGTGGCCGTCTCGATGAGCATCGGAGCCAGCTGCGGCAGGTCGCTCTCGACAAAGGGCAGGCACTGCGGCGATAATAGAGGTACTTAACGATTGATCAGTAATAGGAGAATGATGTTCGACCTCTACCAGCCCAGCGAAGAACACGAAGAGATTCGCGCCGCCGTGCGCAACGTCGTCGAGAAGAAGATCACTCCCTTCGCCGCCGAGGTTGACGCTGATTCCCGCTATCCGCAGGAAGCCCACGACGCCCTGGTCGAGACCGATTTCTTCGCCGCACACATCCCGGAAGAGCACGGCGGGATGGGCGCGGACGCGCTGGCTGTGGCCATCATCATCGAAGAGGTCGCCCGTGGCTGTGCATCTTCTTCCCTGATTCCGGCTGTGAACAAACTCGGCAGCATGCCCGTCCAGCTCGGTGGCAGCGAAGAGATCAAGGCGAAGTACTTCCCGCAGGTCGCCCGCGGCGAGGCCGGATTCTCCTACGGACTCTCCGAGCGCGAAGCCGGTTCCGATACGGCTTCGATGAAGACGCGTGCCGTGGCCGACGGTGACGACTGGATCCTCAACGGAGTCAAGACCTGGATCACGAATGCCGGCGTCTCCGAGTACTACACGGTCATGGCTGTGACCGACCCCGATGGTGCGCGTGGACGCAACATCTCCGCATTCGTCGTTGAGAAGTCCGACGAAGGGTTCGCCTTCGGGGAGAAGGAGCGCAAACTGGGCATCAAGGGCTCGCCGACGCGTGAGCTGCTCTTTGACAATGTCCGCCTGCCCGGCGATCGCATCATCGGAGCCCCGGGTGAGGGGCTGAAGATCGCCCTGCGGACCCTCGACCACACCCGAGTCACGATTGCGGCTCAGGCGGTCGGCATCGCTCAGGGTGCGCTCGACTACGCGATCGGCTACGTCAAGGAACGCCAGCAGTTCGGCAAGAACATCGCCGAGAATCAGGCGATCCAGTTCATGCTCGCCGATATGGGCATGAAACTCGAAGCCGCCCGTCAGCTGACCTACACGGCGGCGGCGAAGAGTCAGCGCTTCGATGATGACCTCACGTACTTCGGGGCGGCGGCGAAGGCCTTCGCCTCGGACGCGGCGATGGAGATCACGACCGACGCGGTGCAGCTGCTCGGCGGTGCCGGCTATGTCGTTGACCACCCCGTGGAGCGGATGATGCGTGATGCGAAGATCACACAGATCTACGAGGGCACCAATCAGATCCAGCGCATGGTGATGGGGCGCAAGCTCATCAGCTGAATCCGGGTTTGCCTCGGCAGGGGAGAGCTCAGACTTCGAGGCAGAAGGCCCTCGCCTGCGGGCGGTGGCCTTCTCCCTTCTGCGCGGGCGGGCTCGCGGCGGGTGCCTGTGATCAAGCGCCCCTGTCATGGCGCGACATGCGCAGGCGA
Organism: Brevibacterium picturae; assembly: GCF_030453725.1. Classification (GTDB taxonomy): domain Bacteria; phylum Actinomycetota; class Actinomycetes; order Actinomycetales; family Brevibacteriaceae; genus Brevibacterium; species Brevibacterium sandarakinum_A. The sequence continues at coordinate 14,737 of NZ_JAKDJU010000051.1, forward strand.
AATGTGCCGCAATCCCGGGTTCTCACGCGCCACAATGGATGAACACAGTCGACTCTCCAGAAGGTTTGGCACAGTGGTCTGTGTCGTTGCAGGCTTGGAGTCTGCGCGTGTGGCGATAGCAGCAACGAGCGCGAGGTAAAGGTAGGTCAGTGGCCGAAACGAGATACGTCGACCCCATTCACCACCCGTCGTACGCTTCACAGCCGACGAGGGATGTACGGGCGTGGATTCTTCTCCTGGTCACCGCCTTCATCCCCGGGGGAGTGCAGCTGCTGTTCCGGGCCCGTCGCTGGGCCAAGATCTCGCTGTCGATCACCGCGATCAGTTGGACCCTCGTCATCATCGCTCTGGTCATGGTCCTCATCGACAAGAAGTTCCTCTTCACCATCGGAACGAATCCCTTCCTGCTGACGTTCCTCACGATCTGGCTGCCGGTCATCGCCGTGAACTGGGTCGTGTGTCTGTTCGATTCGCTGCGCCGGATCAAACTCGTCACGCTGTCATCGAGGGCCCGCAAACGCTTCCTCGCCGCCTTCTGCGCCCTGCTCCTCATCGTCGTGGGCCCATTGGCCTGGGGCACGACGATGCTGGACTCCCAACGCGGGCTGATGGCCGACCTCTTCGCGTCCGGGAAGGCCGCGAAGCCCGTCGATGGCCGCTACAACATCCTGCTGATGGGCTCGGACGCCGGCAAGGGCCGCACCGGCATCCGACCCGACTCGCTGTCCCTGGTTTCGATCGATGCGGACACGGGCAAGACGGTCATCATCGGTCTTCCGCGCAATATGCAGAATGTGCCGTTTCCCGAGGATTCTCCACTGCACGAACAGTACCCGCAGGGATTCAACTGCGGCGATGAGTGCCTGCTCAACGCGGTGTTCCAGCAGGGTGAGCGGCACAAGGACGAGTTCGAGAACCCGAAGCGGGCGGGGGAACAGGCCACGATGGACGCTGTCTCTGCGGTCACGGGTGTCGAGGTCCAGTACTTCGCCATGGTCAATCTCAAGGGATTTGAGAATCTCATCGATTCCCTCGGAGGAATCACGGTGGTATCGGGCAAACGGGTCCCGATCTCCTCGAAGGTCGACCCGGCGACCGGCGAACACGGTCCGGTCAAGGGTTGGATCGAACCGGGCGAGCAGAAGCTCGACGGTTACCACGCTTTGTGGTTCGCCCGTTCCCGTGAGATGTCCAGCGATTACGAGCGGATGGTCCGGCAGCGCTGCGTCCAAACCGCAATGGTCAAGCAGCTCGACCCGGCCACCGTCCTCACCCGGTACCAGCAGATCGCCGAAGCCACCCCGGGCGCGCTGGCGACAGACATCCCCTCCTCCGAGGTCGACATGTTCGTCGACCTCGCCCTGAAGGTGAAATCGCAGAAGATCGAGTCCTTTGACCTGACTCCGCCGAACGTGATCCCCGCCGACCCGGACTTCGATGCTGCGAGAGCGCTGGTGGCGGATAGGATTGAACAGGCTTCCGGGGACGGCGAGAAGGACAAGGGTGCTCAAGCGGTGCCTGGGGGCTCCTCAGGGGCTGTTGCCGGGGTCAACGTGAGCTCCGGCCTCACCCCCGGCTCTTCCGTCCAGGTGAGCGCGCAAGGCGGTGGCGAAGGTGGGTCTGAAGAGGACAAAACGGAAGCCGAGAAGGCGATCTGCTACGTCCCCTGAGATCCCCGTGAGTGCGTATTCCTTGTCAATGTCCATCAGATGAGCGGAACTGGAGAGAATTCCGTGAAAAAGTTTCTCTCGGTGTGTCCCTTGAGAACACTGGGAACCACACCGGTGTAACTCGATTATTTTATTATTTGGCTAGTCTGACACGCCGAATATGTGTAACAATTTTGAGATGTTGGGGTTACCCACCGTTCTGCCAACGGTGAGGATGACCTCAAGGCCTGAACTTCCCTGACTTCCTCGTAAAGGCTGTAACGATGAAATATTTATTGCCCACAGTCGCGGGCTGCGCTTCGGTCGCACTCGTCGGCACCTTAGCGGTCACCACAACGACTGCCTTCGCGGCGTCGACTGAGCCTGAAGTGACCCAAGAGGCGCTGAGCGTGAGCGAAGAAGGACTCAATGTCCCCGGCGCCCGGGCTTCCAGCGATTCCACTGCCAACGCCGCCAACCAGAGCGCCACCAGCAACCTGCCGAACATCTTCAAGTCGGAGACCGCTATGGCCTCGACGCAGGTGCCATCCGTGGTCAACGTGAGTTCGGGCGCATCTGCTGCTGCCGGCTCCACAGGAGCGGTCAATCCCGTCTCCACGGGGTTGTCTTCAGCTGAGGACGGAAGCGAAGCCGCTGCTTCGGAAGGCTCCACTCCGAAGCCTGATCCATCGGCACCCGCCGAAGAGTCGGCCACGAAGGATGACGAAGCGTCCACGAATGACAAGTCCAAGGGTGACAAGTCGAAGGATGACACGTCCAAGGACTCCGAATCATCTGCGGACTCGGAGAACAGCGACGACATTTCGGGCTCGGTTCGACAGAAGACCGAGGACGGCGTCAACATTGCGCTGATCTCCGACGTGCTCGACGTTCCCTCCGAGAACCCGAGCCTCATCGGATTCACCTTCTCCGAGTCGAAGTCCAACATCCGCATCCAGGTCCGTGTCAAGAGCGGTTCTGACTGGGGCAACTGGCAGTCCCTCGACGAGGAGAAGCAGGAACAGGCGAAGAACGAAGGTTCCGAGCCGTTCACCGTCAACCAGGCCTCGGGTGTGCAGATGCGCATTCTGGGCGACAAGGCTCCCAGCGATGCCGAGCTCGTCCTCGTCGACCCGAAGCACAACCCCGGCGATGCTGGCGCCGTGGCCGACAACGACCCCGTCGACATCGAACCGCAGAGTTCCGAGCCGTCCGAAGGCGCAGCGGACACTTCCGAAACGACTCCAGGTTCGACCTCCGCTGCAGCGAGCACCGAGACGGTGGCAGCTTCAGGCGAGGCGACGGTGACCAATCAGAACTACGTGCCCGGATCCTCGTCCGTGAACAATGTGGCGAAGTCCGAGGTGCCGAAGCCGAAGATCGGCTCGCGCAAGTCGTGGGGTGCCAAGTCGTACAAGGGCAGCCCAGACTACGCCAGCGGCATCAAGCAGGCAGTCGTGCACCACACCGCCGGTTCGAACAGCTACTCGGCTGAAGACGTTCCCTCGATCCTGCGCGGTATCCAGTCCTACCACCAGTCGGGGCGCGGCTGGAACGACATCGGATACAACGTCATCGCCGATAAGTACGGTCGCCTCTGGCATGCCCGCGGCGGCGACATCGAGAAGGCCGTCATCGGCGCCCACGTGGCCGGACACAACACCGGGACCTTCGGCATCTCGGTGATCGGCTCCTACGACACGAAGGCCCCGCCGAAGAAGACTCGGGATGCAGTCGCCTCGGCCATCGCTTGGAAGCTCTCGCTGGACGGTGTCAAGGCCAGCAAGTCGACCGTCGTCGCACACCGTGACCTGGCGAACACCAGCTGCCCCGGTGACGCCTTCTACTCCAAGATGGGCGAGATCCGTTCGACCGTCTCCGACATCATGAAGTCCGGCGATCTGCCGTCCGACGAGAAGAAGGACGACGACAAGAAGGACGAGAAGAAGGACGACGACAAGAAGGAAAAGCCGAAGCCCAAGACCGCGATCGAGCAGTACGCCGCCGACCACAAGAAGGAACTCGGCAAGGCCACTGGCAAGGAACATGATCTCAAGGGCGTTGACGGAGCTCGTGCCCGCGCTTATGAGAAGGGCAACGTCTACTGGTCCAAGAAGACCGGTGCCTACCACCTGTCTGGAGCGATCAAGAACTCGTACAAGGGTGACGTCGTCAACCAGCTGGGCCTGCCCACCGCGGATGAGAAGAGCGGCCTGAAGGACGGGGGAGCGGCACAGTCGTTCCAGAAGGGCAAGATCTACTGGTCGAAGGACTCTGGTGCTCACTACACCAAGGGCACCCTCCAGAACTATTGGGGTGACAAGGGGACCGTGAGTGGGCACCTCGGTTATCCCGAGTCGGACCCGGTGTACAAGGACGGGAGAGGTGAGCAGCTGTTCGAAGGCGCTCGACTCGTCTGGGCCGAGGGCTACGGAACCACGGAGTTCTCGCCCACGGGCACCATCGGCGGCGGCGTTGTCGACAACAATGCTCCTGCCGCCTCTGATGATGCCAAGGCTTCCGGTGGTGCCGATGCATCGGCACCACCGGGGGACAGCCCCACCGATGGCGGGTCGGCTGCAGACTCCGGGGAAGGTTCTGCAGACGACAAAGACGCCAAGGATGACAAGAAGGACGACGAGAAGTCGAAGGCCGATGAGCCCAAGGACGACAAGTCCGAAAACGATAAGGACTCCAAGGCCGACGAGCCCAAGGACGACGACAAGTCCAAGGACGACGACAAGTCCAAGGACGACAAGAAGGACGACGACAAGAAGGACGACGACAAGTCGAAATCCGACGAGCCCAAGGACGATAAGA
>NZ_JAKDJU010000222.1 GCF_030453725.1 Brevibacterium picturae
CTCGCCTCGGCCTTCGCCGGCACCACCATCGAGTGGTACGACTTCTACCTCTACGGCACCGCGGCGGCACTGATCTTCAACGTCCAGTTCTTCCCCAGCGGCAGCGAACTCGGCAGCAGCCTGGCCGCGTTCGCCAGCCTCGCCGTCGGCTTCATCGCCCGGCCCGTCGGCGGGATCATCGCCGGGCACCTGGGCGACCGAGTCGGACGCAAGGCGCTGCTCGTCGTCTCCCTGCTGTCGATGGGGATCGCCTCGACGCTCATCGGCCTGGTGCCGAACTTCGAGGCCATCGGGTGGTGGGCCGCGGCCGCGCTGGTCGTCCTGCGCATCGTGCAGGGTCTGTCCGCCGGCGCCGAATGGGGCGGATCCGCTCTGCTCTCGGTCGAACATGCCCCGGCCCGCAAGCGCGGACTGTTCGGATCCTTCACCCAGATCGGATCCGCCGCGGGCATGCTGCTGGCCACCAGTGCCTTCTTCGTCGTGCAGTCGCTGCTCACCGACGAACAGTTCGAATCCTTCGGCTGGCGCATCCCCTTCCTGGCCTCGGCGCTGCTCGTGGCACTGGGACTGTGGATCCGCCTCGGCGTCTCCGATGCACCCGAATTCAAAGAGCTCAAGGCCTCCGGGAACGTCGCCAAGGCACCCCTGCGTGACGTCCTGACCAAACACCCGCGCGTCCTCCTCGTCACGATCGGCCTTCGCCTGGCGCAGAACAGCGTCTTCTACCTCATCACCGTCTACATGCTCAGCTACCTGGCCGAGAACCGCGGCGACTCCACCTCCGGAGTCACCGCGGTCATGATCGCCTCCGCCATCGGGCTCTTCACCGGGCCGCTGTGGGGATGGGTCTCCGACAAGGTCGGCCGCAAACGCGTGACCATCGGCGGCATCATCGGAGTGGCCGTCTTCGGCTGGATCTTCTTCGCCTTCCTCGACGCCGGGCCACTGGCGATCCTGCCCATCGTCGTCATCCTCGGCATGAACCTCGCCCACGACGCCATCTACGGACCGCAGGCGGCCTGGTTCGCCGAACAGTTCCCCATCGAGGTCCGCTACTCGGGCGTGAACATGGGCTACCAACTGGGCACCGTCATCGGCGGCGGCATCATGCCGATGGTCGCAGCCCTGCTCTACGTCGTCGGCGGTCACTCGCCCTGGCTGATCTGCGGCTATCTCACGCTGCTGTGCCTGCTCTCACTCATCGCGGCACTGGCGGCGAAGGACCCCGCCCGCGAGTTGGCGCTGACCGACCCCGCCCACGACTGAGGCAAACCTGCTACCTGACATCTGCATCAATGAGGAAAGAAGACACCCCATGACGAAACCCATCATTCTCAACGCCTTCGACATGATGACCCCGGTCCATCAGTCACCCGGACTGTGGCGCCACCCCGAATCCCGTGTCGAGGAATTCACCCAACTGAGCTTCTGGACCGATCTGGCGAAGACCCTGGAAGATGGCGGCTTCTCCTCCCTGTTCCTCGCTGACATCCTCGGCGTCTACGACGTCTACGGAGGCAACGCTGACGTCACCAATCGCGGGGGAGTTCAGTTCCCGCTCCTCGACCCGCTCGTCGCAGTGCCCACCATGGCTGCCGCGACGAAGACGCTGGGATTCGGCGTGACCGCCTCGGTGACCTATGAAAAGCCGTACCTGCTGGCGAGGACGCTGACGACTCTCGACCACTTCACCAACGGGCGCGTGGCCTGGAACATCGTCACCAGCTACGTGGACTCAGCGGCACGCAACCTGGGACTCAAGGGCCAGATCCCGCATGACGAGCGCTACGACAGGGCTGACGAATTCATGGACGTCATGTACAAACTCCTCGAAGGCTCCATCACCCCCGAGGCTCTGCGCGCCGACGCCGAGGCCAACGTCTTCGTCGACCCCGAACAGGTCCACGACATCAACCACGAGGGCAAGTTCTTCACCGTTCCCGGCCAGGCACTCGCCGTGCCCGGACCACAGGGCACGCCGCTGCTGTTCCAGGCAGGCGCGTCCAAACGGGGGCAGGAGTTCGCCCTCGACCACGCCGAGGCGATCTTCTTCTCCGGACCCACACCGCAGATCCTGCGCACCTGGGTCGACAAGGTTCGCGACGGACTCGAAGAACGAGGACGTGCCCGTGACAGCGTGAAGATCTTCGCGCTCGCCACCGTCATCGTCGACGACACCGACGAAGCCGCCGAGGCCAGGCTCGCCGACTACACGCGCTACGTCGACACCGAATCCGCACTCTCCCTCTTTGGTGGCTGGACCGGCGTCGACCTCTCCGGGGCCAAACCCGAGGACCCGCTGGAGTACGTGGCCACCGACGCGAATCAGTCCGCGCTCGCCTCCTTCACCACGATGGCCGGCGACAAGACCTGGACCATCCGCGACCTCGCAGAGTTCGTCGCCATCGGCGGACGCGGACCCGTGATCACCGGCTCACCCGCGACGATCGCCGATGAGTTCGAACGCTGGATGGACGAGGCCGACATCGACGGCTTCAACATCGCCGCCGCCGTCCGTCCGGCAGACGCCGAACGCTTCACGAAGTACGTCTCGCCCGAACTGCGCCGCCGCGGACTCCTGCCCGAACCAGTCGAGGGCGCCACCGTCCGCGAACAGCTGACCGGACAGGGCCCGCGCCTGGCCGATGATCACAAGGGAGCCGGATTCCGGTTGGGCGCCGACGCGCTCGTGTGAGGCAGATGCTTCTGAGTCACTGAGCTGGCCCATGTGGGAGCTCGACCATGCGGGAGCTCGACCTCGTGGCCGGCGGACGACGTATCGCGGTTGACCTGCGACTTCATCTGCCGGCCACTTCTGGTGGATAATGGCCTGCGGCCATTTTCCGATCCGCCGATCGATCTAGGATCCCGCATGAGCGCAGCGACGCCGAAGACCTCCGCCGACACCACCTCGGCGCCCGCCTACAGACGCAAGGCACTCTTCGCCGCCGCGGTCGGATACGGACTCGACGGCTTCGACCTGCTCATCCTCAGCTTTGCCCTCGGTGGGATCATCTCCACCTTCGGGCTCAGCGACGTCGAGGCAGGATCACTGTCGACGATCACCCTCTTCGGCGCGGTCCTCGGCGGTATCGTCTTCGGATCCCTGGCCGACCGCTACGGTCGCGTTCGGGTCCTGACCTGGACCGTTCTCATCTTCGCGGTGTTCACCGGCCTGAGCGCGATCGCCCAGGGATACTGGGACATGGCCGCCTACCGATTCATCGCCGGCGTCGGAATCGGCGGTGAGTTCGGCATCGGCATGGCTCTGGCCGCTGAGGCGGTGCCGGCCGTTCAGCGTGCCCGAGCCACATCGTGGGTGGGCGTGGGTTTCCAGATCGGCGTCTTCGCCGCAGCCATCGTCTCCGCCCCCGTCATCGCCGTGTGGGGCTGGCGGGCATTGTTCGTCATCGGTCTCTTCCCTGCGATCTTCGCCTTCGTCATCCGCCGAGGCGTCGAGGAGCCCGACAAGTTCGTACAGTCCCAGCGGGGCCACGCCGCGACGGTGTCGGTAGACTCTGCGGAGTCGGCAGGCTCGGCCTCCGGCGGCGGGGCAGAGATCGCAGCGGAGCTTCCGACGTTCGGTGCGAAGATCCGTGCGCTGGTCAAGGACAAGGCGACGGTGAAGATCACGTTCGCCCTGATCATCCTCTCGACGGTGCAGAACTTCGGATACTTCGGCATCATCGCCTGGCTGCCCAACTATCTGTCCGAGAAGATGGACCTCGGCGTGACGAAGGGATCGCTGTGGACGGCGGTGACGGTGATCGGAATGCTCGCGGGCATCCTCATCTTCGGTCAGGTCGCCGACAGGCTGGGCAGGCGGCCGGCGTTTTTGATCTTCCAAGCCGGGGCGATCGTCTCGATCCTCGTCTACAGCCAGATGACCGATCCCACCGCGCTGCTCATCGGCGGATTCTTCATGGGAGCCTTCGCCAACGGCATGCTCGGCGGGCACGGTGCTCTGCTGGCAGAGATGTATCCGACCCAGGTGCGCGCGACTGCTCAGAACGTCGTCTTCAACATCGGACGCGCTCTGGGCGGACTCGCACCCGTGGTCATCGCCCTGCTCGCAGACTCCTTCGGGTTCGCGTTCGCACTCGCGCTGCTGCCGACCATCTACATCGTCCAGTTCCTCGCCATGTTCCTGCTCCCAGAGAAACGCGGCGCAGACCTGGAGTAGCTGCACCGAACTGAGTCAGTACGGGACGCCCCGCGAAGGGACGTCCAGCGAAGGGACGCCCAGC
>NZ_JAKDJU010000223.1 GCF_030453725.1 Brevibacterium picturae
CCTCACCGGCACGCTGACCAAGGAGCAGGTCGCCGGCGACTTCCGCGGCGGCACTTCCCGCATGGGCGAGGCGTGGGATGCCAATCAGAAGATCGTCGAGATCGTCGCCGAGGTGGCTCGACGTCACGACGCCACCAACGCTCAGGTCGCACTGGCCTGGCTCCTCCACCGCGCCGCCCAGATGGGAGTCTCCGCCGTTCCGATTCCCGGCTCGCGCAAACCCGAGCGTGCGCTGGAGAACCTTGGGGCCGTGGATCTGCGTCTCGACGCCGATGACATGACTCAGCTCGATTCCATCCGGTCATTGGTCGAGGGCAGCCGTAACATCGTCAACAATCCGACGTGGATCAGCTCCGGGAGGGAGTAGTGCCAGCCTTCAGCCCACAGGCCCGGGAAGTTCGAGGACGTGGGAGTTGCGCAGCCGCCACCTGAGCACGCTGATGCCCAACCGGGTTCTGTTGTACCCGGTGAGCGGGTCGTAGCCGAGGCAGCGAGCGAGCTGCTCGACTCTGCCCTGCACGGTGCTGTGATGGAGACCGAGGTCTCTGGCCGCCTGCCTGATCGTCGGTGCCTCGAGGACAACACGCACCGTCGACTCCGCCCAGGGTGCTTCCATGATCTCGTCGATGCGGGCGGCATCGGGGTCGACAGCGTCGGGCGATTCGGCGAGCAGTTCGACGAGGCCGCCGAAGTTCTCCGCGCGCACGAGGCCCTCCTCGGGAGGACGGCTGAGACGCAGTGCCACCACGGCGGCGCGCAGCGAACGGGGCAGGTCGCCGATCAAGCCGACGGGGCCAAGGCCAGCCGGTGTCACGGCGATGTTCTCAGCTTGGTCGGCGACGATGAGGACCTGCAGGGCGCCGTACTCGCTGGCGACGACATCGGTGGGACCGGCGGGACGTCTGTCGAAGACGGCAAACAACGGAGCGACGAGCACCCGGTACCCGTGTCCGGCCACGAGTCCGAGCCGAACCGCCGCGGCAACCCGCTCCTCGGTGGGCGCGGTGGTGTCCAATGCGAGCGCCACGTCCCGCGGAGTCTCCAGCTGCTGTCGTTCGAATCCGAACCTCACCCCGATGGCCAGGCCGAACCGTTCGAGGATGAGGTCGTCGTTCGGCAGGGCTTGCCCCTCTCTCTCGAGCCAGACCTCGGAGGCATCCGGCAGGACCAGTGCGCTCACCTCGGCGGGGCGGGCACCCGCGCCCGGGCTCCCTGACGGATCGATGCGCAGCTGTCTGCTCCTGTCGCCGTTGCGAAACCCTGCCGGGCAGCCGGCAAGGGCCGCGGCGGCCGCGGCGAGGGCACGGGAATTGACCTCGCCGACCATGAGTTCGTCGAAGCAGGCGATGACGCGCAGGCCAAGACTCGCCTGGGGGTCCAGGTTGGCTATGCGACCCAACAGTTCCTGCACGTCATCGCCTCCTTGCGGGTGTTCGTCTCATCGCGGAGTCGATTCGCACCGCGATGCGAATCAGCCCTTCAGAGCATCGTAGACCGCTGTCTCCATCTCGAGGTAGCCCCCGACCGATGCCGGGTCCGCGAAGGGGAAGATCTGCGTCGCCCAGTAGCCGCCGATGTTGTTCTCCCGATCGATCCAGTAGAAGAGGTTGGCAAGTCCCGCCCAGGCTACGGCTCCTGCCGGACGCCCGGTCGGCGCGTCCTCCTCGTTGATCATGAACGTGTACCCCCACGACTTCGGCATGCCGGGGAAGAACTCCGCATCGTTGGACAGACTCGGGATGACACCGGGCAGCATCTTCACCTTGAGATCGCCGAGGTGGTTCTTGGTGGCCAGGTCCACCGTTTCGGGGCGTAGAACGACGGTGCCATCGTCTGCCTGACCGTCATTGAGCCACATCCTGATGAACGTGAGGTAGTCGTCGACGGTCGAGAAGAGGCCGTGACCTCCCATCTCCACCTCCGGCTCGGGCAGCATGAAGTCGGTGGCGGCCAGCTGACCGTCGGTGCGCTGGTGCATCGTCGCCTGCCGCTGCCGCATCGACGCCGATGTCCGGAAGCTGCTGTCCTTCATCCCCAGCGGGTCGAGGACCCGAGTCTGCATCGCCTGACCCAGGGTGGTTCCGGTGATGCCTTCGATGACCTGACCGACCCAGTCCATGTTCGATCCGTACTCCCATTGGGTGCCTGGGTCGAAGAGCAGCGGCGTCTGCAGGGCCTGCTTGGTGCTGCTGACGATGCTCGGCTGGCCCTGCTCACGGGCAAGGCGCTCATACTTCTCGTTGAAGAAGTCGTAGCCGAATCCCGCCGTGTGCAGCAGCAGCTGCTTGGTCGTCGGTTCGCTTGCCGGAGCCCGCAGAATCGGGGAGCCATCGACGTCGAAGCCCTCGATGACCTGCACATCGGCCAGGCCGGGGGCATATTCGCGGGCCGGTGCGTCGAGGTCGAGGTCGCCCGACTCCACCAGCTGCAGAGCCACCGTGCCGGTCAGCGCCTTAGTCGTGGAGAAGATCATGAACACCGAATCGGTGGTCATCGGCTGCGGATCGTTAAGCGAGCGGACTCCTGCGGAGGTGAGACTGATCGTCTCCTTGTCGGTGGTGACTCCGGCGACGACGCCGGGGACCCCGCCGCTCTCGACCTTCTCTGAGGCCACACGAGCAACGGCATCATTGACAGCTCGGTTCTGGGACATGGTTGTGCCTTTCGGTCAGTCGGCCAGGACCTTCTCGATCCAGGCCATTCGGGTACTGATCATTCCTTGCGCAAGGTGTGTATGGGCGGCGAAGATGTCGAAGGCGTGGAAGCCTCCGGGCCAGACGTGCAGCTCCGCCTCACTGCCGTCGTTCCACAGCGCCGAGGCGTAGGCAACGGCTTCGTCGCGGAAGATCTCTGCCGAACCGACGTCAATGTAGGCCGGCGGCAGGTCGGAGAGATCGTGGGCGCGTGATGGCGCGATGTAGGGCAAGACGGCTTCTGTGCGATAGTCATCGCCGAGCATCGCCTGCCAGCCGGTCTCGTTGCTCACCCGGTCCCAGACACCGATGCCGTCGAATTGGTTGGTCGAGGCGGTGATCCCGCGATCATCGAGCATCGGGTAGATGAGCAGCTGACCGCGCAGCTTCGGACCCCCGCGGTCGCGGGCGGCGAGCGCCATCCCTGCGGCCAGTCCCCCACCGGCACTGGCGCCGGCGACGATGAGTCGGTCGAGGTCGACCCCGAGACGCTCGGCATTCTCAGCCGTCCACTCCAGGCTGGCGTACATGTCCTCACGGGCGTAGGGATCCTGGAATTCGGGGGCGAGGCGGTATTCGGGACTGATGAGGATGGCCCCGATGCGCTCGACCCAGTCGAGGTTGAGTCCGAGTGCGCTGAAGCGGTCACCGAACATCAGTCCACCGGAATGGGCGTAGACGATCGTGGGGCGGCGCCCCGTGTCACCCGCGCGCCTGAAGACCGACACGGTGATCGCCTCGCCATGGTGTCCGATCACCTGATGTTCTGAATGTTCGACACTGCGCCCCTTGAGAGTCTCCGCGAGAGGCTCGGACGCATAGGAGATGCGCATGAAATCGATGAGAGACGGGGTGATGGTCGGCGGGAAGACCCCACCGACGACGGACAGACTCGCGGCAAGTTCCGCGTCGAATCGTGACCGTCGTCGTGTCATGTCTCTAAGTATGCAGACTCCGACTCGGTGCCGCTACCGCCACGACAACGCGATTACCGATCCTTCACCCGCCAATTGTCGGGTTGGGTTTCCCAGCCTCGCCTCAGCCCAGTAGCCCCATCACCGACTCCTTGACCTGGAGGACGGCGAGGAAGCCGAACAGCAGGAAGCAGATCGTCAGCAGCACATTCGACACCTCCTTGTTCCGCAGCGCCGCCGGCACCGATGAACGGTTGAGGATGACGAGGAGCGCGATCGCGAGCACGGGCAGGATGAAGGCGCTGATCGCGGCGTAGATGAGGACCAGGGTGACCGGTTTGCCCAGCCCCATGATCACCAGTGTCGCGATGCTGAGGTAGACGATAGCCCCGCGGAACTCGATGGACTTCGCCGACATGTCGAACTCGGACTCGTCCTGATGCGGGTACCGTCGCAGCACGCGAATGCAGTCGGCGGTGACATAGGCGATGCCGGAGAATCCGCCGAGCACGCTGGTGTAGACGACGGCGAGGAAGCTGATGAGGAAGACGATTCGTCCTACTTCGCCGATGCGTGAGACCAGGCTGTCGGCGATGGCGAACAATGAGTCGTTATCAGCGATCGTGA
>NZ_JAKDJU010000224.1 GCF_030453725.1 Brevibacterium picturae
ACCTTCTGCATGAGCAGCAGAGCGAGGATCACCAGCATGGACACGTATCCAATGAGTGAAAGCACCTTTGATTCCTTTCTCAGATATCGACTTCCATGATCCACGGTCATTTAAGGGCTCGTCCAATACCGATTCGCTCTACACTGATGACCTATGGTTATCAATCTGGCGATGTACCACCTGCGCACGATCGAAGCGCTGCACCGACTGCGCAGCTTCACCCTCGCCGCCGAGGACATGCAGATCAGCCAACCGGCGGTGAGCAGGGCACTGGCTGAGGCCGAACGGCGCATCGGCGGCAGGCTCTTCGACCGCAGCACGCGCTCGGTTGGGCCGACCCACCTCGGCGAGGAGATTTCAGCTCATGCGGCAATGGCCGTCGCGACCTACGACGAAGCACTGATCCGGATCACCGGTCACATGAACGGCGATGACGGAACCGTCAGGGTGGCGTGCCTGCCGTCGGTGACCGCGACTCTGCTGCCATCGGTGATCTCTCACTTCCGCCGTGATCTCACCCGGGTGGGACTCGACATACACGATGAGCCGCAGGAGAACGTTGCGGAGAAGATCCTCAACGGCACCGTGGACTTGGGGATCCTCGCGCTCGACTCGAGCATTCCGGACGAACTGAACGTCGAGGTGGTCGCGCAGGATCGGCTGGTCGCGATCGTCCCGGCCGGACATCGGTTCGCCGGTCGTGAGTCGCTGAACTGGGACGACTTCGCTCGGGAGAGGTTCATCGGCTTCGATGCAGTGACGAGCATCGGGCCCTTGGTCGCACATGCCTTCGCGAAGTATGACGTCAGTGTCGACATAGTGCAGACGGCGCGCAGCATTCCCGCTGTCGGCGGTCTGGTCGCTGCCGGGTTGGGTGTCTCGGTGGTCCCAGAGATGGTCGTTCCGCTGGTGGCTCTCGACGGTATTGAAAGCGTCCCGGTCAACCCGACCATCGAGCGCACACTGGTCGTAGTTCACCGCAAGCGCGGCCCGTTGCCAGACGTCGCCGAACGCTTCCGGCAGAGTCTGCTGTCGTAGAGAGGAGGCGACCGAAGGCGACATTGAGCGAAGCCTCGCTGAGCGGCACTACTCGTGAGGGACAGCCCTCTTCGGTTCAATGTTCACGCGCGCCAAGTTCCCAGTTTCGCCGCGATGGCGGCGGGCTCAATGCCACCACTGAGGATCGGCTGAGGTCAGAAGCTAAGCACTCTATGCACGGGCGCCCTCACAGCCGTTCCAGCACCACCGCCACCTCGAGGTGCTTCGTGTGGGGGAACATGTCGAAGACCCGGGCCTGGTCGACCGTGTAGCTCGGCATCCGGTCGAGGTCCTTGGCCAGGGTGAGCGGATTGCAGCTCGAGTACACGATGTGCTCGATCCCAGAATCCTCGAGCGCCGTCGACAACCGGGCCCCGACCCCTCGCCGAGGTGGGTTGACGATCACGCACTCCGGTCGTTCACCGGTGGCCAGGTTCGTCTCGGCGAACTCCGTGGCGTCTCCGGCGATGAACTCGACCGTGGCACCGGATTGGGAGTCGAATCCGAGTTCGGCGGCGCTGATCTTCGCAGATTCGATGGCCTGCTCGCTCAGCTCCACACCGGTGACCGTGCGCGAATTCTGCTGACCGGAGGCCCCTGCGCAGTACAGCGCGAACCCACCCGCGCCGCAGTACAGATCCCACAGCGAGGCCGGTGCGATCTCGTCCACCCACTCAGCGACCTGGTTGTACAGACCGGTCGCCACATCGGTGTTCGTCTGGAAGAAGGACTGCGGCCGCAGATGCAGGTCGACCCGGCCGAGGTTCATGCGCAGTGAGCCACCGCGCAGCATCTCTTCGCGACTGCCCTCAAGCACAGCCTTGTGCTCTGGCAGCAGGTTGACGGAGACGACTGTGGCCATCGGCGCGAGGCCGATGAGCTGCTCGCGCCGGGACCGCAGAACGTCGAGTCCGTGCTGTGAGCGGACGACGAACCTGATCATCAGGTCCCCCGAAGGCGCAGCAGTGATGTGGACGAACTTCAGCTCACCTCGGCGAGCGTTGACGTCATAGGGGTCGAGGCCCGAGTCATCGAGGAACTGACCGATGATCGGGATGATCGCGCGGATCTGCGGGGCTTGGATACCGCACTCGCGCAGGTCGACGCCGTGGAAGTCCTGATCCAGGATGCCCAAGGTGACAGAGCCGACCGAACCACCGACGGCGAGTTTCGCCCGGTTGCGGAAATCGCGGTCGGCACCGCTGGCGGCGGGCAGCCAGGCGGCAGGGGAGTGGTTGGCCAGCACCTCGCGGCACCAGGACTCCTTGTCAGCGACCTGCTGTGTGTGAGGTGTCTCGACGAAGGTGCAGGAGCGGCACAGTCCGTCGTTGAAGTAGTGGCAGTCCAGGTGCCCGTCTTCCGCCGAGGTGGGGGTGAGGGGCATGGGCGTCATGACCCCATTTTACGGCCTCGGCGGAGGGCGGGAGGCGCACCGCACATCAGCGGCCAAATCGATTTGTCCGAGCGTGCATGGCCGCTGGAATCATGTCAAGGGGCAGTCTGGATGACGGACCCATTCGCAGAGATCTCTCCCTCTGTCTGCACCGATTGGTGTGATGCGGAATCAAACCGCCACAGCTTCATCCCGGCGTCAGGCGAAGGCGAAACCGAGGATCATGAAGATCCCGAAGGAGACGAATGGAGCCAAGACGCTGATGGAGACTGCGACGATTCCCTGAGTTCTGCCTCGGCCGGTGGCGGCAGAGACGATGCCCATGATGAGGCCGGTGATGCCAATCGCGGTGCACAGGGCCTGGAGGCCGAACAGTGCGATCGCGAGGTTCCGGTACCAGCTGGGGGTGTCGGTGAAGTAGTAGCCGTACTCGATCTCCATGGGCCCGATGGTGAGGCCCAGGACGAGCGAGGTGATGAGGGACAGTCCTGCGGCGACAAGCGCGACAACCATCGCGACCTTGCCGAGGCGCGGGCGGTTCGCGCCTGTCGGCGGAGTTCCGTCATGGTCGGTCTCCGTGCTTGGTGAAGCGGGGGAATGACCAGAGCTGTGCTTGTGACTGGCGCTGCGATGACTGGCGCCGTGCGCGTGAGTCCCCGGCGCTGTCGGGTACGGCTGCTGCGCGGCCAACTCGTCATCGGTGGGCTGGGGATACATGAAGTCGGGGGAGGTCATGTCTTCGACACTATCCACGCCGACCAGTGCCGGCCTATGCGGCTTCCCGGTCACCGAGGTCGGGAAAACCTGACCATCTGCTGAGGGTGGGAATCTACCGCTCGGCAGCGATGTGGAAGCGCTTCTGCGTCACCTCGATCGGGGACCTGCGGGCTGCCAGCCGGTCGAGAGCGACTAGATTGTCGGCCACCGTGAACCCGGGGACATCCCAAGGGATGTAGGCGAGGTACTCGATGACCGCCTCGACGTCGGCGAATTCCATCGTGCCTGTCCACTCATCGGCATCGGTGATGGTGAAGCCCTGCGACTCGAGCTCGTCGAGGCACGGTCCGAGCCGATTCTCCGGGGCTTCGGGCCGGCCACCGAACCAGAGCCTGAATTCGGAAGCCTCCGTGCCATCGACCTGCTGGGTGAGGAACCGGCCGTCTGGCGCGATGACACGGGCGAGCTCGGCCGGATCGTAGCTCTCATGCCGGTTCATCACGAGTTCGAAGAAGCCGTCGGACCACGGCATGGGCTCGCCGGTCTCGCTGTCGTACTCACGGACCTCGATGCCGTATTCCTCCAGCGCCGAGGTGGCCAACTCCAGGTTCGGCTTCCACCCCTCGCTGGCATGAACCAAGGATTCACGACCGAGGAAGCCCCCGACTGCACTGACCCGTCTGACGAGCTCGCCGAGGCGTTCGCCTCCACCGGTTCCCATGTCGAGGCAGGCGGTCGACCGCGCCATCGCCTTGGCACAGGTCAGGTCGAAGTCCCAGGGCGGATCGTCAGCGATGAGTCTGGATCCGAGGGCTTCGAAGTCCCACCCGGTCATCACTGCGGTTTCGTGGATCCACGTCCACCGGGCGTATCGGTCCTCTGCAGATTCGGCCACGGCGCCAACTCCTTCGTCTTGCCGCTCATCGTAGTGCGATTATGGTCGAAAAATCGCAGATCTTCGACCATATCTCCACTATTGAGTCTGTTGAGTGCGAAGGCAAG
>NZ_JAKDJU010000225.1 GCF_030453725.1 Brevibacterium picturae
CCAGGTCCACAGTTCGTCGGCCAGCACCGCCGCCGAGATGCCGATCAGGGCACCGGCTATCGTGTCGGTCAGCCAATGCACCTGCAGTGCGGTGCGTGACCACATCATGAGCAGGATCCAGGCGAAGGCGAGGATCATCGACCAGTGGAAACGCAGCCGCACCGGTTCGAGCGGGGGAGTGATCTCTGCCGGAGCAGCCCCGTCCTCGTCTTCGGGCGGGGTTGCCAGGGGCGGCACCGCGCCCGCCTCAGCCAGTCGGATCACGTGCGCCCTGGAGACGATGAACGCAAGCGCCATGGCCAGCGCCGCAGCGCCCATCGAATGCCCCGAGGGATACGAATAGCCTAGGGAGTCATAGAGCTGCTGACTGGGACGGACTCGGATGACCACGGCCTTGAGCAGCTCTGACAGGGCGATGCCGAGAAGCATGGTGGTGACGAGGGCGCCAGCGGCACGGAACCGTCGCAGAAGGACGAAGAACGAGGCCAGAAGACCGGTGCAGATCACGGCACCCGTGCCCCCGCCCACCTCGGCGAGGGTGACCGCCGTCCAATAGGGGATGGTGTCCGGTTCGATCCCGACGAGGTTGAGCCAGTTCTGATCGAGCGAGGTGGGGCCGATGGCATCTGTGCGCAGCCAGATGCCGAAGGCGACGATGAGAAGTACCGCGGGCAGGGTGGACCAGAGGATCCACGTCGGTTGGCGGACCGACATTCGCGACGACTCCGGCGTTCCGCAGGCTCAGGCGCTGCGCAGGCTCAAGCGTTCCAGAGACCGTAGGTCGATGCCAGGGAGGCGATCTTCTTCGCACGCGCCAGACGGGGGAGATACGAGCCGTCCGTGATCTCGGATCCCCCCTCGGCCGCTTCGAGCAGCTGACGTGCCCAGTCGCGCTCGTCCTCGCTCGGGCTCATCGATTCGTTGAGCGTCACGACCTGATCGACGTTGAGCACGAGCTTTCCGGTCATGCCCATCATGTGGGTCACCTCGGCGTCCTCACGGACCTGCTCATCGCTCGCTGCGGCTGCGGACGGTCCATCGATGGCGCCGGGCAGTCCGCCCATGCGCGAGGCGATGGTCAGGCGCGAGCGGGCGTAGGCGAGGGCCATCGGGTCACCGGAGAAACCGGTGTCCTTGCGGAAGTCGTTCGTTCCGAAGGCAAGACGGAAGGTGCCGGGCGCCTCGGCGATCTTGGTCGCATTCTCCACGCCCATCGCGGACTCGAGCAGAGCGATGACCGGCAGGCCCGCCTTCGCGCGCATCGCGGTATAGGAGACCTGCTCGGGGCGTTCGGTCTCCGGCAGCATCACACCGCGCAGTCCGGGCAGCATGGCGATGGCGGCGAGGTCGTCGTCCCAGAATTCCGAGTCCATCTTGTTGATCCGGACCCATGCGGACATGCCGCCCTCAAGAGCACGCACGACATTGTCTCGGGCGTCGAGTTTCTTGTCATCGGAGACCGAGGCCTCGAGGTCGAAGATGACGGAATCCGATTCGGAGATCTGCGCCTCAGAGAAGATCTCCCCCTTGGCCGCGTTGACGAGCAGCCAGGAGCGGGAGAGTTTGGCGGGGAGGGCGGCTGCTCGGCGATTGCGGATCGTATCTGTCAATGATCGACTTTCTCTGGGGGTTCGGGGTGTTCCTCCCATCTTCGGCTTTCTGGGCCGGAAATTGTAGTCCGGGACGAAGTTTGAGACATGAAATTGTGGATGGCGGGATTCAGGGCGTCCGACGCTTCACTGATGTCCGGATAGTAGGACGACCTGGTTGCATGGTGAGATGAGATCTATTCTGTGACCATGAAGTTTTCTATTGCAGTCATGCCGGGTGACGGTATCGGCAACGAGGTCGTCCCCGAAGGTCTCAAGGTGCTCAAGCGCGCGATCGAGGTGTCCGGTGAACCTGCCGAACTCGAGCTCACGGACTACGACGTCGGCGCCAGCCGCTGGCACGAGACCGGCGAGACGATCACTGACGAGGAGCTGGAATCGCTGCGTCAGCACGACGCCATCTTCTTCGGCGCATGCGGTGACCCGAGCGTGCCTTCGGGTGTACTCGAGCGCGGAGTGATCCTCAAGATGCGCTTCGGTCTGAGCCACGCAGTGAATCTGCGACCGTCGAAGCTCTTCTCCGGAGTCACCAGCCCGCTGGCGAACCCGGGAAAGATCGATTTCGTCGTCGTCCGCGAGGGCACCGAAGGATCCTACACCGGCATGGGTGGATCCGTCCGCACCGATACGCCCTACGAGGTCGCGACCGAGGTCTCGGTCAACACCTGGTACGGCGTGGAGCGCGCCGTTCGCGACGCGTTCGAGCGTGCGCAGGCGAGGAACAAGAAGCTCACCTACGTCCACAAACACAACGTCATGGTCCACGCCGGTCACCTGTGGCGTCGAGTCGTCGAGAAGGTCGGCGCCGAATACCCCGAGGTGACGGTCAACTACGAGCACACGGACGCGTGCACGATCTTCATGGTCACCGACCCCTCACGCTACGACGTGATCGTCACCGACAACCTCTTCGGTGACATCCTCACCGACCTCGCCGCGGCAGTCACCGGCGGCATCGGCCTGGCCGCCTCAGGCAACCTCAACGTCGAAGGAACCGCACCGAGCCTGTTTGAACCCATCCACGGCTCGGCGCCTGATATCGCCGGACAGCAGATCGCCGATCCGACCGCTTCTATCCTCTCCGGTGCGCTTATGGCCTCGAACCTGGGGCTCGAGGTCGTGGCAAAGTCGATCGAGACCGCTGTCGAGTCCGATCTGGCCGACCGCGACGGAACCAAGCGAACCACCGCCGAGGTGGGCGACGCGATCGCGGCCCGCCTGAGCTGACAGAGCGGCTGAGTGAGTTGTCAGCCTTCACCCCGGTGCGACGCGCACCGGGGTGATGGACTACCCTGACAGTGTCACTCATCACAAATGAGAAAAGAGTTCTAATGACTAAGTTTGCCGTTCTCAAGAATGTCCAGCCGCAACCCGAGCTGGTGCGCGAGAACATCAAGAAGGACCCCGGGTTCGGGCTCTACTTCACCGACCACATGGCCCACATCAGGTACACCCTGGACGATGGCTGGCACGCTCACGAGGTGAAGCCCTACGGCCCACTGGTGCTCGATCCTGCTGCTGCAGTGTTCCACTACGCGCAGGAGATCTTCGAAGGCATGAAGGTCTACCGCCACGCAGACGGCTCCGTCTGGACCTTCCGTCCCGAGCGGAACGCTGCGCGCATCAACAAGTCCGCCGAGCGCCTTGCGCTGCCGCAGATCTCGGAATCCGACTTCATCGAATCGCTCAAAGCTCTGGTCTCCCTCGATCAGCAGTGGGTTCCCACTCCGGAGTCCGAAGCCGACGAGTCGAGCCTGTACCTGCGCCCATTCATGATCGCCACCGAGAAGTTCCTGGGTGTGCGCTCAAGCCATGAGGTCGACTACTACGTCATCGCCAGCCCCGCCGGTCCATACTTCTCCGGCGGCATCAAGCCCGTCTCGATCTGGCTGTCGCAGAACTTCAACCGCGCCGGCTCCGGCGGCACCGGATTCGCCAAGTGCGGCGGCAACTACGCTGCCTCGCTGGCGGCACAGAACGAAGCTGCAGCCGAGGGCTGCCAGCAGGTGCTGTTCACCGATGCCGCGGAGAACAAGTACATCGATGAGCTCGGCGGAATGAATCTCATGCTCGTGACCAAGGACGGTCGCCTGCTCACTCCGGAGCTCGGTGATTCCATCCTCGACGGTGTCACTCGCCGGTCCCTGCTCGACCTCGCCCCGCAGCTGGGCCTGAAGCCGGAAGAGCGCAAGATCACTGTCGACGAATGGCGCGAGGGCGTTGCCAACGGCGACATCGTCGAAGCCTTTGCGTGCGGCACCGCCGCGGTCGTGACACCGATCGGTCGGGTCGTCAGCGGTGACTTCACCATCGACCACGGTGAAGAGCCGGGTGTGAAGACCATGGAGTTCCGCAAGACTCTGCTCGACATTCAGTACGGTCGGGCCGAAGACACGAACAACTGGATGGTTCGTCTGGCCTGAGGTGCGGCCGACAACGTGCGTCCGGCGAGTTCAGGGGGTCGGGGGCTACGATATCGATCGCGGCACCCGGCCCTCTGATATGTCCTGCTGACTCAATCATGTGCGGAGTCGGCCGC
>NZ_JAKDJU010000052.1 GCF_030453725.1 Brevibacterium picturae
AAGCGACGAGTCGCCGAGGTGGTCGAGGCCCTCGACCTTCACTGACCGAGAGCACGCGAGGCGGCGTCAGTCGATTGTGCCGATGGGTTCGCGCTTTTCGGCCTGGAACTGGTCCTCGGCCCGTCCGCGTGCCCAATAGGCAGAGATCGACAGAGACTCGCGGGGCACCTCGTGTTCCTTGAGGATCGGTCGGATCGTCTTGATCGTCTCCCGCTCACCGTGGGCGAAGACCTGCGGGGTCCCTTCGGGCCAGTCGAGCCCACGAACAGCGGCGATGAGCTCGTCGTCGCTGTCGACCCAGACCACGGTGACGCCGGCCGGTGGTGTCGGCAGCTGTCGGTCCGCTTCATCCTCAACGGCGGCGATGACGATGCCCCTCGCCTCGGCGTCCATCGCCTCGAGCGCCGTGCTCACGGCCGGGATCGCGGTGTGGTCGGCGATGAGCAGGTGCCACGGGGCATCGGGATCGGGCTGGTATTTGCCTCCGGCTCCGACCATGACCAAGGTGTCGCCGGGTTGTGCCGTCGTGGCCCAGGGGCCGGCGACGCCGTCAGCGCCGTGGATGATGAAGTCCAGGGACAGCCATTTCTCGTCCTCGTTGATCTCGCGCACGGTGTAGGTGCGATTGCGTGGGAGCTTCTCGGGACTCTTCTCCCGCAGTTCCGTCAGGTCATAGGGCGGGGTCAGGCCGTGAGCAGGATCGGCGAACATGAGTTTGACGTATTTGTCCGTGGCCGCATTGCTCGAAATCGCGTCGAAGCCATCACCACCGGCCCTGATCCGAATCAGGTTCGGGGTGATCTCCGTGACCTCCTGCACGGTCATGACTGCCTGCGGCCGTGGCGGGCGGGCAGAGGTGCTCCGGGGCGTCGTCGGGGTCGTCATAAGCTGCCTTCCTGAGGAAACGTCGGCGCCGAGGAGATCGTGAATCACCTCGGCGCACTGGGGATAGTTAGCCTCACCTTATCAAGCGGTATCAAGCGGTCAGATCAGACGGCTCTCTGGGACCAATCCTCACGCAGCCGCCGCAGACCCTTGAGCGCCTTGGGGGAGTCAACGTATTCGACGTCGGGCAGGGAAGAACTCGGACTCTGGCACAGGAGCATGTCCTCGGGATCCATGAGCGCGATGCGCTTTCCCTCCTCCTCGAGCCGACTCATCGCCTCGGTGAGCATGCGTCTGGCCACCCCGTTGATCTCATTGACCCGGCGCAGATCGAGGACGAAGGCCTCGACATTGGACTCCGGTGCGTCCATGGTCCGGATGACGTTCTCGGCACCGCTCCACTGGATGAGGCCCTGGAGGCTGCAGATGCGGACCATGACTCCCTGCGAATCGACGAAGCGACGGTCACGACGGATGATCGAGCGTGCCGGTTCGGGTGCGTCCATGATGTGCAGACTCAACTCTCGTGACAGCGTACGGAAGATATTGGCACCGCGAACACTCGTCCCGTGCTTGTCCAGACGCGGAGAGAAGGTCGCGATGCCCACCTGACCGGGCAGGACCCCGAAGACTCCACCAGAGACACCGGACTTCGCCGGCACTCCGACCTCTGTCATCCAGTCGCCGGCAGCGTCGTACATGCCGCAGGTCATCATGACGCCGAGCACCTGCCGATTCACGCGAGGCGAGAGCACCTGCTTGCCGGAGATGGGGTTGACCCCGCCTGCCGCCAGGGTGGCCGCCATGATGCCCAGATCTCGGGTGGTGATGAGGATCGAACATTGGGCGATATAGCCTTGGACGACCGCGTCGGGCTGGTCGGTGTAGACGCCGTAGGAGCGGAGCATATTGGCGATCGCAACATTGCGGTAGGCCTCGCCCCATTCGCCTTCGGCCACCGAATCGTCGACACGCAGCTGACGACCGGCGAACTCGGACAGGCCCGCACGGACGATCTCGATCCGTTCGGCCAGTGATGTTCCCGGCTCGCCCAACAGCGAATGGATGACCATGGCTCCGGCGTTGATCATCGGATTGAGCGGTTTGCCGGACATCTTGTCCAGCGAGAGTTCGTTGAAGGCCTCTCCGCTGGGTTCGACACCGACCATGTCGAGGACCGCGGCCATGCCTTCCTGCTCGAGCACCATGCCGTAGATGAACGGCTTCGACATCGACTGGATCGAGAACTCGAACTCCGAGTCACCGGAGGTGTATTCGACCCCGTCGAGAGTGGAGATGCAGATGCCCAGCTTCTCCGGATCGGCCGCGGCCAGATCCGGAATGTAGTCCGCGTTCGCACCGGACCGGTCTGACCTGTGACGATCGAGCGTCTCGTCCAAGAAATCAGGGATAGGCGATCGCATTGCACCTCCTGCAGTATGAAGAAATTCGGTTGATCGTGGGACGGGGGCGGCGATCGCCCGAGTGCTATTCTCACACACAACAGTGCAGGTGGGGAGACCAACGCAGCCGCCGACTCCGGACCAGACTGAGTGTGTGGCAGAACTGGCACTCGATCATCACATGTCCAGGTCTCGTCGGAACATACGGTGTGAAGATGCCCAAGCCCATTAAAGTCGTCATCGCCAGCGTGGCCAGCATTGCCGGGGTCGCGATGATTGTCCTCGTTGTCATCGTCGTGTCCTCGGCGATCACAGACATCACCGATATGCCTCCCGACAAGCGGCGGCTTCCCCAGCAGGCGCTGACGCCCGAAGAGATCACGCTGTCCGTGGCGCCGCAGACCGACGGCAGCCTGCACATCTCCGAGCGTCTGATCTTCGACGCGACCGCGAACGAGGACCGCCCGATCAAGTGGTACATCAGCGGCGAAACGATCGGGTCGGAACGTGACGGTCCACGGTATTTCGTGGTGCCGACGGTCTCGGATGTCACGGCGGTGCAGCTGAGCACCGCAGAGGAATCGACGAAGGACGATCCCGCCGAGGTGGGCGACCTCACCGTGACTCGAGATGATTCCGAGGTCGAGGATCCATTCTTCGACTCCGTCATCTATGAGTTCACGAACTCGAATCCGCCCAATGAGGATTCACAGTGGACCCCGGGGCGCCATATCATCGACATCTCCTATGTCCTCGACGACGTCTACCTCGAGGTTGAGGGCCGGGAGTTCTTCGCACTGCCCCTGAGCTTTCCCAATGGGTCGCATGAAGCGACGAGCATCCGCACGATCTCTCTGGCCTCCGGAGGGAAGATCCGGTGTCTTCCGAACAATCGCAGCTTCACTCCAGATGACGATTGCAGCGGTTTGCGCGAACGCAGCCTTGGTCAGGACGGAACCCGACTGACCTGGAGGCGGGCCGTGACCGACAATATTGACGCGATCGGCTTCGACGCCCCGGACAACATGCAGGCCGAGCCGAGCGCCGCACCTGAGAAATGGAGCTGATCATGAGCAGCCGACTGCACCGGATCGATTCGCACTGGGGTAGAGCCGCCGGAGCCGGAGCATGCGTCCTGGCCGTTGTCGCGGGGGCCCTCTTCATCGAGTCGATCGTTGCTGATGATGTCAGCGCCGTGCCCAACCCCTATATGGGTCGGGAAGCCACGCACACCGTCTCGATCGAGTCGGACGGCAGTTATGACGTGCACATCGACCAGACCATGGAGCTGGCCCGTGGCTTCGAGTTCTCCTTCGGCGGCATGGTCCACGACGGCTTCCGACTGCCGGACACCGAGTCCGTGCTGCCGCCCTATCTGCGGGCGCAGTACTCGGATCCGGCCATCACCATGGACGGTCAGTCCGCCGAGGTGAGCGTTGAGCACACGGTGCACGCCGTCGACATCTCGGCCCGGCACGATTTCACCGAAGGAGAGCATGAAGGCACTGTCGACTACCGGGTCACGGGCGCAACCGTGGGTGCAGAGCACGGACCCACCGCCGCCGAGGAGGACGGAGTCACCGTCTATCTGCGACCGTTGGTTCCCGGTGATGTGATCGTGACATCGGCGGAACCGATCATGATGGTCGAATGCGAGAAATGGGCACCGGCCGCCGAACCGTGCGGACACAAATCCGGCGATGCCTGGCTCATCGGCAACGACGAGCTCGAGGGCGACGCGGTCGTGCGGATCACACTCGACGCGGACGAGGCCGAGCTCATCGAACCGGAGATCGATTCGACGAAGTGACGGCTCTCAGGGGCGTGGTCCGCCCTCGCCATCGCGCCGATTCTCATAGCGGTTGCCCTCGCCGGGGCCGCTGTCTTCGGGGCGCTCACCCTGAGACGGCTCGCCGGCAGACTGTCCGCCAGCCTGGTCGCCCTGCGCCCGTTCGTCCTCGGGTTGCTGGTTCTCCGAGTTCCCATCGGTGCCGACGGCGCGGTCGGCGGCGTCTCTAGCCTTCTGGATCTTCTCGGTGTGCTTGCCGTTGGTCAGTGATTCGGCAACTCCTGCGGCCTTGTCGAGGATCGAATCGCTGGCCTTCTCCGCCTTCTCGGAGTTGAGCTTCTCGCGGACCTTCGGATCATTGGCCAGATTCTTGGCCTTGTTGATGTATTTATCGAATGACATGATGCGGCCCTTCTCAGCTGGAGGTCGTGTCACTGGAAACCCTAGTCACCTCGGCTGTGTCCCACCTGACCGCGCGGACCCGTCGAGACGCAGCACGGTCTCGAGCAGAACCTCGATGCCGGGCAGGATGTCATCGAGTTCGGTGAACTCCTCCGGACAGTGGCTGCGCCCGTCATGTGAGGGAACGAAGATCATGCCGACCTGTGTCTTGGCCGCGATGATGCCGGCGTCGTGACCGGCACCGGAGAACATTGTGGCGCGCGTGTGACCGAGTTCATCGGCCGCCTCGGCGATGGTCGAGGTGATCGGTTCGTGCAGGGGCACGGGTGCGTCGCTCGTCGTCCACTCCATGTCCACATGGACGCCGCGCCTGTCGGCCTGGGTGCCGGCGGCATCGGTGAGTCGGCGCTGTGCCTCATGCAGCCATGAACCGTCGGGGCCGCGGAACTCGCCCTCGACGTTGGCGTTGGCGGATACGACGTTGATGGCTTCCGGGGTGAACTGGATCTGACCGCTCGTGCCGCGGGTGTTCGTCCCGGACTCGGCGATCGATTCGACGGCGAGCACGGTGCCGGCTGCGGCGCATCCGGCGTCGGCGCGGACATCCATCGGGGTTGTGCCCGCATGGTCCTGGCGGCCGGTGAAGAGCGCCTTGAAGTGGGTGATGCCGGTGATCGTCTCGACGACGCCGATCTGTTTGCCGATCCGCTCCAGCTCGGGGCCCTGCTCGATGTGGAGTTCGAGGAAAGCGGTGACCTTCGAGAAGTCGTAGCGTGCGTCGAGGAAGGCCTCGGGGTCGATGCCGGAGGACGGCAGCGCCTCGGCGAGGCTGCGGCCGCTGGGGTCTGTGGTGGCCAGGGTGGTGCGGTCGACGAGTCCCGTCATTGCGCGGGAGCCGACGCAGAAGAAGCCGAAGTCGTTGGGTTCCTCGTTGAAGAAGACCACGATCACGAGGTCATGGTCGAGGCGGATGCTGTTCTCCCGGAGCAGTCGCACGACCTCGATGGCGCCGAGGACGCCGGTGATCCCGTCGAAGCGGCCACCGCCGTCGACGGTGTCGGTGTGGGATCCCAGCATGATCTCCTGCCCGCCGAGGCGACCGGGCAGCACCCCGATGACGTTGCCGGCACCGTCTATGCGGGTCGACAGTCCTGCCTGCTTCATCAGGGTGCGGGCGTAGTCGCGGCCGGCGATGTCGAACTCACTCAGCGCTCGTCTCGTCCATCCCGGACGATCCGAGTCGACGAGGGCGGCGAGTTCGGCGAGGTCGGATCCGAAGCGTTCGGCTGCCGGAGTGATCGTGCTCATCGTTGAGCCTTTCTCATGCTGGGTCAGTGGTGGTGCACACCCAGGGTATCGTCCTCAGCCCTGCGGTGCCGACGGTTCCTGGCGCCCAAGACCAGCGTTGCCAGCAGGGCAGCGATGACGGAGGCGCTGAGGATCGCAACCTTCGCATAGTCGTGATCGGGCGAGTCGGGGACGAAGCTGAGTTCGGCGACGAGGAGGGAGACCGTGAATCCGATTCCTGCGAGCAGGCCGATGCCGGTCAGATCAAGCCACTTCAGGTTCGGGTCCAATCCGGCCGAGGTGATTCTGGTGACCAACCACGTCGATCCGAGGATTCCGAGCGGTTTGCCCACGACCAGTGCTGCCATGATCGCGAAGGTCAGCGGTTGGGTGAATGCCGTCGCCAGACCCTCCGGTCCGCCCACCGCCACTCCGGCGGCGAAGAAGGCGAAGACGGGGACGGCGAATCCCGCGGACAGGGGCCGCAGACGATGTTCGATCACCTCGGCGAGGTTGGGTTGGAGGTGACCGTTCAGGGATCGGCTGTCCTGGGACCGGACGCCCTGGGGACGGCTGCCGGTGCGTTGGCTGCGCCGGCGGCGAGCGGCCACCGCCGGGATGGCGAACCCGAGCAGGACCCCGGCGATCGTTGCGTGGACCCCGGAGGCATGCATGAGCGCCCAGGCGATCAGCCCGAGGGGAAGCAGGATCACCCATGCGGCCCAGGCGCGTTCGACGAAGAAGGTTCTGAAGCGGCCGGCGACGAGGCCGTAGACGACGATGACTGCCAGAGCGCTCAGAAGCGGGACGAGGCTGATGGTCTCGGTGTAGAAGACGGCGATGATGCCGATCGCCATCAGATCGTCGACCGCGGCGAGAGTGAGGAGGAAGATGCGCAGAGCCTTGGGCAGGTGGGAGCCGATGATCGCAAGGATCGCGACGGCGAATGCGATGTCCGTCGCCGTTGGAATCGCCCATCCGTGCAACAGCTCCGGCTGGGAGGTCATGAGCACCGCGTAGGCGAGGGCAGGGGCGATGACCCCGCCTGCTGCGGCAGCGATCGGAACGATGGCAGTGCGGAAGCGGCGCAGATCGCCATGCGTGAATTCGGTCTTCAGCTCCACGCCGACGAGGAAGAAGAAGATTGCGAGCAGACCGTCGGCGGTCCAGGTGCCCAGGCTCAGCTGCAGATGCCAGGCTGCGATTCCGAATTCGACGTCCCTGATCGCGAAGTAGGAATCGGCGAGGGGAGAGTTCGCCCACACGAGGGCCGTGAGGGCGGCGATGAGGAGGAGTCCGCCGCCGACGGTGTCCTTGCGCAGACAGGACAGAAGGCCGGATGCGGCGGGGTTGGTCACAGATGGTGCAGTCACGATGGTTCCATTTCGTTGCCGGATGATGTGTCTGTCCGGCCCGAAACGTGTGCGGGTGCTCAGCCTGAGCGGTCAGTGATCGATCGCCGAGGCGGTCGCGCTCATGACGGTGTGCTCAGAGGGTGGGCCGGAGTCGGTCTACGGCGAGAAGCGGTGCTGTCCCCGACAGCATCCTGCCCCACGAGGTGATGTAGCCATTGGTGCCCGGGTGTTCGAGTACCCACACCTTCGGTGTGAATACTGCGTGGGGCACTGAGGAAGTCATCGCGACCAGTCTACCTGACGGCGGAATGTTCCAGCGAGGACAGGGCGCACGCCCAGCAGGACCAGGGCACTCACTACTCAGTTCAAGGAGACGCCGGTGCCGTGGAGGCTGATCGCCAGTCCCGTGTCTGTTGCTTCGATGTCTGTGAGTTCGAGTCCGGTGGGCAGGAAGTCGAGGTCGATGACGATGTCTGTGATGGACGAGGTCAGAAACGAGGGGAGCGAGTCGATGTCGACCTTCGAGGATCCGAGCCTGATCGTCGTGGCACCCACGACGACCCGCCGCGAGTCTGCTTTCGGTTCGATGCCGATGAGCAGCTCCTGCCCGAGCAGAGAGCCCTTGAGGAAGAGATCGTCGTCGATCGTGGTGAATGACAGGCCGTTGGGCAGGGAGGAGTGTTCGGAAGCGAGCGAATCGATCGTCGACAGCGGAATCACCGCGCCCGCCTCGACCGTGCCGATCGGCCGCGAGGTGTCGACGGGCACGTCGAAGAGCTTGGCATCGATGTCGATGAAGTCGACGTCGGAATACCGTGCCCGATCGGCGGTGACATGAACCGTGTTGAGCCTTCCACCGGCCATCTGGGTGAGCACGGGGAAGCCCTCGACGTTCACATCGGCATCGCCGTAGGGTTCGAGGCCCTCGGCGATTCTCTGCTCGGTGGTGAAGTCGACCACCCGGTCGACGGCGATGATGCCGACGATGAGGGTGAGCACGACGATGACCGCGGTGACGACGAACGTCGACCGGCGCGAACTCCGCCGAGGCGGTTCCTGCGGGTACTGCACAGTGCGGGGTGTCGTCATGGACACCATTGTCGCGTACTGCCGATGTCCACGTCGCCTCGGACCTTGCTCACGTATCGACGATGACCACATCGAGGGTGCGAGGACCGTGGACGCCTTCGACGCGTTTGAGCTCGATGTCACTCGTCGCCGAGGGCCCGGAGATGAACGTCAGCGCTGCGCTCGGCGTCAGACGTGCGATTCCCTCGGGGACGATGTCGACGATGTCGCTCACACGCACCACGCAGACGTGATGATCGGGCACGAGCGTGATCGCCCTCCTGCCGCACTCCGGTGATCCGTCGAGGACGATGGTCCCCGTCTGTGCGATCGCCACCGCCGAGGCGGTCACCACGGCCGCCTGCGCGTCGAGTTCGGGAACGCTCAGCTCCTGACCGGGAGCATCGACCGAGACCTCACCGGTGAAGTCCTGCAGCCAGGAATCATCGAGCCCACGGGGAACGACGATCTTCGACCCGGACTCGAGGAGACCTGCGATGGTCGCAGCGGGGTCGCCGCTGACACGGTGGACGTCGGCCTTGTAGTCCTCGAGGCGGTCGACGAGGAGTTCGATGAGGTCTTCGCCCTCATGCGTGCCCGTGCGGAGATAGTCCGCGCTCTGATCGACGGTGCCACCGCCTGCTGCCAGAGCGCCCGGATGGGCGTGTGGGGCTTCGGCGGCGGAGGATGCGCCCGCGCCGCCTGTGGGTGAACCGGCGGGGACGGTTCCTGAGGAGGACGAGACGTACTCGCCCCCACCTCGGCGGCCGAGAGCCTGATTGATGCGCCCGAGGATCTCTTCACGTGCGGTATCCGTCATCTCTCGTCTCCCTCGCCGTCGGACCCACCATGGGACTCGTCTTCGGATTCGGCCCACAGCTGCCTGAAGCTCTTCTCCGGCAAGCCGGGGATGTCGCGGCTCGAGGTCCACGCTCCGGCGATGCCGGGCAGCGAATTGATCTGATCTCCACCCGTCACCGCATGGGCGATGGGCAGACCGGATTCGGCCGCGGTCATTCTCTTTCCGTCGCTCATCATCCAGGAAGCACCGGTGAGTGCGGCGTCGAGCTGCGATGAGACGGGGGAGTGATTGGCCTTGACATCCTCGTTGCGCAGGTGAACGAGGATCTCGGGAATGTTGATCTTGACCGGACACACGTCGTAGCAGGCCCCGCATAGGCTCGAGGCGTAGGGCAGGGAACCGTTCTCCTCGGCTTCGACGCCGGTCATCAGGGGCGAGAGGATCGCACCGATGGGGCCCGGGTAGGTCGACCCGTAGGCGTGGCCGCCGGTGCGTTCGTAGACGGGGCAGACGTTCATGCAGGCCGAGCAGCGGATGCAGTTGAGCGCCGTGCGTCCGTGCTCATCGGCCAGGGCGCGTGTGCGTCCGTTGTCGAGGATGACCAGATGCACGTTCTGGGGCCCATCGCCTTCAGTCACGCCCGTCCAGAACGAGGTGTAGGGGTTCATCCGCTCGCCGGTCGAGGACCGCGGCAGCAGCTGCAGGAACACCTCGAGATCGTCGAAGCTGGGCAGCAGCTTCTCGATGCCCATCACCGTGATCAGCGTCTCCGGCAGGGTCAGACACATGCGTCCGTTGCCCTCTGATTCGACGACTCCGAGTGTGCCGGTGTCCGCGATGCCGAAGTTCGCTCCCGAGACCGCGACCTTCGTGGTCAGGAACTTGTGGCGCAGATGCTTCCTGGCCGCCTCGGCGAGCGCCGCAGGATCATTCGTCAGCTCGCCGGCGTCGGGCATCTTGTCCATGAAGATGTCGCGGATCTCGTCGCGGTTGCGGTGGATGGCGGGCACGAGGATATGGCTGGGCTTGTCGTCGCCGAGCTGGACGATGAGTTCGGCCAGATCGGTTTCGAAGGCGTCGATGTCCTGGGTCTCGAGGTGTTCGTTGAGCCCGATCTCCTGGGTTGCCATCGATTTGACCTTGATCACCTCACGGCGCCCGGACTCCAGCACGGGAGCGTTGGCCTCGACGAGCTCGGTGACGATGGCATTGGCCTCATCGGCATCCCGGGCCCAGTGGATGACTCCGCCGGCAGCGGTGAACTTCTCCTCGAACTGCGCCAGGTACTCGGGCAGATTCTCCATCACGTGGTTCTTCGCCCGAGAGCCTGCTTCCCGCAGCGCCTCCCAATCGTCGAGTTCGGCGACGACCTCGGAGCGTTTGTCGCGGATCGTCGAGGTCGCATGTCCGATGTTGTTGCGCAGCTGCTGATTCGACAGATGCTGATGGGAGACGTCGGCGAAGGACTCGTCTTCGACGATGTTGCCCTGTCCGCCCGGAATCTCATCGTCTCGCGTCGACCGCAGCAGCGGCATTCCCAGAAAGGTCATCGCAGACTCCCTCCGCTCACAGTTGCTCCTTCACTCTGGACACGCAGCGGGTCCTCCCTGGTCGAGGCGAGGATCCTGGCCAGGTGGACCGTGGACTGTCCGACCTTCAGACCCGACTGCAGCTCACTCGGCTCGGCGGGCCCTGTCCCGTCCTCACCTCGTGTCAGATGATCATCGTCATCGGCACCGACGACGGCTTTCAGGTGATCGGTGTCCTTGCCGCCGGGGTCGGCGGCACTCGTCTCCTTGACATGCACGGCGGTGACGTCGGGGGTGCCCTCGAAATTGCCGGTGCGCTGGAAGCGAGACATCCCGCCGCCCATGTGCAGCAGGCAGGAAGCATCTCCACCGGTGCACACCTCGGCGCCGGTCGAATGGACGGTCCGAATCTTGTCCGCGAGCATCGCCGAGGAGACCTCGGGGTTCTTCACCGAGAACGTCCCGCCGAATCCGCAGCAGGCATCGGCGAGGGGAAGTTCGACGTAGTCGATCCCTTCGACCGAACGCAGCAGATCGCTCTGCCGGTCGCCGAGGCGCAGCAGCCGCATCCCGTGACACGAGGGGTGGTAGGTCACCCGGTGAGGGAAGTAGGAGCCGAGGTCCGCTTCCGCGTCGGTGATTCCGAGGACGTCGGTGAGCAGCTGGGAGAGTTCGTAGGTGCGTGAGGCGATGTCGGCGGCCTCCGTGGCCAGGGCCTCGTTGCCCATCCGCCTGGCGACCATCGGCTGCTGGTGTCCCAGAGAGGCCACGCAGGATGCCGAGGGTGAGACCGCGACGTCCCATTCGGTGCTCGAGAAGGCGCGGGCATGGGCGGCGATGACCGGCTCTGCCTGGGCGAACTTCCCCGAATTGATGTGCATCTGGCCACAGCAGGTCTGCCCACTGGGGAAGATGACCTCGTGGCCCAACCTGCGCAGAATGGACACGGTTGCCTGCGCGGCCTCCGGATACATGGCATCGACGATGCACGTAGCGAACAGTGCAATCTTCATCTGACCTCCAAGCCGAGTTGCCTGCAGTGCCAAGAATCGGATCCGGGCCACGATCCCTGAGCCAGGGCCGATCGAATGCGACGGAAGTGGTTCTTGTCACAAATGTGGTCAGACCATAACATAGGGGGATGCTCCCGTACAGATGTCGGCGCCGAGGCGTGTGATGAACGTGCAGATGCCGGCAGTGGTGCCGACCTCGCAGACTCGAAGAGGCAATTACGATGAACAAGGCTTATGAAATAGTCCTTGCCGGAATCGAGCGCGCCTTCCTCGACGGCAGTCTCACCCTCGGTGATCGCCTGCCGGGGGAGCGGACCCTGGCCGAGCGATTCGACGTCTCCCGGTCGAGTGTGCGCGAGGCCATCCGCATCCTCGGCGCAGTCGGCCTCATCCGATCCAATGTCGGATCGGGGCCTGACGCCGGATCGGCCATCGTCTCCGAGCCTGCCGTGGGGCTGTCCCGTGCGTTGAAGCTTCACGTTTCGGCCCGGCACATCGCTCCTGCCGATGTGCTCACCACCCGAGTCGTCCTCGAATCGGATGCCGTCGCCACCGCCGCCGAGGCTGTCGCCGCCGCGACGATGCAGCGCAGTGGCCGAGGCTCCAGCGTCCAGCCACCAGGAGCGGGCATCCACCCGCCTGGGCCGGGCGATGTCCACCTCCGGCAGGCGGGCGATCTCCTGACCGCGATGCGCGAACCCGACATCGCCAAGGACGACTTCCACGATCTCGATGCGAGGTTTCATCGTGAGTTGTGTGCAGCTGCGGGAAATCCGGTCACCGACATCATTCTGGCGTCACTGGCCAGCAGCATCCTCGACTATGTCTGCGCAGCGGCCGCCGCCATCGATGACTGGCCGTGGGTGCAGTCCGAACTCACCGATCAGCACGCCGGTCTCTTCGAAAGCATCCTCGCCGGTGACGCCGACCGGGCACGGCGAGAATGCGCGGCCCACATCCACTGGTTCGCCGCGACCACGGGCATCAGCACAACGACCACGGGCAGCGATACCGCGGCCACCAGCACGAACGCACCGACGAACGGTATCGACGCAACGGACACCTGACCATAGGATTGGCACCATGAACTCGCAGCGCACGCAGAACATCAGGACCGTCTCCTCCCGCCTCAACTCATTCCACTCGGCGATGTACTTCTCCGAGACCGTGGGCAGAGAATACGGCAAGCACGGACTCGAACCCGGAGTCGAAGGGAACCTGGCGGCACGGTCGGCCCCGCTGGGTCGGGTGAATGCCGGGGTCGTCAGCGCCGTCTACTGCAACTACTCGCATTCCTTCATCGCCTCGCAGATCCCGAAGCTGTGGGACACGGTTTCACCGGAGACCATGGTGCAGGCGCGCTTCGATGCGGTGTCTGCCTTCATGGCCGAACTCTTCGACTCTCGCGAGGACATCGCCCTGCTCACCGAGGCGGCCACCGAGCTGGCCACGGCCATGCAGCCGGTCCTGGCGAACATGGACTTCTCGGGGCGACCACTCGCTCTGGCCACCGCCGACGCACTCGCCGGCTACGAACCGAACACCGCTTTCGAGCAGCTGTGGGCCGTGGCCACCATCGCCAGAGAATTCCGCGGAGACGGCCATGTGGCCTCGCTTGTGACGGCAGGGGTTCCGGGCATCGACGCCCTCATGCTCGACGTCGCCACGGGTGCTTCGTTCCGTCCCCGAGCTGCACAGAAGACCCGCGGCTACACCGATGAGGAGTGGACGAGTGCTCAGTCGCGCCTGGCCGAAGCCGGCCTCATCACCGTCGGCACCGACGATCGCGGCTACGACCTGCCTGCCATCACCGATGCCGGACGCGATCTCAAGGAACAGGTCGAGCAGCTCACCGACGGCACTGTCGCCGCGGCCTGGTCGGCGCTGACCGATGAGGAGATCGAGGCGCTTGTGTCTCCGAGCCGCTCCCTGATCAAGGTGCTGGCGCAGTCGGGGGCCTTCCCCTCGTCGGTCTTCGCTCAGCCGGCGAAGAAGACCAGCTGAAGCACGCGAGCACGGGCGGGGCAGTCGACCGGCTCAGTGGGAAATGCTTGACCCCACCTCGGCGGCGATGGATTTCGCTTCTTCGGACGTCGGCCCCTCGGCGGAGAAGACGGCCCTCCGGTAGTACTGGAGCTCGATGATCGAGTCGAGGATGTCGCCGAGGGCACGATGACCGCCGTGCTTCTCGGGGGACTGGAAGTAGGCGCGGGGGAACCACTGTTTGCTCAGTTCCTTGATCGAGGACACGTCGATGATCCGGTAGTGGAGGTGATCGACGAGCTCGGGCATCTGCTTGTTCAGGAACACCTTGTCAGTGCCCACCGAATTGCCGCCCAGGGGAGCCTTGCCCGACTCCGGGACGTGCTTCTTGATGTACTCGAGGACCTGGGTCTGTGCCTCGGCGACGGTCGTGCCGGCATCGAGTTCGGTGATGAGACCGGAGCTCGTGTGCATCTGGGTGACGAAGTCATTCATGTTCTCCAACGCCGCAGCGGAGGGTCTGATGACGATGTCGATGCCCTCGTCGAGGGGGTTGAGGTCGAAGTCGGTGACGACAGCCGCCACTTCGATGAGCTCGTCCCTGACTTCGTCGAGGCCGGTCATTTCACAGTCGATCCACACAATTTTGTCGTTGCTCACGGCTCCAGCTTAAGGCAGAGGAGCCGTCGTGGGCATTCCGGTCGGCTGTGCGCACCGACACACGCTGAGTACACGCACAAAACCAATACCCGCGCAGTGACTTAAACTTGGTTTGTCCCATGGTTCGAGAGGACCCTCCGATGGTTCGACGTGGGACGCGAAGAAGGTTTGTTGAGGGAAGGGTTCGTACGTGCGTTACACACTTGCTGTGATTCTCATGGTGGTGGGTCTCGTTGTCGGAGGCCTCGGAATTCTGCAGAAGACTCTGTGGGCGCCGGATGACCAGATCACCGCCACCACGCAGATCGATGCCGAGGCACCGGCCGTCGTCGTCGACCCCGGAATGCTCAATCTCTACGAAACCCCCGCGACTCTCGAGGTCGAGGGATCGGGCGAACTCACGATCGCCCAGGCCCCGATCGAGAACGTCGACGCCTGGGTCGGAAACTCCGCGTCCGCTCGCGTGACCGGCTTGGCCCCTGAAGGGGGACTGACCGTCAAGAACCAGGACGGCGAGGCCGAAGTTCCCAATCCGGCCGGTGCCGACCTCTGGACGTCCGAGGTCACGGGAACCGACAAGGTCAGCCTCGACTGGAGCGATGACGCGAATCGGACAGGGTTCCTCGTCGCCGGCAGCGGCGAGCCCGGCGACGTCAAGACCGTCACCATCTCCTGGCCCAGCCATGCTGACACCCCCTGGGCCATCCCGCTGATGGTCATCGGTGGGGCACTGTTCGTCGGCGGCATCGTCGTTCTGTTCTTCAACCGCAACAGCGCGAAGAAGGAGAAGGACCGGCGCACGGCCCGCCAGGAACGCCGCCGCAAGCTCGCGGAGTACGGCACCGCATTCGCGATCGTCCCGGTTCTGGCGCTGAGCGCCTGTGGGCCCGAGGAGCTGCCCAAACCGGAACCCTCAGAGGCCCCGAGCTCTGCCGCGGCCGGAGTCAACGGCGATCAGGCCGAACGAATCCTCGACTCCGTGGCCGGGGGCATCAAGGCCGCTGACAAGGACTCCGATGAGTCCGAACTGAAGAAGCGCGCCGCCGGACCTGCCCTGCAGCAGCGCGAGGACGCCTACAAGGTGAAGAAGAAGATCGAGAAGCACAAGCTGCCGCCGGCAGTGGCCGATGAGGAGGTCGTGGTCAACTACACGGCGGCCACCGACTCCTGGCCACGCATGACCAGCCTCATCGCCTCGGCGGGCGATGACACCCAGCTTCTGGTCCTGACTCAGGAAGATCCGCGCGCGGACTACAAGCTGTGGGCACAGACCCAGCTGGTTCCGGGCACCGAACTGCCGGAGATCCCCGATGCCCGGAAGGGTTCAGCGCTGCTTGATCCGAAGACCAAGGATTATGTCGTGACTCCGGAGAAGGCCGTCTCCGACTACGCGAAGGCCCTGGAATCGGGCAAGGATTCGAAGGAGGCGAAGAAGTTCGAAGCCGATGACTTCTCGAAGTCGATCTGGAAGAATCAGGCGGCACAGAAGGAGAGCGCGGAAGAAGGCAAGGCCGAGGTCGAGTACAAGTACACGCCGGGCAAGGAGATCGTCGCGCAGGGAACCGCAGGCGACGCCGCCGTCGTGACCGGAGTCGTCGAGGCCGAGTCCACGATCTCTCCGCAATCCGTCGACGGCCGCACCGGAACTCTGACGCTGTCCACACCGCAGAAGGAACTGACCGGATCCGACAGCACCCAGAAGTCGGTGACGACGAAGACGACGCAGGTGCTGACGTTCCTCGTGCCCAAGGACGGCAAGGTGCGCCTCATCGGCGGACTGGAGACGCTCGGCGGCGCCCAGCTGGAATAGGCCCGGACCCGACGGTCTGAAACAGTCGCAGACCGGGCAGCGTTGATACGTTCTAAACTGGATGTCATCAGCGCCGTCCGAACCGGAGAATTCCGCCACGACGACGCACCGAACGCAATCGCACTTCCCGCAACAAAGGAGACCACGTGTCAATGGATCCCTCGCAGGACAACACCCAGCCCAGCCAAGGACTCGACCTGTCCGCGGTACGCGGCAGGAACCTGCCTCACGAGGAGCAGAGCAGTGGACCGGGGCAGAGTGCCGGAGGAGCTGCGGACCCGAATGCGGTTCCGGTGCCGGCCTTGGCCTTCGACGTCGATGAGGCCGGTTTCAACGACGTCGTCGCGATCTCGGACCGGGTTCCCGTCGTCATCGACCTGTGGGCGGACTGGAGTGAGCCGGGCAAGCAGCTCTCACCGGTCGTCCAACGCGTCGTCGAATCCTTCGCCGGCCGCCTGGTCCTGGCGAAGGTCGACGTCGACGCCAACCCGCGACTCCAGCAGGCCTTCGGCGTCGAATCGATCCCGAACGTCATCGCCATCGTCAAGGGCCAGCCCGTGCCTCTGTT
This sequence comes from Brevibacterium picturae, assembly GCF_030453725.1. Lineage (GTDB taxonomy): Bacteria > Actinomycetota > Actinomycetes > Actinomycetales > Brevibacteriaceae > Brevibacterium > Brevibacterium sandarakinum_A. Next base: position 16,555 of record NZ_JAKDJU010000052.1, read on the forward strand.
CCAGAGCGCGCTGCCCGAACCGCAGGTGAAGGCCTACTTCGACGAGCTGCTCAAGCTCGCCGGCGAGAACGGCGTCACCGGTCATGCCGTCGTCGCCGGTGCCGAGCAGGAACCCACAGGTCCCGCCCACCCGGAGGCCGAAGAGGCACTGAGCCGGGGAGACTTCGACACTGCCGAATCCCTGTTCAACGCCGCTCTGTCGGCATCTCCGGCCGATGAGGAAGCCAAATTCGGCCTGGCCCGGGCCGGACTGGGACGCCGCCTCATCGACGCCGACCCACAGCAGCTCATCGCCGCCGCCGATGCGAACCCGAAAGACGTCGAGGCGGCCAAGGCAGCCGCCGACGCAGAGGTCGTCGGAGGCAACCCGGGCAGCGCCTTCACCCGACTGATCTCACTGATCCGCGTCAGCGCAGGCGATGAGAAGGAAGCGCTGCGTCTGCGGGTTCTCGAACTCTTCGAAGTCCTGGGTGCAGATGACCCGGCCGTGACCAAGGCGCGCACAGCATTGATGAGGGCCTTGTTCTGATCCAGAGAATCCGTCTCTCCACAGCCATTCTGTTCGCGTTCGCAGCAGTGATCGTGGCAGTTCTGGTTGTCTCCGCTCTGTCCGTCGTCGGCACCGACGAGGTGACCGAGACCGACGCCTTCACCGTCAAGGACGGCGCTCACGCCGTGGTCCTCGATGAGGCGATCGTTCCCTATTCGGGCACGGATGTCACCGTCGAGGCACGCAACTCCGACGGCAAGGAGCTGTTCGTCGGCACCGCGAACGGTGTCGACACCGACAGCATCCTCGATGGAGTGGCACAGGAGCAGATCAGCAACGTCGAGTTCCCCAACACCCTCGACCATCGGTTCATCCCCGGCGACTCCGCTCCGGAGGCGCCGCTGACGGACATGGATTGGTGGATCAGCCAGGACACGGGGGAGAACGTTGCGAAGACCTTCGACCTCGACGCTGATCCACAGGTGCTCGTCATCTCCCCCGCGAACGAGGGAGAGAATCTTGACGGAACCACCGTCTCGCTGAAGATGCGTGTCGAAGGAGTCCTGGCCCTGAGCCTCATCGGCATCGGCTTGGGCATCATCATGGCCGGATTCGCGGCCTACTGCTTCCTGCGTTGGTACAGCGGTCGCATCCGGCCCGAGAAGAAAAAGAAGAAGTCGGCGGGCAGAGATTCCCGCCGTGGCTCGGGGCCGGGCTCGGGATCGGGGCCAGGGCCCGGCCCCGGTGCCGGCTCGGGCGAACCCCCCGCAGGGACGAATACCGGACGTGTGAGGAGCTCTCGCCTCGTGAAGAAGGGCGACAGGACGAAGGCAGCGCCACCTCGGCGAGGGAACACGCCCGGCAGGCGATCGCTGCGCATGGTCACGGCCGCGACATTGGCCTCCGGTCTGGCCCTGAGCGGGTGCAGCGCGGTGCCTATCGCGCAGCCGGACAGCCCCGACATCACTCCTTATGAACGGACGGCGATGCGCCCGGGCGACGCCGGGGAATTCATGACCGGCTACACCGAGTCACTCGATCAGATCCTCGACGACGGGGGCACCGACCTCGAGAAGATTCAGGGCGAGCCCCTGATCGATCGGACCCGAGCACAGATCCAGATCGCGAAGAAAGCGAAGCAGAAGCTGCGCGCTCCGAACTTCAGCGAGGTCGTCGCCGGCAGCCCGAGCTTCACCGAGTACCCGATGTGGTTCTACGCCTTCGGCACCTCCAAGGGGGACGCGAAACTCACGCAGGTGCAGTTGGTGACTCGGGAATCGGCGTCGACCGATCCGATCGTGCGCACTGCTTCCTACATTCCAACCGAACAGATGCCGACGCTGATGGCCGACGGGCACGGGGCAGTCAAGCCCGGCCCGCAGGGATTCAACGAAGAGATGACGACGACAGCCGACGATGTCTCCTCATTCCTCTCCGACGGCAAGGCCGACAAGGCGGACGCCAACGGATTGAAAGAGGGCGGGTTCAAGGACTTCAGGAGCTATCTGGGAGACCTGCGCGGTGACGACTCCGGATTCGACAAGGTCGATATCTCGTGCAAACCCTATGAGAAGCTCGACTTCAACTCGATGACTCTGAGCACCGAGCACGGCGCCATCGGGATGGGCGAGGTCCGCTGCACCCTGACGATCAAGGTCCCCGGTGACTATTCGGTCGACCTCGGCGACACCATCGAAGCAGTCAAGACCAACGACAAGGACGGAAACACCGTCAAGGTCGACACCGCTCACCCGTATGTGCTGATGAAGACCGGAGATGAGCTGAGCGCCGTGGGCACCGACTGGAACGTGCTGTCCTCGCGCATCGAGTGACGGACGGCCCCACCGAGGCGGTGCGGTGCGGCGGCCTCACCGAGGCGGTGCGACGGCCTCAGGCGCTGCGGATTCTGCGTCCCACGAGGGAGAGCCACC
>NZ_JAKDJU010000226.1 GCF_030453725.1 Brevibacterium picturae
CGGTGGTAGGCAGAACGCCGCCATCGGCACGAAGCGCAGCACCATTGGTCGCCGATGACTTCGCACTTGCAAGGTAGATCACGAGATTCGCTATCTCATCAGGTTCGATGAAACGTTGGATGAGCGAGGAATCACGCACGAGCGAGGACTTCAGCGCTGCGGGTGAAATCGACTGCGCGGAGGCGATCTGCTCAACCGTGTCCGCCACACCGGTGGAATAGGTCGGACCGCCCAGCACGGTGTTGACGGTGACGTCGGTGCCTCGGGTGAGTTTCGCAAGACCGTTGCTCAGCGCGAGAGCAGCCGCTTTGGTCGCGCCGTAGTGAATCATGTCGCTGGGCACATCGACGGCGGATTCGGTGCCGATGAAGATGATCCGCCCCCACCCCTTCTTGAGCATCGGATCAAGAAGATGACGAGAGAGGCGGACTCCGCTCATCACGTTGACCTCGAAGTACCGCAACCACTCCGCGTCCTGTATTTCCCCAAACGGCGACACCTCGAAGAGTCCCACATTGTTGACCAGCACATCAACGGAACCGAGTGCGTCGAGGAGTGCCTCGACCTGACCTGGGTCAGCGAAGTCGGCAGCGATCCCCGAGACATCGCTGCCGGGCACCAAGGAGCGAAGGCTCTCAAGCGCTTCGGACACGCGTTGACCATCGCGACCATTGATCACCACGGAGGCTCCCTCTGCGGCCAAGCCGGCGGCTGTCGCGAATCCGATGCCCTGGGTGGAACCGCTGATGAACACTCTCTTGCCTGTGAGCTCTGTATCCATGGTGTATGTGTCCTTTCGGGCCGCCGTCTCCAGCGGAATTTACTTTCCTGAGTAAGTCAATCGTAGGGACATTCACTTTCCTGGACAAGTTAAATGCTAGGCTGGCGGCCATGAGCGATGACGAATCCGCCGATGCCTTCGATCCTGATGAGCTCGAGACATGGTCGGCAGTGGCGACACTTCTGGAATGGCTCCCCGCGGCGCTCGATGCGCAGCTGCAGGCCGATTCGGGGATCAGCCACTTCGAATTCGGGATCCTCTTCGCCCTCTCGGAGGCTGAAGAGCGCTCGCTTCGCATGAGTGAGCTCGCCGGCTACGCCAACAGCACGCTCTCGCGTCTGTCACGCGCAGTCGCACGACTTGAGCGGAAGCTGTGGGTGCGTCGCGCTCTGGACCCGGGGGACGGGCGCATTACGATTGCGACGCTGACTGACGAAGGGCAGGCGGCCGTGCGGGCGGCAGCGCCCGGGCACGTCGGTCTTGTGCGCAGGCTCGTCTTCGAATCGCTGACTCGCGGTCAGGCCCGTCAGCTTCGTGAGGGCAGTCGACGAATCACCGCCGCCATCCGTGCTGAAGGCGATTGGCGTCCCGGCGAATCGACCTCTGCCGGACGTGGCCGACCGTAATTCCGTCCGGTTGATTTCGACGTGGCCAGATACTTACGACATCTGGCAATAGATCTGGCGATTACCTTGCGGAGAATGTCTGGCTGGCCACTGTTGCCGTGTGTGCGAACGCGAGACCATGGAGTTGTACCCACCAGCAGAACCTCTTCAAGGAGTGACATTGACTCGCATCGCCATCAACGGTTTCGGTCGTATCGGACGCAGCACACTGCGCGCTCTGAAGGAACGCGGCAGTGACCTGGAGGTCGTCGCCATCAATGACCTCGGCCCCGTCGAGGACCTCGCCAGGCTGCTGAAGTTCGACACCACGCTGGGTCGCTTCGGACTGCCCGTCGAAGTCTCCGGCGACACGATCATCATCGACGGAAAGCCGATCACCATCCTCGCTGAGAAGAACCCGGAGAACCTGCCCTGGGCCGAACTCGGCATCGACGTCGTCCTCGAATCCACGGGCCGCTTCACCAAGGCGGACAAGGCCCGCGCGCACCTCACCGCCGGCGCGAAGAAGGTGCTCGTCAGCGCTCCGTCCAAGGGCGCCGATGTCACGTTGGCCTACGGTGTGAACACCGAGGCCTACAAGCCAGAACACACCATCATCTCGAATGCTTCATGCACCACGAACGCCTTGGCGCCGCTGGCCAAGGTCCTCGACGACCTGGCCGGCATCGAACAGGGCTTCATGACCACGGTCCACGCCTACACCGGCGATCAGATGCTCCAGGACGGCCCCCACAAGGATCCCCGTCGCTCCCGGGCCGCGGCGGCGAACATCATCCCGACGTCGACAGGGGCCGCCAAGGCCATCGGTCTCGTGCTCCCGCAGCTCGACGGCAAGCTCAGCGGCGATGCCCTGCGCGTGCCCGTGCCGGTCGGCTCCATCGTCGAGATCAACACCGTCGTGTCGCGCGAGGTCACCCGCGACGAGGTGCTCGAGGCCTATCGCAGAGCCGCCGAGGGTGAGCTCAAGGGCATCCTCGACTACGAGACCGAGCCGATCGTCTCCAGCGACGTCGTGGGACAGTCCGCCTCGTCGATCTTCGACTCCGCCCTGACTCGCGTCGAGGGCACAATGGTCAAGGTCACCGCCTGGTACGACAACGAATGGGGCTTCTCCAACCGTGTCGTCGACAACCTGGAGCTCATCGCCCAGGGCTGATCAGCGCCGACGAGAAGTGGCCTCGACCATGCACCGAGCATGGTCGAGGCCACCGTCGTATTCACACGTGTTCGCGGGTGTTCTCAGACGTCGTCATCGGCGGCTCGTCCGCCCTCGTCCTCCCAGCGTTCGATGGCGCGGACCTTGGCTCGGTTGAACTTCAGGCGCACACCGTAGCCGCCGTGGGACTCATCGCGAACGAACCAGGCTCCGAACTCCTCGAGCGCTTCGTGGACGCGATGCTCCTGCTGCTCGGTGAGGTCCTCGAGGCCCTTCTCGAAGTTCTTGAGTTCGGACTTCTTCACATTCGCCTTTGACGCCACATCCTTTGCGGAGACGCGACACAGGGCGCGGGCCGCACGAGCCAACGGCCCGTCGAAGATCTGTTCATTGCTCATGGTCTTACCCTGCCAGAAGAACTCCGAACCTGCCAGAAGCCACCCCCTGCTGCGCTGCCTGCCGCTGCTGCTATGCGGAGTGCTGCGCGTTCTTCCGATGCTGAGCAGCCAGCCGGACGGGAGCGTCGGGTGCGCCGAACCCGCGGTAGTCACCTCGGCGTTCGATCATCTCGAAGAAGACCGAACCGATCGTCGAGGTGTAGAAGTGCAGGAACTGGCCGTGTTCGTCCCGATCGTAGAGGATGTGGTTCTCCTGCAGCTGCTGCAGGAATTCAGGGGCGAGGTCGAACCGGGAATCGAGGTCCTCGTAGTAGTTCTGCGGCACGGGCAGGAAGTCCAGCCCGCGCGAGAGCGCTGTGGCCCCGGCATGGAAGATGTCCTCGCAGGCCACGGCCACGTGCTCCGGGTAGGCCTCGACCACTGAGCCGATGCCGCGACCCGCAACGGCCTCGGCGTGCGGCTGGGGTGAGACGTTGAGCGGCATGCGAACCGATCCGTCAGTGCTCGACATGACCTGCGATCTGACCAGGCCTGATGGGCTCGGCACGTCCTGTGAGGGCTCGGCGTGCAGCGCCAGCAGGGAGGTGTAGAACAGGACGGCCTCGTCGTAGTGGTTCGAGGGCTGAGCCAGGTTCACATGGTCGATGTGGGAGACCTGTTCGTCGTGGTCGTGTCCGAATTCCTGGATCCAGGCCGGCGTCGCCTTGTCGAACTGGTGGAAGAACACCTCGGAGCCGTCGGGGGCGAACACGCCGCGCAGCACCTCGTCGTTGTGCGCCTGATCGCGGGGAACTTCGTCCGCGTGCAGCAGCGCGGCACGTTCCATTGCCGATCGTGAGTCGGCGACGTCGAATCCGATTCCGCGCAGGAATGTACCGTTCACCGGCGCCGAGGTGGTGCCGGCCTCGTCTGCGCCCGCGCCCGCGTCCGTACCGACGCCGTCGGTCACCTCGCTGACGATGATGCGGGCCTCGCCCCGCAGCCACAGCTGCACATGGGGTTTGCTGCGGTGGAAACCGATGAACTGGAATCCGAGCTGGTGCATCTGGCGAGTCAGGGCGCCGAGGTCATCGGTGCTCAGCTCGACGTAGTTGATTCCCCGCGGCTCCTCCACTTCGGGCAGAGGCTGCAGATCGAGTGC
>NZ_JAKDJU010000053.1 GCF_030453725.1 Brevibacterium picturae
GCGTCACCGCGTCACCGCGTCACCGCGTCACCGCGTCACCGCGTCACCGCGTCACGGAGGTGTGAGCCTTCCGGCCGAAGACGATGCCGGTCGTGATCATGGCCACGGCGAGCACGAAGTGCAGCCAGTTGTCAGCGGTATTGAGCGGAACGAAGTTGCCCATCGACTCCATCGGAACGACGAGGCCGTAGATCCACAGCACCGCGTAGACGATGCCGCCGACGATGAGGTAGGTCTTGGCCAGCTTGCGTGACCTGAGCCCGAGTAGGCCGACGATGCCGAAGAGCAGATGGACGATGTTGTGCAGCACCGAGACCTGGAAGATTCCCAGCAGTGCGGCCTGAGACTGATGCCCGGCGAACATGATCGTGTCCAGGTCCTTTGTGATGCCTGGGACGAATCCCAGGATCCCCACCAGGAGGAACACGGCACCGAATAGGCCCGAGATGACCTGGATGGGGCTGCGTGCGGTGTGGGTGGATGCCGTCTGGGCGGTCATGACACTCCTTTCGAAGTCTCTCGTCGTACACCAGCTGCTTCGGAGCCGATTGTGCGACGGATGGGTTCGGACTCGGGTATATTTCCAGGCATCCGGTCACCGGTAGTCTGGTGATGATGACAATTCGCGTGACAGTGCTGTGGCGCAGGCTGCTGGTTCTCCTCATCGGCGGCGTCATTGCCGTGCCCTACTTCGCCGTTGTGATCTGGGCTGTCACTGCATCGAACCAGGTCGCCGGGCGAACAGAGTCCCTGATCATCATCGCCACCGGGGCCGTCGTGGGCGATCGGCATTCCCCTCGGACTGGATCCTGAGTTCTACACTGAAGGACACAGGGTGGGATTGTGGCATTCGGGGCTGGTGCTTGCCTTCGCCGGCTTGGCCGGGGCTCTGCTCACCCTGGGGCTGGTGCAGAAGTGGGGAGAAAGGCTTCCTCGCTGGACTGGGTCGTTGGCAGGCCGACGTGTGCCGATACTCCTCGCGACGCTTCCTGCCAGCATCGTTGCGCTGGCGCTCTTCACCGGTGGCATGGGGCTGGTGCAATCAGTTCTGCTCAATGATGTCGACCTCAGCAGCAACTGGGTGACGATCGGTCCTACACTGCTCTTCCCTCTGTGGGCGCTGGCACTGGGTTGGGCCACCTATGCCTACCGTGCTCGGCGACTCGATGCTCGCGCCGCTGACTGAGTCCACTCGCGCGTTCAGAGCGCCTCTCACGGGGCGCGGTCCAACCGCGGGCAGACCGCGTAACGCCGCCAACGGGCGGCAACTCCTGGGCGATCAAAGTTGCTTGAATCGACCAGGAGTTGCCGACCGTTGGGCTCAGCCCCGGAGAGTGTATGCGCGTGGAGCTGGTTTGCAGCGATCGGAAGTCTCAGTCTGAGCTGTCGGTGGGTCGGATGACACGCGTTTTCACAGACTGCACGTTCTCACAGACGGCGATGTCTGCGGCTGAGCGTCCTGTGTCGCAGCATGGTGAGCAGACTGTGGATCAGCGCCGGCACCGAGGCGATGAGCAGCAGCACCCCGCCCAGCGTCGTGACGGGCAGCAGCACCGCCCCGGCGATGACGAAGCCGGTGAACAGCACGGCCGAGATCACCCCGCGAGCCAGGAGCTCGAGACCGGCAACCCGACGATCAAGCTTGGGTGTGGCGACCGAGAGTTCGCCGTTCTCGAGCCTGTGGACCAGGCTGTCGAGCCGTCCCGGCAGACCCAGCGTCAGACGCACGAAGGTAAGCGCTTCTTTCGCCACAGTACCGGCGGCGCCGCCCTTCTCCTCCTCGATCAGCTCGCTCGCATAGGGTTCGACGACCTCCCAGATGTTGAACGAGGGATTGAGCGAACTGCACAGACCCGACACCATGGACAGCGAGCGGATGATGAGGAAGAGGTTCTCCGGAAGCTGCACGGGCAGATCCCGCACGACCGATTCGAAATCCGTGGAGAAGGCTCGCAGCTCCTTCTCGTCGACGTCGCGCAGCTGAGCGAACCCCATGCCTCCGAACCGGGCGAAGAGTCCGGTGAGGGAGCGTTCGAGTTCGTCCGTATCTGCGCCGTCCAGCAGAACTCCGATGAGTTCGACGCTGGCGACGAGGCGGCGAGAATCCCGCATGGCCACGGCGATGATGAGCTCCCGCAAGCCCGTTCGCAGGGTCTCGGGCACATGTCCCATCATCCCGAAGTCGACGAAGGTCAGATGCCAGCCTTTCCCCGCCGAGGCTGTCGTCGAGTGGGCGGGAGTCACGAAGATATTGCCGGGGTGGGGATCGGCGTGGAAGAACCCTGTGCGGAAGAGCTGGTCGAACATCGTGTGCGCGAAGGCAGCGGCGACCTCGTGGGGGTCGATCCCGGCTCGATGCAGTGCCGCGACGTCATTGGCCTTGATCGCTGTGACGTCCTCCATGGTCAGCACCTGCGGCGTGGTCTGCTCCCAGGCGATGCGCGGAGCCTGCACCCGAGCCGAGCTGGTCGACCGGTCGGGCTCGGTGGCAGAAGGGGCAGTGGCTGCCGACGCAACCGCCGACGCAGCCGCATCCAGGGCGAAGGCCTCCGCATTCGCCGCCTCGTGGAGATAGTCGATCTCCTCGAGACTGACATGGGCGAACTCTTCGACCAGCGCCGGCATATCGACGCTGCGGGAGACGAAGCGGACGCGGGAGAGCCATCCGGCGATCCGGCGCAGGGCGCGCAGGTCGACCTCGACGACATCGGCGATTCCCGGCCGCTGGACCTTGACGACCACCTCGGCGAATCCGAGCTCTGCGGTCACGCTCGGGGTCAGAGTCGCTGAGTGCGCCTGCCCCAAGGACGCTGCCGCCAACGGATGAGTGTCGAAGGAGGCAAAGGCGTCGGTGAGCCCCATCCCCAGCTGAGCCTCGGCGAGAGTGCGGATCTGCGGGTAGGGGACCGGTGAGACCTCGTCCTGCAGGCCCTCCAGCTCCTTGGTGATCTCGGGCGGCAGCACATCCATCCGCGAAGACAGGAACTGTCCGACCTTGATCATCAGACCGCCGAGCTCCACGGCCAGGACGCGGAACCGCTTGGCCGTCGACCGCCACCGTGCCACCCGACCCCGCGCCGCGAACCGGCCCAGACCGATCCGCGGCAGCGTCAGCTCGAACCACCAGGCCAGAACCATCTGAGCTGCTGCGAAGCGGATAATCCGACCGTATCGCGCCCTGAGGCTTCGCCTCTGATCGGGCTGAATCGGGGTGGTGGGTTCCGATGCGGCGCGGTCCTCTGGCGGCACGCGCCGCTCGGTTCCCGCCGTCACCGCTCAGTCCTCGGCGAGGATCGAATACAGCCTGCGCTTGGTCTCCTCGAGCGCGGTGACCGCCTCGGCGACCTGTTCCTTGTTGCCGGACCGGCCGACCTGAGCTGCGGCCTGGGCCAGTTCGACGCCGGCCTTGGCCAGGTTTGCGGCCCTGGGGGCGTCGGGTTTCTTCGCTGACTCCCATGGAGCATTGGACTCCGGCTCGGATGCGAGCTGTTCGCGTCCGGCCTCGGTGAGTGAATAGGTCTTGCGTCCGCTGGAGGACTCCGAGCTGATGAGTCCCTCATCCGTGAGCAGCTGCAGCGTCGGGTAGACGGACCCCGGGCTGGGCTTCCAGCTGCCGCCGCTGCGTTCTTCGATCTCTTGGATGATCTGGTACCCGTGCATCGGTGCCTCGGCCAGGAGGGTGAGGATTCCGGCGCGGACGTCCCCGCGGTTCATGCGGAAAGGCTGTTTGGGGGAGAAGGAGGTGCGCAGCTGCTCCACCGCTTCCCAGATGTTGGCGCCGCCCCAATCGCCGCCTCGGCGAGAAAAGCCTCCGTGCGTGAATGGCTCGTTCATGATGACCTCCAGGTCTGTTCGTATCGCTCTGACGATATATAACGATATATCGGCGATGGGTTGCTGGGAAGATCATCTGACCGATCGCGGAGGCAATTCCCAGACCGTGTTCAGGCGAGTACGAAGAAGCGAGTCGGTCTGACAGTGACGCTGCCGGCAGCTATCAGCCTGACCGACATATATCGGTACTGCCGGCAGCTGTCAGTCCTGCCGGCGGCTATCGGTCCGGCCGAGGCCCATAGTTCACGAGCAGATTGCCTGAGGCAGTTGTCTGTACTGCGGTCAGAGACAAGCGCTTGGATCCAGCGCCGGCGAAGCTCCCACAGCCGGGACCGGCGACCACGGCCAGCACCGGCGACGCTCCAGCAGCCGGCACCGGCGACCACGGGATGGATGGCCAGGGTCAGGGCGTCGATGCGCCCGGCGTCGAGCAGCTGGTCGAGAGGACGCCTTCGCGCGGTGACTCCAGGTTGTGAATGCAGGCAACGGATGGTAAGTTCGCCTCGAATCCAGCGCTGGATTCGAGGCGAACTTACCATCCGTTGAGCATTCTGGCTGAGAATTGCGGCTCTCGGCCCAACTCCATAGAGCACTCTGACCCCGCAGGCCTCAAATCTCTAACCCAGCAGGCCTCAGATCAGCCGAAGCGGCCGGAGATGTAGTTCTCGGTCTCTTCCCTGTCAGGGTTGGAGAAGATCGTCGAGGTGTCGTTGAACTCGATGAGCTTGCCCGGCTTGCCGGTGCCTGCGATGTTGAAGAACGCGGTCCTGTCTGAGACACGAGCGGCCTGCTGCATGTTGTGAGTGACGATGACGACCGTGTACTGGTCCTTGAGGTCGTTGATGAGGTCCTCGATGGCCAAGGTGGAGATCGGGTCGAGTGCGGAGCAGGGTTCGTCCATGAGCAGGACCTCGGGCTCGACGGCGATCGCGCGAGCGATGCACAGGCGCTGCTGCTGGCCACCGGAGAGCCCCGAGCCGGGCAGGCTGAGACGGTCCTTGACCTCATTCCAGAGGTTCGCGCCACGCAGTGCACGCTCGGTGAGGTCATCGGCCTCGGACTTCGAGATGCGCTTGCTGTTCAAGCGCACGCCGGCCAGCACGTTCTCCTTGATGCTCATCGTGGGGAACGGGTTCGCACGCTGGAAGACCATGCCGACCTCACGACGCACGTTGACCGGGTCGACGCCCGCGCCGTAGATGTCATTGCCGTCCATGAGGACCTGACCGGAGACGCTGGCGCCCGGAATCACTTCGTGCATTCGGTTGAGTGTGCGCAGTACGGTGGACTTGCCGCAGCCCGAGGGGCCGATGAGGGCCGTGACCGAGCGGGGTTTGATCTGCATCTGCACACCGTCGACGGCGCGGAAGTCGCCGTAGAAGATGTCGAGATCCTTGATGTCGATCTGCTTGGACAATGTGTTTCCCTATCTGTGGAATGTCTGAAACAAGTATGGCGTGCTGCGGGGTTTCAGCGCCTCATCAGCGCCCTGTCTTCGGTGCGAGCACTTTTGCGATCACGCGGGCGAGGAGGTTGAGGACCATGACCAGGGTGACGAGCACGAGGGCGGCTGCCCAGGCGCGTTCCGAGCTGGCTATGGCGGCATCACCGGGGGAGACCGGGCGCAGCTGCGAATCGTAGATGTAGGTCGGCAGCGTCGACATCCAGCCGGAGAACAGGTTCCAGTTGAGCGTCTTGGCGAAGCCTGCGGTGACCATGATGGGCGCGGTCTCGCCGATGACGCGGGCGATTGCGATGGTGATGCCGGAGAGGATGCCCGACACCGAGGTGGGCAGGACGATTTTGACGATCGTCTTCCACTTCGGTACGCCCAGAGCATAGGAAGCTTCACGCAGGTCCATCGGCACGAGCCGCAGGATCTCCTCCGTGTTGCGCACGACGATCGGAATCATGAGCACGGACAGCGCCACTGCGGCGGTGAAGCCGGTCTTCGCGATGCCCGCGGCCTCCGGCATGATGAGGTTGGCGATGGTCGAGAACAGGGCGAAGGCGAAGAGGCCGGCCACGATCGAGGGGATGCCGGTCATCACGTCGACGAGGAAGGTGATGGCCTTGCCCAGTCTGTTCTTGCCGGCGTACTCGACGAGGTAGATCGCGGTCAGCACACCGATGGGGATCGAGATGATGCAGGCGGCGATCGTGATCAGGACGGTGCCGACGATCGCGTGGTAGAAGCCGCCGGCCAAGGTGGCTTCGCCGGCGACGTATTGCTGGTCGAGCACGCCTTTCATGCCGAGCATCGTGCGGGACAGGAGGTCGCCGTTGATCGCGGCTCCGCCCTTGGAGACGGTCAGCCACAGCAGCGAGATGAGGGGAACGCATGCGAGGACGAAAGCGGAGGTGACGACGGTTGTGGCCACCCGGTCGGTGGCCTTGCGGCGTCCTTCGTAGGACGCGGAGAGCACAAACACGGCCACCATGTTGATGAGTCCGGCGAGGACTGCGACGACGGGGATGTTGAAGCCGCCGAAGATGACGAAGCCGATGATGATCGCGACGATGATGGAGGCGACTGCAATCACCCAGGGGGTGGCCGGGGGCAGCTGCTTCGAGGTCAGGCTGCGAGGCGAGGTCGTCGAATTGTTCGTATTGGTCAACATTCTCAACTGCCCTTCACCGAGGTCTTGGCGACGATTGCGCGTGCTCCCATGTTCACCAGGAGGGTGATGACGAAGAGGACGAGGCCGATCGTGATCAGCTCGGACAGTCGCAGGCCGGCGGCCTCGGGGAAGTTCTGTGCGATCTCTGACGCGATCGTCTGGTTGCCGCTGACGACCAGGGACGCGGTGAGCAGACCGGGGGAGAGGATCATGGCCACGGCCATGGTCTCACCGAGTGCGCGGCCGAGGCCGAGCATGGTCGCCGAGGCGATGCCGGACTTTCCGAACGGCAGCACCGACATGCGGATCATCTCCCAGCGGGTGGCGCCGAGGGCCAGCGCCGCTTCTTCCTGCAGGCGGGGAGTCTGCAGGAAGATCTCCCGGGTCAGGGAGGTGATGATCGGCAGGATCATGATGGAGAGCACGAGGGAGGCGGTCAGCAGCGTGCGCCCGGTGTTCGACACCGCACCGTTCTCATCGGGTGCGAAGATCGGAATCCAGCCGAACCACTTCGACAGCCACAGGTAGAAGGCTGTGAGGTTGCCGGCCAGGGCGATTCCCCACAGACCGTAGACCACCGATGGAATCGCCGCGAGCAGATCGATGACGTACCCGAGGGTCGGTGCCAGCTTCCGCGGCGCCATGTGCGTGGTGAACAGCGCGATGCCCAGAGCGAAAGGCGTTGCCACGAGCAGAGCGATGGCCGACGAGATCAGTGTCCCGATGACGAGCGGCCAGACGTAGGAGAAGAATCCCTTGCCGCCGGTGATCGAACTCGGATCATCCATTTGGGCCTTGATGGTGTCCGTGGACTGTGCCAGAAGGAACAGGGCGACCCCCGCCAGGATGAGCAGGATCAGGATGCCGGCGATGAGCGTCGCGGCAGAGAAGATGCGGTCACCGGGACGAACAACGGCTTTGGGCTTCTGGCCCTTGCCGGACTCGGGGTGTGAGTCCGGTTCGGGTGCTCCGGCGGGGCCGGAGGCTGTGGTCTGTGTGCTGGTCGGCACAAGTGCTCCTCATGAAACTGGCGGTGGGTCCGGCGGGCGGGCCCGTAGGCACCGAAGAGCGGCGCAGGGTCGCTGCGCCGCTCTTCAGCTGATCAATTCTGCAGGTCAGGGGCCAAGAATCAGCCTTCAACCTTGATCGAATCGATGACGGTTTCGATCTGCGAGCGCAGGTCGTCGGACAGCGGTGCCGAGCCGGCAGATTCCGCTGCGGACTTCTGTCCCTCTTCGGAGACGACGAACTTCTCCCAGGCCTTGATCATGTCCACAGTCTCCTGGTCCTTGTAGGACGAGCAGACCAGGTGGTACGACACCAGGACGATCGGGTAGGCGCCCGACTCGGTGGTGTCACGGGCCAGATCGAAGGCGAGGTCGCCTTCGCCGCGGCCCTCGACCTTCTCGGAGGCGTCGACGACCTTTGACGCGGCCTCAGGGGAGAGTTCGACGAATTCCTCGCCGACCTTCACCTTGGCCTTGCCCAGCGATCCGACTGCGGAGGCATCGGCGTAGCCGATGGCTCCATCGGTGTCGGAGACGGTCTGCACGACACCGTCGGTGCCCTGTGCGGCCTCGCCGCCGAAGTCCTTGGGGAAGTTTCCGCTGACTTCGGCGTCCCAGTCCTCCTCGGCGGCGGCTTTGAGGTACTCGGCGAAGTTCTCCGTGGTGCCGGAGTCATCAGAGCGGTGAACGGCTGTGATCTTCGTGTCAGGAAGGTCCGCGTCCGGGTTGTCGGCCTTGATGGCTTCGTCGTTCCAATTGCTGATCTCGCCCTTGAAGATCTTGGCGATCGTCGCCGGGGAGAGGTTGAGCTCGTCGACGCCCTCGACGTTGAACGCCACGGCGATCGGGGAGATGTAGACCGGGTACTCGAAGGCTCCCTCGGGACCGCAGACCTCCTTGCTGGCCTCGACCTCGTCATCATCGAGGTGAGCGTCGGAGCCGGCGAACTGAGCGTTTCCGGCGAGGAACTGCTCGCGGCCCGCACCCGATCCGTCGGGCGAATAGTTGACGGTCACGCCGGAGTTCGCCGAGGCGAAGTCGGCGGTCCAAGCGTCCATCGCCGCTTTCTGTGAGGAGGCGCCGATGCCGGTGATGGTGCCCTGCAGGTCACTGCTGCCGCCCTCGCCGACTTCCTCTCCTGTGGCGGAAGTGCCGCCGCAGGCCGACAAAGTGAGTGCGCCGACTGCCAGGATCGCGGCGGATGGTGCCAGGTGCTTCAGCTTCACGAAGATGCCTTTCCAGTAAGAATGAGAACGATGCTCGAGATTGCTCGATCTTTCGTGTTCCACGCTAAGGATCGTGTGTAAAGGCGGGGGAGTGGCAAAGTGAATGGAGGATGAATGAATCCTGAAGGCTTCAAGTCCAGGTGAGTGCTCTATCACTGGAACGAGCCAATTCATGAAAGGATGGTTGCCGGAACGGCCCTGCCGTGGACATCGGCACCGATTCTCTTGCCGAGCGGCTGCCGGATAGCCGGGCCTCAGGCGCCGATCGGGTGCAGTCGTTCAGGTGTCGATGGGGCGCATCCGTTCGAAGTCGACAATGCGGGGCACAGGACCTGGACGCACATAGGCGACGATGATCTCACCGGGTTTGAGGTAGGGGTCTTCGCGCGGCAGCTTGTCCGCGATGCGCTGAGGGGCGTGCTTCGCGTAGATGTCGAGGATCAGCGGCAGCACCGGCCGGTGGGTGCAGTAGATGACCGGTTTCCCCTTCTCGAGGAGCCTCTCGATGAACCGAGCGGTCTTGTCCGGATTCGCAGAGCTCGCCTTCTCACTCAGGCACGAGGCCTTCCGGATCGGCCTGCCTGTCGCCGCAGACAGCGGAGCGAGCGTGGCCATGCACCGCTTCCAGGGGCTTGAGATCAGCTTCTTCGTCCCCCATGCCGAGAGCAGTCCGGTCAGTGCCATAGCCTGTCGGGTCCCCAGAGCCAGCAGCGGGCGCACATGTTCTGTCTCGTGCCACTTCGCCCGGGGGAATGCCTTCCCATGGCGGACGAGGACCAGCGGCCAGGCGCGCAGCGCGTCGGTGGAGTCGAACTTCTCCAGAGCATCGAGCTGGTCGCGATCGGCGTAGGAGGTCAGTTTGGTCCGTGCCTCGCCGACGGGAAACCACCTCACCTCGTCGACCTCCCGCTGATTCAGCGGCGCGAAGGTGTGATCGCCCTTGACCTGTGCTGACCAGTAGAAGACCTTCTTGAGGTGCTTTCCCCCGACCATGTATTCGGCCGAGGGCAGGGGCACGCCGATGGTGATGTCGAGTCCCGTCTCCTCCTTGACCTCGCGAATCGCCGTCTCCGGGAGGGTCTCACCGGACTCCACCTTGCCCTTGGGCCATGACCAGTCGTTGTAGCGGGGGCGGTGGATGAGTGCGACCTCAAGGCCTTCAATCCCGTTGCGCCAGCACAGGGCGCCGGCGGCGAGGACATCGGCGGTCACGCGCGAAGATGCCTGCGCGGAACCGACCGCTTTTGCGCTCACGCCTCGTCCCCGATCTCCCGGCGCTTGCGATGCCGGCGGATGAGCTCCGTCTGGTAGTCGGTGAGCCGGTTGCCCGCCTCGTCATAGGTGCTGCGCGTCCACTTGCCGTCACCGGCGAGCACGAACGCCGAGGTGGTGTCCGCGAAAGCCAGATCGAAGAGTTCGATGACCTCTGCCTTGTGATTGGCCGCGACGAGCTCGACGAGGGTTTCGACGCGACGGTCGAGGTTGCGGTGCATCATGTCGGCCGAACCGATGTAGACGATCGGGTCGCCGCGGTTGCCGAAGACGAACGCTCGTGAGTGTTCGAGGAAACGGCCGAGCATGGACCGAACCGTGATGTTCTCACTCAGCCCGGGGATCCCCGGGCGCAGGGCGCAGATGCCGCGGACGAAGACCTCGACCTCGACCCCGGCCCGAGACGCCATGTAGAGGGCGTCGATGATCGCCTCGTCGACGATGGAGTTGACCTTGATCCTAATCGTGCCGGTCCCGCCCGCCTCGGCGATGGCCGTCTCCTTGTCGATGAGTTCGATCAGCCCCGAACGCACCCGGGTGGGGGCGACGAGCAGGCGAGAGTACTCGGTCAGGGGCGCATACCCGGAGAGCTGGTTGAACAGCTTCGTCAGGTCATCGGCGACGTTCTTGTCCTTGGTCAGCAGCCCGAAGTCCTCGTATCCTCGCGCGGTCTTCGGGTGGTAGTTGCCGGTGCCGACGTGGCAGTAGCGGGTCAGGCCCTCGGCCTCCTGGCGGACGACCAGGGAGAGCTTCGCGTGGGTCTTGAGTCCGACGATTCCGTAGACGACGTGGACGCCGGCACGCTCGAGTTTGCGCGCCCAGGTGATGTTGGCCTCCTCGTCGAAGCGGGCCTTGATCTCGACGACCGCGAGAACCTGGATTCCCGCCTGTGCGGCGTCGACGAGGGCGTCGATGATCGGGGAGTCGCCCGAGGTGCGGTAGAGCGTCTGCTTGATCGCGAGCACGTTCTTGTCCGCTGCCGCCTGCTCGAGGAAGGCCTGCACACTCGTCGAGAACGAGTCATAGGGGTGATGGAGCAGGATGTCGCGGTTGCTCACGGCCGCGAAGACGTCGACCTGGTCGCTGGATTCGCGCAGCGACAGGTCCTTGTTCATCTGCGGGACCATCTTGCGGAAGTGCAGGTCATCGCGGGGGACGTCGGCGATGTCGGACATGCCGGAGAGATCGAGCGGGGTGGGCAGCTGATAGATCTCGTTCTCGTCGATGCCGAGTTCGTCCTTGAGCATCTCGCGCACCCGCGGATGGATGTTCTCCGTGATCTCCAAGCGGACGGCCGGCCCGAAGCGGCGTCGCAGCAGCTCCTTCTCCAGAGCCTTGAGGAGATTCTCCGCATCGTCCTCCTCGACCTCGACGTCCTCATTGCGGGTGACGCGGAAGGTCGAGTGGTGGATGATCTCCATGCCCTCGAAGAGCGTGTCGAGGTGTTCGGCGATGATGTCTTCGAGCGCGACGAAGCGTGCGGGGACATCGCGACCGACGGGGCGGTCCGATTTGCCCGCGACGTTGAAGAACCGGGGCAGGCGCGGCGGCACCTTGATCCGGGCGAAGAGTTTCTTGCCCGAGTCCGGGTACCGCAGCAGCACGCCGAGGTTGAGAGAGAGTCCCGAGATGTAGGGGAACGGGTGGGCCGGGTCCACCGCGAGTGGGGTGAGGACGGGGAAGACGTGGCCGGCGAAGAACTCGTCGACACGGGCGCGTTCGTCGTCGGTGAGCTCGTCCACCTGGACCTTCGTGATCGACTCCGCATCGAGGCGGGGACCGATGTCGTCCTTGAGCAGGGCGGCGTGGCGGGTCATAAGGTCATGTGCCCGGACGCCGATCGCGTGCATGACCTGCAGCGGCATCCGGCCGGTGACGCTGGGCACGGCCAGGCCGGTGTTGATGCGGCGTTTGAGTCCGGCGACGCGGACCATGAAGAACTCGTCGAGGTTGGTTGCGAAGATCGAGAGGAAGCGGACTCTCTCCAGCAGCGGCATATCAGGGTCGGAGGCGAGGTCGAGGACACGCTCGTTGAACGCCAGCCAGCTGAGTTCTCGGTCGAGGAATCGATCCTCCGGATCCGGCAGCCCCAGCTCCGCCCCGACTGCACTGATGTCGTACATCGTCTTACTCCTGATTGCGTTCGGTCGGGGAAGCCGGCGCATAGGACACGTGCGCCACCGCGACGTGGAAGCCCAGCCGCTCGTACAAGCCTAGCGCCGGTGCGTTGTCGGACTCGACGTAGAGGTCGATCGCCCCCGCCCCGGCAGCGACCATCCGGCGCATGCCCTCGATCGTCAGCGCCTTGCCCACACCCTTGGCATGGATGCTCGGGTCGACCCCGACGACATAGACCTCGCCGAGGCGGCCCTCCTCGTCCGAGTCCGTGAGCTTGGTCTGATGGAATCCGATGACCTGCCCGTCGCGGAGGGCGAGGATGACCGAATCCGGATCGAAATCGGGTGCCCCGGTGATCTCGGCGAAGTCCTCCGGCGTCTGGGACCCCTGCTCCGGGTGCCAGTCGAAGGCCGCGTTGTTGACGCGCAGCCATCCGGCTTCATCTCCGGAGGTGAAGGAGCGGATCGTGACGCCCTCGGGGGCCGCAGTCTGCGGCAGATCGTCGATGTTGAGGTTGGAATCGGTGCGCATCTGGTACAGCACCCGGTCGCGCCCGAGCCCGTGCTTGTCAGCGAGTCTCTGGGCGCCCGGGTGGTCGCCGTGTGACCAGCACCAGGACGAGGGCTCCTCGTCGAGGATCGTCGACAGCAGCTTGTCCCCGAGGCCCTGGCCGCGGTGATCGGGGGCGATGAGGAATTCGGCCGCATGCCGATCACCCTGGAGGGCGCGGATGCCGAATCCGATGAGAGCGGATTCGCCGATCGCCGCGGCGACCGAGTCGTCCGCTGCGGCGACCGAGTCGTCGTCGCCTGGGTTGTCGTCGGCGTAGACCCGCCAAGCGCTTGAGGCGGTCTGTGCGGAATCCGATTCGTCCTCACCGGTGGCGATGGCCAGGAGTCCGCCGGAGATCTCGGCGGACCCATCGGCTGCTGCCACGCGGTTGAGGAAGGTCAGCTCCTCCTCGGCGAGGGTGGTGATCGGTGAATTGCTCACGGCTCCGCTGGCTTCGATTCTCATACCTTCACGTCCTCCTCGTTCGGCTCTGCTGCTGTCTGCCCGTGTGCTGATCGCTCATTCGCCTCTGGTCGGCCTCGCGCGTCCGGCTGTGTCTCGGGTTCCGACTCATGGGCGCTGTCCGTCCCGGGTCCGTCACCGTCGGCGGCCGCGGACGCGGGGCTGAAGCGGTAGCCGACGTTGCGGACGGTGTGGATGGCATTTTCCAAGTCTTTGCCGAGTTTCGCACGCACGCGGCGGACATGCACATCGACTGTTCGGGTCCCGCCGTAGTAGTCATCACCCCACACGGCGAGCAGGAGCTCGTCGCGGGTGAAGACGCGTTCGGGGTGCATCGCAAAGAACTTCAGCAGCGCGAATTCGCGGTAGGTCAGGTCGAGGCTGCGCTCGCCGAGGTGGGCGGTGAATGCGGTTTCGTCGATGCGCAGAGCTCCGCTGACGACGATCATGGGCTCACCCTCGCTCGTCCACGGCCCGCTGCTGCTCCAGGAGGCTCCGTCTCTCACGGGCAGGGTGCCGTGGGCAGCCGGCCCGGTGTCGTATGAGGCATTCCTGCGGTGGTGGTCACGTGCCAGACGAAGGCGAGCCTCGACCTCGGCGGGGCCGGCGGTGGTGAGGACGATGTCGGCGACATCCCACTTCGCCGAGGCTGTGGCCAACCCGCCTTCGCTGAGCACGACGATGATCGGCGCGGTGATGCCCGCCCGCGCCACCACCTCGGCGATGGCAGGCGCCAGAGACAGGTCGAGGCAGGCATCGGCAACGACGACGTCTGCGGTGATCGAGTCGGCGGTGGACGAGTCGGGGATCGAGTCCGCGGTGATGGGGGACGCGCCTGCCGGGCGCAGCTGATCGAGGCTGAGGCGTTCGATCTGGTGGCCCAGGTACTGCAGGGATTCTGGGGCCAGAGGGGAGCCGATCCGGGCCGCGGGGCAGATGTGCAGGATTCGCATGGGCTCCATCCACCTCCTCGGACTCGGCGCGGCCGATCATGTGCGGCCTGGGGAAAGTATACCGAGAGCGCCGGCGGTCATGCGGTCGGCTTGCGTCCTGACGTGTAGGTCAGCGAGCAGAACCGGGCACGGAACTCGGGGTCTGCGAGCATGGCGCACCGCCTCCGCGCCCGAGGGCAACGACGTGCTCCGCGGTGAATCGGGCAGGAGCAGAGGACTCAGTATCGAGCGTGTGCTTCCGTCGACGAGCGCGGACAGCGAGTTGAGCTGCTGCGCTCCGAGATCCGGTCCGCTGTGACTCGGGCCGATGCCCGCGAACACAGGCATTCGCCCGCCCTCGGTGCCGGGCCGGGATCGCCGAGCCCGACCCAAATCGCGTCGCCGCGGCGAAATGAGGCACGATAGTGCTGTGATCAGATGGATTCGAGTAGCTGTGGCCCTGGTATTGGCACTGGCCCTCAGCGCCTCCGTGTACTGGGGTTACACCTTGTTCCTGCTGGCGACGGGACTCATCGTCTTCGGTGTGGCCTACGGGTGGCCCAGGCTGACCGACTCTCCGCAGCCCCGCGCCACCTCGATCATGCTCTTCCTCTTCGGCGTGGCCGGACTGATCGCGGCGTTCCGGGACAGCGCGGCTCCCTATCTTGACTGGCTGCCGGTCCTGGCGGGTCTCGGCCTGCTGTGGACCTTCGTGCAGAACCTCACCCGTGGAATGGGCGCGTCCGACGCCGTGGCCAACGTCTCAGCGCAGGTCGCGGGCGTGGTCATCGCTCTGTCGGCGAGCACCTGGGTCGCGGCGATCACCATGCCCGGGGATAAGGAAGCCATCGTCGTGGGACTCGTCTCACTCATCGTCGCCGGCTGCATGACGGCTCTGCCCTGGCCCGCGATCTACACGTCCCCGCTGGCAGTGGCGATGCCGACCGCGGTCGCCGGAATCCTCTCGGTCCTCATCTTCAAGGATGCGATCAGCTGGCCGGTGGCGCTGATCCTCGGCGCCGTCATGGGTCTTCTGGTCGCTGGAGTCGACCGCATGCTCGGTCTCATCGCCTACAGCAAGTACCAGGCCGTGAGCCTTGAGATCTCACGGAACATCGAGCTGAAGAAGAACGTGGAGAAGGCCCGCAGCTTCGCCGTCCAGCTCGCACTCGGCGCCGCTCCCATCGCCCTCGGCGGCGTCATCGTCTACGCTCTCGAACGCGTCACCCTCTGAGGTGAGCGCATCGCTGTCAGGGGCCGGACTGGGTGCACGCGCCGCAGTTGGAAAATGTAGACTGGGGGCATGGAAAACCTTGTCGCTCTCGAAATCGTCTTCTCCAGTCTCGTCGGCATCGCCGCACTCGGCGCCCTGGGCGTCGGAGTCAAGGTCGTCACGGCGCTGTTCAAAGACAATCGCTGAACTCAATGATCGAACTTGATTCCTCGGTCCATCCCGAGCTCGTCCCCCTGTCCTGGCTGATCGGTTCGTGGGAAGGCGTCGGGGTCGTCGGCTACGCGGACACCCCCGAGAAGCAGTTCGGCCAGCGCGTCGACTTCGTCGCCCATCCCGGAACTCCGTTCCTGCAGTACACCGCGCATGCGTGGCTGCTGAGTGAGGACGGCGAACTGGAATCGACGCTGACCCTGGAAACAGGGATCTGGCAGCTGATCCGCCCCCGCGATGCCGGAGACGTGGGCCCGGGAATGCTCGTGCCGACCGAAGAACCCAGCTTCACCTCGGCGGCGGCCGTCGAAACCCTGCGCACGAACGATGAAGGATTCGAGATCGAAGCCGAGATCGCCCACCCCCACGGCGTGATGGAGCTCTACGCGGGTCACGTCAAGGGACCGCGCATCGACCTGTCGACCGACGTCGTCGCCCGGACCAAGACCGCGAAGGAGTACACCGCGTCGACCCGCATGTACGGACTCGTCGGCGGAGAGCTCATGTGGGCCTGGGACATGGCCGCGCTGGGCCACGAGCTCGCCACACATTCCTCGGCCCGCCTGAAGAAGCTGGCCTGAGATGACCGATCCTGAGTCGAACGAGCCCGAGTCGACCAATCCCGAGTCGAACGATCCTGAGTCTCACGAACTCGGTCAGGGAGAGAACGTACCTGAGGAGGAACCCTTGCAGTCGAATGTGCCCTCACGTCCCTCGTCATTGAGTCGCCCGCTGAGTTCCACCGCGGTCTTCGGCGAAGGCGAGCTGCAGCACACCCCTGTTCACTACGGTTCACCGCTGCGCGAGCAGCGGGCACTGCTCGAGAAGGGCGCGATCGTCGATCTGCCTCATCTGCGGGTGCTGCGCCTGAGCGGAGCCGACCGTCTCACCTGGCTGAACTCCATCACCACTCAGAAGCTGGACTCCCTGGCACCGGGTGTGGCCACAGAGACCCTCGTCCTCGACCCGAACGGTCGCATCGAAGGCTGGCTCAAGCTCGTCGACGACGGTGAGTCGCTCTGGGCGATCAGCGAACTGCACACGGACGCCACCCTCGAGTTCCTCCGCAAGATGGTATTCATGATGCGGGTGGAGATCGAGGACGTCAGTGACGAATTCCAATGCCTCGGAGCCGTCCTGAAGTTTCCGGACAGCTTGCCCACGGCACAGCTGTGGAACGACCCCTGGCCGCACATCGGGAGCGGTTCGGCCTCGTATGCGCAGGTCGATCTCGGACTCGAGGTGGCAGGGGAGGACCACCCCGGGCTCGAGACTCAGTTCGTCATCGGCATCGTGGCCCGCACGGATCTGCACGCCACATCGGCGAGCGAATTCACGATGGCCGGGTACGACGCCTGGGAGGCTCTGCGGATCGCCGCCTGGCGACCCGGTGTGAACGACATCGACCACAAGTCGCTCGTCGGAGAACTCGACATGCTGCGCACCTCGGTGCACCTGGCCAAGGGCTGCTACCGCGGTCAGGAGGCCGTGGCACGCGTGCACAACCTGGGCCAGCCGCCTCGCCGACTCGTCTTCGTCCACCTCGACGGATCCGGGCACATCCAGCCCGAAACCGGCGCCGAGGTGCTCGCTGAGGTCCGCGGTTCCGAGCGGTCCGTGGGTCAGCTGACCTCGGTCGCCCTGCACTGGGAGCTCGGGCCGATCGGCCTGGCAGTGATCAAACGCAACCTCGCCGCGGACGCTCCGCTGAGCTTCGACCTCGGCGACGACGCGGCACCGGTGGCAGGGGCTCAGGAGACGATCGTTGCGCCCGTGCGCGAACACGAGATCGATCTGCCGAGTCGCAATCGGGACGTCGACATGCGCAATCAGCGGCGCTGAGCTCCTCCCTCAGCGGACACTGCGCCCCCGGCCCTTCGACCCCGGCCCTTCGACCCCGGCCGGACGCTGAGTCCGAGCGCGCTTTTCGCGTGATCCGAGCCGTGCTGACGGCAACGAATTTCGCATCTCTGTCTTCCGTGGTGGGTGTGATCTGCTCAGCCTGCGGACGGTAAGTGACAAGAACCGTCGTGAGGCTCTAATCTTCTCGTTATGACAGCTTTGGAAATTGGCGGCGAAGCTCTGCCGCAGGAACGTAAACTCGTCACCGAGATCCCCGGGCCGAAGTCCCGTGAGATCGAGGCGCGTCGCCAGTCGGCAGTGGCTCCCGGAGTCGGTTCCAGTCTGCCCGCCTATGTGGTCGCAGCCGGCGGTGGAATCGTCAAGGACGTCGACGGCAACCAGATCATCGACCTGGGAGCCGGCATCGCCGTGACGACCGCAGGAAACTCGAACCCGAGGGTCGTCAAGGGCGCCACCGAGCAGCTCGAGTCCTTCACCCACACCTGCTTCATGGTCAACCCGTATGAGGGCTACGTCGAGGTCGCCGAGGCGCTCAACCGACTGACTCCCGGCGATCATGAGAAGCGGTCCATCCTGCTCAACTCCGGTGCCGAAGCTGTCGAGAACGCCGTCAAGATCGCTCGCGCCCACACCGGTCGCGACGCCGTCGTCGTCTTCGACCACGCCTACCACGGCCGCACCAACCTGACCATGTCGATGACGTCGAAGGCTGCGCCCTACAAGGCAGGCTTCGGCCCGTTCGCCGGCGAGGTCTACCGTGCACCCATGTCGTATCCGTACCGCGACAACGATGCGGCCGGCACGAAGGTCAGCGGCGAGGATGCTGCCAAGCGCGTCATCACCATGATCGAAAAGCAGGTCGGCGCCGAACACGTCGCCGCGATCGTCATCGAGCCCATTCAGGGTGAGGGCGGCTTCATCGTTCCCGCGGAGGGCTTCCTGCCCGCCCTGACCGAGTTCGCGCGTGACAAGGGCATCGTCTTCGTCGCCGACGAGGTCCAGGCCGGCTTCGCCCGCACCGGCAAGATGTTCGCCTCCGAGTGGGAGGGCATAGTGCCCGACCTCATCGCCACAGCCAAGGGCATCGCCGGCGGTCTGCCGCTCTCTGCAGTGACCGGTCGCGCAGAGATCATGGACTCGGTCGGACCGGGACGTCTCGGCGGAACCTACGGCGGCAATCCGGTCGCCTGCGCGGCCGCACTCGGCGCCATCGCCTCCTATGAGGAAGACGGACTCGTCGAGAACGCCGTCCACATCGGCGAGATCGTCACCGATCGTCTCACCAAGTTGCAGGGCAAGTACCCGGAGGTCGGCGATGTTCGCGGCCGTGGCGCCATGATTGCCGCCGAGTTCGTCCAGCGCGACTCGATCGACCCGAATCCCGACCTGGTCAAGAAGATCGCCGATCACTGCGCGAAGAACGGCGTCCTCGTGCTCACCACAGGAACCTTCGGCAACATCCTGCGTTTCCTGCCGCCGCTGACGATCTCCGACGCGCTGCTGAACGAAGCCTTCGACGTCATCGAAGAGGCCATCGCCGCCTCAGCAGCCTGACCCATCCCCGACCATCTCTCCAGAGCTACCTGACGGCGGCTCAGCAACCTCGCGCGA
>NZ_JAKDJU010000227.1 GCF_030453725.1 Brevibacterium picturae
AGTGCTGAGGTGATCTCATCGCAGACGAGGACCGAGGGTTGGTTGACCAGCGCCCGGGCGATCGCGGCTCTCTGCCGCTCACCGCCCGATAAGTCGCCTGGCCGGCGGTGGTAGAAGCTGCGCCCCAGACGCACCGAGTCCAGGGCCTCTTCGACCTGCGCCTTCCGGCTCGCGGCGGTGCCCTTCCCGCTCATCTCCAGCGGCACGGTCAGCGACTGGCCGATCGACCGTCTGGGGTTGAGGGAGGAGAACGGTGACTGGAACACGTATTGGATGCCGACTCGCTGTTCGTTCGTCCGCTTCCTGGTCGACTTGGCCAACTCCGTGCCGCGCAGGCGCACTGAACCCGAGTAGTCGTCGTTGAGGCCGGCTACGCACCGGGACAGCGTCGTCTTGCCCGACCCCGACTCCCCCAGCAGCAGCGTGCAGTCACCCGGTTCGAGGGTGAGGTTGATGCCGTCGAGGATCTGGGCCTTCCCGTATGCCAGCGCCACATCGGTGACCTGCAGCAGCGATGCATTCGCCGAGGCGGCTCCCTCGTCCGCAGAATCCGTCCGCCCCTGCGTTCCCGCAGAGTCCCCAGAGCCCGACGCCGAGTCCTCCGACGTCTCCCCGGCGCTGACGAGGATGTGCGTGGCCGCGGGCTCGGGCTCCGGTTCAGCTGCCGCGCCTTCGCCGATGGTCTTCCGCCCGGCGAGGTCCGGCACGGCCGACATGAGCATCTTGGTGTACTCATGCTGGGGGTCTTCGAGGACTGCCGTGACCGGGCCCTCTTCGACGAGGTCACCGCGCAGCATCACGGCCACCCGGTCGGAGATGTCCTTGATCACCGCGAGGTCGTGGGTGATGTAGAGGCCGGCGACATTGTTCGCGACCGTCATCTGCCGGATCGTGTCGAGGACGACGGCCTGTGTGGACACGTCGAGACCGGTCGTGGGTTCGTCGAGGATGAGCACATCGGGGTACATGGCAAAGGCCATGGCGATGCCGATGCGCTGCTGCTGTCCGCCGGAGAGTTGGTGCGGCCAGCGTTTCTGATAGGTCTTGTCGCCGGGCAGTCCGACGTCGACGAGCACCTTGGAGACTCTCTCGACGCGTTCGGCATCGGAGTTGCCGAACCCGTGGATGTCGAGGACCTCGCGGATCTGCTCGCCCACTCGCATTGCGGGGTTGAGCGAGAGTGCCGGGTCCTGCGGGATGTAGGCGATCCGCGATCCGCGCAGGGACCGCACGGCCACCTCGTCGAGTTCGACCACCTCGACGGCGGTGTCATCACCGCGGGGCCACAGGCTCACGGACCCGGAGGCGAACTTCAGACCCTCTCGGAAGTGGCCCATGCAGGCCAGGCCCGCAGTGGTCTTACCCGAACCGGACTCCCCCACGAGTCCGAGGATCTCACCGCGGCTCAGCGCGAAGTTCACTCCGTGGAGGATCTCGTTGCCGGCAGTCGTCGCGATCTTCAGATCGGTCACGCGCAGGACGATCTTCTCGTTCGGCGCGCCCGCATCATCGTGGTGGACGGTGGTTGTCTCGGTGGTCATCATGCCTCCACTGAAGTCGATGCGGTGGCCCTGGCGAAGGAGTCCGCGAGCAGGTTGGTGCCGATGGTCAGCAACGCGATGGCGATCACCGGCAGCAGCACACCCCAGGGTTGGATGCTCAGGGCGATCCGGTTCTCATTGATCATCAGGCCCCAGTCGGCCGCGGGCGGCTGCAGGCCGAGTCCCAGGAAGGACAGGGAGGCGATGTAGCCGATGGAGTAGGTCAGGCGCAGTCCGGCCTCGACGCTGAGCGGGCCGGTGATGTTGGGCAGCAGCTCACGCAGCAGCACCTTCCACCGCGGCATCGCGTACATCTCTGCGGCGAGGATGTAGTCCTCGGTGATCACGCCCAGGGTCGCAGACCTCGCGACTCGGGCGATGCGCGGGGCGTGGGTGATGCCGATGACGGTCACGAGCACCCACCCCTGCGGACCCAGCACTGTGATCGCCAGCAGCGCGAACACCAGCTGCGGGATGGCGAGGATGACATCGTTGAGGCGCATGACGATCGCGTCGAAGGTTCCACCCACATAGGCGGCGAGCATGCCGATGATCGCCCCCAGGACCATGCCCAGGGCCGTGGCGAGCACTGAGTACACGATGAGGGTCAGCCCCCCGGCGATGAACCGGGAGAGCACATCGCGTCCCAGATTGTCGGAGCCGAAGAGTCCGTAGGGGCTGAAGGGCTTCGCGACGAACTCGGTTGCGGTGTTGCCGGTCGCCCAGGGCAGCAGCAGGGGTCCGCAGAACGCCAGGAGGAGGACGATGATGGTCAGTGTCAGACCGATCTTGCCCTGCTTCTGCGCCAGCACGCGTTTGAAGAACGGGGTGTAGGTCGTCTGTGATTCCTTGGGCACCTCACCACCGTCGACCGCGCTGGATTTGAGCTCGTCGAGGTTGTTCGTATTCGTGCTCATGCTGCACTCCTCAGCTTCGGGTTGGTGAGGATGCCGACGACATCGGCCGCCAGGTTCACCACGACGTAGACAGCGGCAACGAGCATGGAGATCGCCTGCACGACCTGCACGTCACGGTAGGTCACCGCGTCGATGAGTGCTTGGCCCAGCCCCGGATAGCGGAACAGGAACTCGACGACGACCACGCCGCCGGCCAACCACGCCAGCTGGATCGCGACGACCTGTGCGACGGGGCCCAGTGCGTGGGGCACCGCATGGCGCATGATGACACGCTTCTCGGGTACGCCCTTGAGTCGGGCCATCTCCACATAGCCGGAGTCGAGGACTTCGATCATCGTCGCGCGCATCATCCGCACAATGTAGGGAGTGACGACGAGGATGAGGGTCAGGGTGGGCAGGATGAGCTGCTCGGGTCGGCCCCACACGGGTTCGCCCGGCGGAGCCAGAGTCACGGCGGGCAGGATCTGGAAGACGGAGGTGGCGAAGATCGCGATGAGACCGATGCCGATGACGAACTCGGGCATGGCCGCGAAGACAAGGCTGAGGCCCGTCATGGCCTGATCACGCCGGCCGCCACGGTGCAGTGCCTGGTAGACGCCCAAGCCGATGCCCAGAGGCACGGAGATGATGGCGGCGATGGCCATGAGGATGAACGAGTTGCCGATGCGATCGCCCAGGAGCTGCGCCACGGAACCGCCGCTGGCCGTCGAGGTGCCGAAGTCGCCGACGAAGAGCCCGCCCAGCCAGGAGAAGTAACGCTGCCAAGCGGGTTGGTTGAGGCCCAGCTGTTCGTTGAGTGCGGCGATGCGCTCCGGAGTCGCCTGCTGGCCGAGGATTGCGCGGGCCGCGTCGCCGGGCAGAAGGAGCGTGGCGCCGAAGACGAGGAGGGAGACTGCGATGAGGATGAAGGCGGAGAAGATCAGCCTGCGTCCGATGACTTTTCCGAACATGTCACACCTTTCCGATCCATACGCGGTCGAACCGCCAGCCGCTCAGGGGACGTCCCGTGGAGTTCTTGACCAGCCCGCCGACGTACTTCTGGAAGGCATCGACCTGGTTGGCGAAGCCCCAGACGATGTAACCGCCTTCGTCGTAGAGCATCTTCTGCAGTTCGTGTTCGAGATCGCGTCTCTTCTCGACCTCGGGAATGCCGCGCACCTTGTCGAAGACCTTGTTGAACGCCGGCTCGTCCCAATGGGTTTCGTTGAAAGGTGACTCTTCAAGGGCGCAGGAGATCACCTGGGGCAGGAAGTCACGGGTGTACCAGAAATCCTGGGCGAAATCCCACTGCAGGTACTGCTCGCCGAAGAACGTTGTCGCATCGACCCTGCGGATTGAGACCCGGATGCCGGCGTCGGCGGCCTGCTGGGCGAAGACCTGCGCGGATTCGACGGCACCGGACTGAATCGGAGCCGTGACCAACTCGACGTCGAGACCATCGGGGTAGCCCGCCTCGGCGAGGAGCTTCTTGGCCTTGGCAATGTCCTGTGTGCGCTGCGGGAACTCGGGGTAGTTCTCGCTCAGCGGTCCGAACATGTCGTTGCCGAGGGTGCCGAATCCGGAGAGGACCTGTTCGATCATCTGCTCCCGGTCGACGACGAGGCGGAAGGCCTGTCTCACCTTGACGTCGTCGAAGGGCGCC
>NZ_JAKDJU010000054.1 GCF_030453725.1 Brevibacterium picturae
CCGCCATTCGCGACAAGAGCGAGCCAGACCTGGCCACGGTGTGCCGGACGCTGGCGGACCGCTTCCTTGGTGGGGTTGAGGCCATGAAGGGCAGGCGCGCGGACGGTCGCATTGGGCTCACCGTGCGAGAACGGCAGATCAGCAATCTCATCATCTCCGGCAGCACAAACTCTGAAATTGCGGCAGAGCTCGGAGTGCGAGTGAGGACCGTCGAGGGGCATACATACAGACTGTTCCAGAAACTGGGTGTCACCCGCCGTGAACAGGTGGCATCGGCCCTGCAGGCCATGCAGTTCGATCGGGGCCCGGCTGGCCCAGCACCGAGCAGGCGCGCCATCCGAGTATCTCGGGACGACGGTCCCAGCGAAGCTGAGCGTGTCGAGTAGTGGTCTCCGGTAATGACCACGCGATGACCGAGTAATTATGCCCCGATGTCCAGGTGCGTCCACCTAGTCGACCGCTGCGGACAGCTGTGATCCTGAAGTTGTGAGAGTACAACCTTTCGATAATTCAGGAGTCGGGATGACACCGCAACCGCCGCTGTTTCGCATCCTCGATGCAGCGATCACCAGTCAGCGACAGGAATGGGAGCGCGTCTGGGAGCGCATTGGCAAGGGTGAGATCTTCAGCCACCCTGCCTACCTGTGTGCGCTCGCGGACAACGATGGGAAGGTGCTCGCCGCCTATGGCCGAGGGCCGGGTGGCGGAGAAGTGCTCTACGCCTTCATCCGACGGCCGATCACCACTGATGCGGTCGGCAGACCGGTCGAGGTTGGTCTCAGCGATCTCATCACGGGGCTCGTGTACGGAGGACCAATTGGTGACATCGCAGCGGCAGATGACCTCGAATGGTTCTGGCGGAAATTCGCCGTTTGGGCCCGTGAAAACGGCGTCGTCAGCGAATTTATCCGCTTCTCACCGGTCGTCGAGGATCGTCTCGGGCCGTACCCCGGCACCGTGCGCAGACAAGCCCCTCACGTGGTGCGTGATTTGGGTGGGCTCGGCCCCGAGGATCTGGTGGCGGCCATGGTGTCGAACTCACGTCGACGCTACCGTCGGGCCATAGAGGCTGAGTACCGTACCCACATCGATGACACGGGAGAGATGCTCGACGATTTCCTCGACATCTACGAGGAGAACATGGACAGAGTGGAAGCCGCACCCGCCTTCTACTTCCCCCGCGAGTTCTTCGAGGAGATCAATCGAACGTTCCCGGGCAGATTCGCCTACGTCTTCGTTCTCGACGGGGACGAACCGGTGTCCGCAACCCTCATGCTCTACGGCGACCGGACGGCCTACTACTACCTCAGCGGCTGTCGGACCTCCGCTCTGCACAGCGGGGCGCATGTCTTTGCCCACATCGCCTGCATGAGGTCGTCTCTGGCCAGAGGTGCACGCCACCATGTACTCACTGGCGGCGTCACGAACACCGAGAATGACAATCTGCTGCGATTCAAACGGCATCTTGTTCCCGATGGCTTGCGCGACTATCTCACTGGGGAAAGGATCTTCCTCCCCGAGGTCTATTCCCGTCTGCTGGCGGGCGGCGCGTCCGCGCCAGAGTCACAGTACTTTCCACGTTACCGAGATCCAGCACTGAAGCTTCAGACCGTCGGAGGTGGTCTCGGTGTCTGAACCAGCGACGACCATCCTCAACGAGCCCACGTTCTGCATCCTGAACGCCGGCGACCCACACGACCGTGCAACCTGGATCGAGCGGTGGGAGCAGTCACCCATGCAGCTGCCCTACGCGCACCCCGACGTCGCTGCACTGATGGTCGGTTCCGAGGAGCAGGTGTTGTGCGCAACTCTGAGCGATGAGGGGGGCACGGTGCTCTACGCCTTCATTCACCGTCCTTTGTATGAGGGCGCAAGCGACATTGCCTCACCCTATGGATACGGCGGCGCCCTCTTCTGGGACGCCGAGGATCCGGAAGGTCTCGCGGCACGATTCTGGCCGCTGTTCGATGTCTGGGCCCGCAGCCATGGAGTTGTCAGCGAATTCGTTCGCTCCTCACTCTTTCCTGACGTGCTGGATCACCCGGGAAAGCAACGAGCACGCAACGAGAATTTTGTCCGCGAACTCGAAACTGAACTCGATGCGGTCTGGTCAGGCTCGGCATCGAAGGTGCGTCAGAATGTTCGCAAGGCGATGAAATCCGGTCTGAGCGTTCAAGTTGACCGACAGGGCAGCCTCATCGAGGACTTCCACCGGATCTATACCAACACGATGATTCGGCATAACTCATCACAGTGGTACCGGTTTCCACTCGCCCTCTTCGCTGAGCTGCAAGCCGCCCTCGGCGACCGAGTCCTCTACGTCGCTGTGCTCGAAGCAGGCGAGGTCGTCTCCGTCGATCTGACCCTCTTGGGCAGAGACACCGCATACTACTTTCTGGGCGGAACGAACCTAGACCACGGCGCATCTCGCCCCAATGATCTTGTGAAAGCGACCGTGATGGATTGGTTGGCACTGAACGGGTACCGCTCCTACGTCCTCGGCGGCGGAGTCAGCCCCGGCGACGGACTCGAACGTTACAAACGCGGATTCGCGCCCCAAGGAGCGAGGACTTACTGCACCACTGAACGGATCCACGATCCTCATGCCTACGATGCTCTCGTCGCTGGCCACCGGTACGATGCAGAGGTCCGCGGCGCACAATTGTCACAAGACTCGGATTTCTTTCCCCACTATCGGATGCCGCTGACTCCGGCTTCGGAAGGCAACGCTGTCCATACTTCGGTACCCGACAACGCAGCATCCGGAAGCGCAGCACATGTCGAACGACGCAGGCCACGACCGGGCAGCGTCGGTGCAGGAGCGGGGTGATCGCGATGAGCAAACAGACGCGCATTGCGGAAGACGCAGCCAGAGACGCCGGCCTCAACCCGGCACAATTGCGATATTTGGGCGTCAAACGGGCCGCAGACGTGGTCACGGCCCTCATCGCCCTGTTCGTACTGGCCGTACCGATGCTTCTGGTGGCCGCGATCATCTATTTCACGATGGGCGGCCCTGTGGTGTTCCGGCAGGAGCGGGTCACCCGTGGCGGAAGGCTTTTCCACCTTTCCAAGTTTCGGTCCATGCATGATGTCGATATTGCGCGAGGAATGGTCAGCGATGCGCAGCGCCTCACCCGCCTCGGGACAATCCTGCGGGCGACGAGCATCGACGAGCTGCCGAGTCTCTTCAACATCCTTCGCGGCGATATGAGCTTCATCGGTCCGCGGCCCCTGACGTCCGACTATCTGGAGAGATTCAGTGACGAGCAGATGCGCAGGCACAGAGTCTGCGCGGGACTGACCGGGCTGGCACAGACGAACGGACGAAACCGCCTCGGCTGGGACGACCGTTTCGAACTGGACCAGACCTATGTTGAGAGTTTAGGTCCGCGGATCGACCTCGCCATTCTGGCCAGAACCTTCCTCACTCTTTTCGACAGGCGGGGCATCACCGACGGTGAGTCCGTATCGATGAGCGATTTTCCGGGACCGTTGCGCAGCAGACGTCTGCGATTCTTCACTTTCGACGACCTCGGACGGTGGCACAGCGAAGACATGCAAAGCGTGCCGGTGTGCTCGGGGCGTTTCCGCAGCGCCGGCGAAGCATTCGCAGTCGTGACCATCGCAACCGGAGCAGCATCCGGTTCAGCCCAGGAGGCTCTTATGAAGGAATCAATGGACCTGCTCATCAACCATGTGCGGGCGAGGGGGTGCGACTGGCTCGCGATTGCAGAGGACTCTCTGCCGCCGACAGTCGGTGACCACCTCGGCGAGCTCGGATTCGGTTCTGTGCTGATCAAGCATGCAGTGACGGAACCCCCACACCCGAGTATCTCCACCAGCGCCCGACAGCGCCCGACCGTGGCAGCACAGTGCCCTGAATCCCTGGAAACCAGACACCTTGTCGCGTACATCGGACTGTCGTCATGAAGTCACATCCCATACCCGTATTCGCGTCAGCGCCGAGGGACCCGAAGACAATGAACCCGCAGACGGAGTCGAAGACTATGCAGCTGAACAGCGTGCTCGAAGTGTTCAGAGGGCGGTGGCTGATCATCTCGATCACGGCCGTGATCCTCACCGGCATAGTCGCGGCCGCGACGTTCCTCACCACACCGCAGTACGAGTCCCACACCGAAGTATTCGTTTCGGTGAACTCCGGAAACGACGTGACCTCGCTGTCACAGGGCGGCGACTTCTCGACGAACCGAGTCAAGTCTTACATCGCACTCGTGACGAGTCGGCCCGTACTCACCGAGGTCATCGATGAGCTGAACCTGCGTGAGTCACCGGAAAACCTCGCGGAGCGCATCCACGCGGAGACGGAACCGGAGACGGTCCTGCTCACTGTCAGCGCTCTTGATGCTGATCCAGAGGCCGCTGCTGAAATCGCGAACTCGGCCACCCGGCATTTCATGACCCTCGTCGAACGTCTCGAACGCCCAGGTTCGTCCGAGTCACCGCTGGTCACGCTCTCACTCGTCCAGACGGCCAGTCCGTTCGACACTCCGGTCTCCCCAGACATCGTCCGCAACCTCATCTTCGGGCTCATCGCCGGTCTGGTCGTGGGGACGATCGTCGGGTTCGTTCGCAATTCGACGGACACGCGGGTGAGGGATCCGCAGGAAGCCAGCCGAATCACCGGTGCTCCGCTGCTTGTCCGCTTGCCAGAGGACGCCAAGTCGGCCGCAAACACACAGGCCATGAACTCGGCTCCGACGGCCTTCGCCGAGGCAGTCCGGCTATTGCGTGCCCGCTTGAGGTTCGCCGATGTCGACGATCCCGTCACGACCCTTGTCGTCACCGCAGTTTCCTCGGGTGAGGGAAAATCCAGTGTTGCGATCCACCTGGCATCCGCGATGACCGAATCGGGACTCAAAG
Organism: Brevibacterium picturae; assembly: GCF_030453725.1. GTDB lineage: Bacteria > Actinomycetota > Actinomycetes > Actinomycetales > Brevibacteriaceae > Brevibacterium > Brevibacterium sandarakinum_A. The sequence continues at coordinate 4,885 of NZ_JAKDJU010000054.1, forward strand.
TCCTCCTCATCGATGCGGATCTTCGGCGGCCGGTGATCGCGGACAAGCTGGGCCTTGAACCGATCGTCGGCCTCACCTCGGTGCTCACACATCAGACGACCCTGCCGGAGGCTCTGCAACGCAGCGGGCCCGGGGGATATGACGTGCTCACCACAGGAATGCTTCCTCCGAATCCGAGCGAACTGCTCGAGTCCGCGACGATGCGAAGCTTCGTGACCGAGATCAGGAAAAGCTACGACTTCATCATCATCGATTCTCCGCCGGCCGGGGCCACCGCAGATCCTGCGATCCTCGGTGCGCTCACAGACGGCTTCCTGTTCGTGGTCCGCGCGGACGGGAAGACCTCTCGCGATGCCCTCCAACGGGTGCATCATCAACTCACCGGGGTAGGCATGAGAAGCCTCGGCGTGGTCGCCAATCGGTGCCACGGCGAGGACGTCGACGCAAACGAATACTATCGACATGTCGGGGTCGATCAATCATGAGACTGCCAACGGACCGTCTTAATGTACTCATCGTGTGCACGGCGAACATGGTGCGGTCGCCGTTCGCGGAGCGGCTGCTGCAATCGCGGCTCGACGAGGTCGCCCCGGGATTCGCCACGGTGACCAGTGCAGGGACTCAGGCCCCGGCTGGAGCGACGATGGACGAGCGGTCCGTCATCGAGCTGTCTCTACGCGGTGTCGACAGTGCACGTTTCAGCAGCCGTCGGATCAGTCGCTCGCTGCTTGCTGACAGCGATATCGTGCTCGGGATGGAGCGGGTTCACGTCAAAACGATCCTCTCCCAATGGCCAGAGGGACTGAATAGGACGTTCGCGCTGGGGGGCTTCGCTCACATTCTCAAGACCATGGGGCGAGCGGAGGGGGCGGTGCAGTCGACCGTTCAAGCCGGTTGGAGGACACTGGTCAGGAGCGCGGCGGTGAATCGGGGCCTGGCTGCAGGAACGAGCCATGACATTGCCGACCCGAACCACGACTCGGTCGCTTGCTACCAGTCGACGATGGCACGCATCGAGGAAGTTGTCGATGCCACGGTCTTCGGCCTGGTTCAGAACATCTCAACCACGACACGCCCGAGCTTATGAAGTCTGCGCCGGCACTGCAGCCCGAGGGCGATAGGAGCGGACGAGCCATGCGTCGCGGTGACTATCTCTTCGTGCTCATCGGCGAAGTGGGCGCGATAGCTGTCATCCAGCTCCTCCCTATGCTCCACCTGTCCATCTTCGAGTACGCCGCTTATTCGGCGATCTACCTGGGGTTCGCCGCGTTCATCACCGCTAAGTTCGCTCTGCTCAGTGATGTGTGGGCGAGGCGGACGCAGCAAGACGGTGGCGGCAACGCGCTCAATCACACATACATGTCGATGCTCACAGCTGTCGCGCTCCTCGGCGGAATCGTTGTCGGAACTCTCACCTCGGCCATCGCACAGGACCTTCTTCTCGGAAGCGTGGCACTGTGTGCAGTGTCAGCGGGCGTGTATCGGGCTGGGACCGCCTACCGGCTGATCGGCAATGGTCGGGCGCTTCGTGCCGGGCTGACGGAGATAGCTGGCGCCTGCTGTGCGGGAACCGCAGCACTCATCATCGTCCTCAACGACTCCTACAGCACTCTCACAGCTCTCGCCTGCTGGGCGATCTCTCCGCTCGTGTCCAGCCTGGGCACACCGATGTTGCCCCGTCTGCACCCGCGAGAGGTCACTGGGTGGCTGCGTGAGAATCGATCTGCAATCCGCGCCCTGGTCGGTGAATCACTCATCAAAAACGTCGAATCCATCGGAACGCCCTATCTGCTCGGCGGCCTCGGCGGAGCCGCGGCACTGGCTCTCTATCGGGCAGGTTCGTCGTTGACCTATCCGGTCAGAATTCTTATCGACGCGGTCCGTGCCCGCATCGTCAACGGGTCGATCAAGGCGAACGGTCGAACGCTGGCTGTCCTCACTGCAGCCGGAGGGGGCATGGGGGCTTGCGTGGCGGGGGCGCTCTTCGCTGCAGACAGCTGGGGCCTTGGGCAGGACGCGGTCCTCGGGCTCCTGGCCCATCATATCTTCGCTGTCTGGGCCTGGGTCTGGGTGACCGCCATATCCACATTCATCCAGTTCGCCGGGCGAGGCTACTTCGATCCGCGCTCTCTCATTCTGCGCCGGATCGCTCATACTCTCGTCGTCATGCTGGGCACTGCCGCAGCCCTTCTCATCTTCGGCGTCGGTGCGGTGATCTGGGGCGCTGTCATCACTCGCGTCCTCGCGATTCCGCTGTGGCTGGTGGGAAGGAACAGGCAATGACCGAAATTCTGGGAGTCGCCGCCATCCTGCTCGTCGTCAGTGGAGGCGGGTGGATGTTGCTGCGCCCGAGGTATGGCAGTGGTGCCGCTCTCGGACTCGTCCTCACATCACAGTCTCTGCACGTGGCGGCGACGATCTATCGTTACGGAATCGAAGTCCTCAACGATGATTACACGGAAACCGCCTCGGACACTTTCCGCTATCTCCTTTACGGTCGGGCCCGCTGGCTGAACGAGACCCCGCTGCTGTCGGAGGTCAAGCCGGGCAACGGCACAGAGACTACCTATGCGCTCAGCCAAGCATTCTTCACGGTCCTCGGTGACCATCGCTTTCTCGTCTTCCTCCTCGGTTCGAGCCTGGGGCTGATCGGACTGTGGTTCATTGCCTTGGCACTGCGGACCGCCAGGGAAGCTGCACCGCTTGGGTTCGCCTTCGCCATCGTCGCCTTCCCGACCACGGTGTATTGGAGTGCCAGCTTCGGCAAGGATTCCGTCACGCTGTTGGCGCTGGGGGCCGTCCTCCAGTGCGTAGCCCGCACTGCCCGGAGTCATAGTGTCCACGTCGAATCGATCATCGGACTCGCTGTCGTTCTGCCGGTCATTCTGTGCGTACGCATGGATGTCGGCCTCGTCCTCATCGGCGGTCTCCTCCTGGCCTGGATCGGAGCCACGAACAGCCCGAGCCATCGCTTCCGCACACCAGTCGTCATCATCGCCTACTGTGTGCTTCCCCTCGCCCTGCTTACGGCGATTCTGCTCGAAATCGACGATCCCTGGGGCATCGTCGAAGAATTCACCGGCAGCTACGAGCGAACGTCTCTGGGCGGTTCGGACCTGGAGACGTCGCGGCCGAGCGGGATCCTCGGGATCCTGGTCGGCGTGTTCACAGCAGTCTTCCGACCAATGCCGTGGGAGTTGGGAGTCCAGGGCCTGCTCAGCAGTCTCGACATCATTCCCCTCGTCGCGGCGGTCGCCGTTCTCGTGAACTCTCGCCGTCTGTCTGGACTCAGCACGCCAAGCGCCAGGCTCGTCCTCTGCACGCTGTTCTTCGCGATCGCCGTTTTCGCGCAGCTCACCGAGTTCGGAAACTTGGGCCTGCTGGTGCGACTGCGGTCATTGATCGTGCCGACGCTGATCCTGGCGATCGCACTCGTGCCTCAGCCCTTCGTGTTCCGAAGTCGCGATCCCCTCCGCGCACCCAACAGCTCGTTGTCGTGGTCCCAGGTGGCCGACCACAGCTCCGAGGGCAGAAAATCAGCCACTACCCTCTGACGTGCCGCAGATGCGAGCCGCTCTCGCTGTTCCGTGTCCCCGATCAGGACCGAGAGCGCGGATGTGAGAGCAGCCGCGTCTCTGACCGGGACCAAGCGTCCGGTCACACCGTCGATGACGGCATCCCGGATGCCAGGGATGTCACTGGCGACGGAGGCCACTCTACAGGCGTTTGCCTCAAGCAGAACCTGACCGAAGCCCTCCCGATACGAGGGGAGCGCGAGCACGGTCATGAGTCCGTAATAGGGGCGGACATCGTCCGTTTCACCGATGAGGTGGATCCTCGGGTCCTCTTCCAAGGCTCTTCGCACCTGTGAGGGAATGGGATCGGTGTCGTCGTGGGCGCCGACGATGAGCAGCCGGGCACGGGGGATCTCCCTGCGGATCTGCGACCAGGCGGCAGCGAGCTCGACGATGCCCTTGTCGATGACGATCCTGCCGACGAAGCCGATGACAGGATCCCCGGGCGCAATGCCCATCTCCTCGGCAGCGCCAGTCGCCATCGTGCGGGCGAGAGTCGGTGAGAAATGTTCAGAATCGACGCCGTTGACGCTGCCCGAGCCCAGCACGATGCCCTTGCCTCGCGGCAGCACCTTCTCCGCACGGGCCAAGGCGAGCACAGAGGCGCTCACCCCGAGCACCGAATGCGCCAAGGTGGAAGTGAGTCGTTCCGCAGCCTTGAGCAGCACTCGCCTCGCACCCATTGTCGTGAGGAACCGGAGACCGTGGATCTGATAGACGCACACCGGCACGCCTGCCATTCGTGCCGCCACTGTGAACAGCAGTCCTGCCTTCGGCGTGTGCGCGTGAACAACGTCCGGACGCAGTCGGCGCAGGAGTCGGACGATGGACAGCAGGGCCAGAGCATCTGCGAGGGGGCGGATCTCGCGAGACATCGGGACGGCGATGGCCGGAACCCCTTCGGACTGGGCGAAGGTCTGCAGACGCGGACCCGGCGAAGAGATGAGAACGACCTCGGCGCCTCGGCGAGTGAAGTATTCGCATTGGCCGCTGAGGAACGCAAGGGTCTGGGGCACCGTCGTGGCGTGGATGACTTTCATCGCGCGGTCTCGGCGAATCCGGGGACGAGATCGAGGAAGTCGGTGGGGAGCGGTGCCCGGATGCTCCAGATGTTCTGGGCTGCAGACAGCATCGCCTCGAGACCGGTGCGCTCGGTCATCATCGCATCGGACAGGTCGATGCTCGGATTGAAGTATGAGGCGGCAAGGAGAGTCGGACTTTCGGCATAATGCAGGGAATGGCGATTGAGGTTGAGTGCCCGCCTCAGCCCCTCATCGACGCTGAGCGGTCTGACCGCTGTCTGCGCATTCTTCTCCAGGAAGATGACGTCGTTGATGGGTGAGGGATTCCTCAGTGCAGCGGACGGAGATGCCGGCGCCAGGTTCGGGGGCTCGGGGCTGTTGGCTCGTCGCGACAGAACACGACCGGCAGCGGTGAGCAGGTTGTCATGACGGTGCTCGCTGAAGGTCCAGGGGACCGAATGGATGCGGGAGCCGTCGACCACGGCGAGATCCTCGGAAATGAGGCGTGCGCCGAATTCCGTGCACGCGCGATTGACCGTCACCGTCTTACCGGTGTGCGAGGGGGCCATAACGACGAACGTTCCCGCACGCTCATGCGTGAACGCGGAGCAGTAGAGAGGGATGAGCCCTGCGTGCAGAAAGCGCCAGGTCACGAGGTCGGAGAGGATGTACCTGGCCGAATGCAGATTCATCAGCCGGTACTTCACGATTTGCGCATACGCGGGGTTGACCTGAAGGTGGATCTCGTCATCGAGCAGACCTGTGAGGCGGAAACGCAGCGCGGCACCCCCAGGGAGGGGGCGCTCATAGAGGAGTTCGTCACTGCTGGCCGATCCCGAGAACATGTAGTTGCGCAGGAGCTCGGCGGCGGGGGTGTGCTGACGGAAGTCCCGGGTCACAGTAAACCTCACTCGAACCCGGCAGTCGGCATATTCGCGAGCTGAGACCTCGGGCATATTGGCACCCCATGGCCATGAGAAACGGCGACAGTTAGTCGCTATTCCGAGGAGACCCGGTGACGCCATGACGTGATGGTAGGGCACGCGTTGATCATCTCACGCCGGGGTGGGGCCAGCAACAGATCGGCGGACGTTCGAGCCAGCGAACGGGGCGCCCAGCCAAGGGGCGAGTACGGGCGCTCGTGCGGTGATGATTCCACACGTGTTCCGAGTATCGTCCCCAGTGATGACCAGTTGATGACCGAGTAGTTACACGGCAACTGCCAGGGACAGCCACCTAGTGTCCGAACCCCTCAGAACGGAACCTGGGGTTATGAAGAATTTCACCCCTGCCTCTGTACAATCCACAGTCACTCCTGGAGTGAGCAGCGCCGCTTCGTCCAGGAAAGATGCCTCGCTCAGGAAGGTCGCGATCGCGCGCTATTCCTTCTGGTGGGAGATCCTGGGCCGCTTCGGACTTGAACAGACCTCACCGATCTTCCGCTGGGTCGTCCTCGGGGCACTCGACACTGCCGCCATCGTCGTGACCTGGGTCGCTGTCCTGCCTTTCGTGCGGGAATTGCCCATGCCGTACCTGCTGATCTTCCTCACGCTCATCGCGCTCACTCAGATCGTCGTCGGCTCAGTCCTTGGCCTCTACCGCCGCCGCTTCGCTCTGGGTTCGAACCCCGAGCTGCGGTGCCAGGGCATGACCGCGGCATTCGTCCTTGGCGTCGGGGCCGCGTCGACGGTTCCCCTGGGTGTGACCGAGGATCTGTCCTGGTTGCTGCTGGCCATGGCAAGCGGACAGATCGTCATGGTCGTCGCCCGGCAGATCCTGCGCGTCTGGATGGACAGTGAGCGGGTCCCCGTCGCCGGCGAACGAGTCGTCGTCATCGGCGCCGGCGAACTCGGAGCGACTCTGATCTCGCAGATGGTCCATGATCCCGACAGTCCTTATCTGCCGGTGGCGATCGTCGATGACAACCCGTCGAACGCCAAGCTCATCATTGATGGTGTCCGCGTTTTCGGAACCACCCGTGACGTGCGTGCGGTGGTCGAGAGCACGGACGCGACCGGCGTGATCGCCGCGATCGCGCAGGCACCATCCGAGCTCTTCGCTTCACTCGTGACGGACCTCGACCTCGGCCGGGTCTGGGTTCGCACCGTGCCCTCCCTCGTGGACCTGCTCGAGACCCCGGTCGGACTGTCGTCAATCCGCGATATCGACGTCTCGGACCTCATCGGCCGTCAGATCATCGACCCGGAGGACAAACAGGTCGGCGATCTGCTCCGGGGCAAAACCGTTCTGGTCACCGGCGCGGGCGGCTCGATCGGTTCGGAGCTGTGTCGGATCATCTCTCGACACGAACCAGCACGGCTGCTCATGCTCGACCGAGACGAGTCGGAGTTGCATTCCCTGTGCATGAGCCTTGAAGGGCGTGCGCTCATGGAGTCGCCTGACCTCGTCCTCGCCGACATCAGGGACGGCGAAGCGCTCACCAGACTTTTCACAACGCTGCGACCGGACATCGTCGTCCATGCCGCTGCGCTCAAACACCTGCCTATGCTCGAACGATTCCCCGACGAAGGGTGGAAGACGAATGTTCATGGAACTCTCAACGTCCTGCGCGCCGCACATGCGGCCGGGGCGGAACGCTTCGTCAACATCTCCACCGACAAGGCTGCGAATCCGTCGAGTGAACTCGGTCGCTCGAAGTTCCTTGCAGAGAGGCTGACCGCGAACTTCGCGGAGCGCACCGGGCTGCCCTATGTTTCGGTGCGCTTCGGCAATGTGCTGGGTTCTCGTGGTTCCGTGCTGCTTTCCTTCGCAGATCAGATCAGCCGGGGCGGGCCGCTGACCGTGACCCACCCGGATGTGACACGCTTCTTCATGACGATTCCGGAGGCCTGCCACCTCGTTCTGCAGGCAGCGGCAGAGGGCCGGCCGGGACAGACGATGGTCCTCGACATGGGTCGCGCTGTGAAGATCGTCGACCTGGCCCAGCGGATGATGGTGATCTCGGGGCGCACGTGTCCGATCGCGTTCACCGGACTGCGGGCGGGGGAGAAGCTCCACGAAGAGTTGTTCTCCCCGACCGAAGACCTCAGCCGAGGCATCAACGGTCTCGCCTGGAACGTGCAGATCGAGGGCCTGGACCCGGCAGCTCTGCCCGCAGCCGGAGTGCGGCTGGAGACGATCGGTGAGTTCTACAGTCGCGAAGTTCTCGAGATGCGAGACCCCGAAGGGGCCACTCCCACCGCCGAGGTGGTTCTCGGCTCGAGTGCCGACCCGGCTGTCCCGACCAATGACGATCTCGAAACCGACCGATCAGTGACCAAAGCGCCGCTTTCGGTGCTGTGCGCATCGTTGACGCCGATCAACGCAATGGGGAGTGCATCATGACTGCGATGATTCCGCTGTGTCTGCCCTCTGTGGGGCCTGGCGAGGAAGAAGCCGTGATTGCGGCCATCCGATCCGGGTGGATTGCTCCAATGGGCCCCCAGCTCGAGGCATTCGAGGCGCGTCTGGCCGAATTGACTGATCGTCCCAGTGTCGTCGCTGTGTCCTCGGGAACTGCCGCGCTCCATCTGGCACTTCTCGCTGCAGGAGTAGGAGAGGGGGACACGGTTGCGGTCTCGACCCTGACATTCGCGGCCACGGCGAATGCGGTGGCCTATACCGGAGCTCAGTCACTCTTCATCGACTGTGATGACACCGGACTGATGTCCGCGGATCTGCTGGCACAAGCTCTCGCGAACGCGGATCGGGCGGGCCACCCGATCACAGCGATCATCGTCGTCGACCTCTATGGCAGACCCGCGGACTATCCGCGCATCTGCGCACTTGCGAAGCGCCACGGGGCGAAGGTGATCGCGGATGCCGCAGAATCACTCGGCGCCGAATTGGACGGGCGACCAGCCGGGTCGTTCGGCGATTTCGCCGCACTGTCGTTCAACGGCAACAAGATCGTCACCGCTTCGTCGGGCGGAGCCGTCCTCTGCCGGGACCCGGAGAGCGCGGATCAGGTCCGTTACCTGGCCACGCAGGCCAGGCAACCTGTCCTCCACTACGAACACACCGACGTCGGATTCAACTATCGACTCTCAAACATTCTCGCCGCTCTCGGGCTCGCGCAGCTGGCGAGACTCCCGGAGATCCTCGTGGTGAAGAGGGCGCATCACCTGGCCTATCAGCAGATGGCCGACGAGGTGGAAGGGATCGCTCTGCTCGATGCCGCTGACGGCAACTGCTGGCTGAGCATCCTGCGCATAGACCCGGGCGCTCGCCTGTCGGCGACCGAGCTCGGAGAACAGCTGCTGCGTGAGGGCATCGAGACCCGGCCGGTGTTCAAACCCATGCACCTGCAGCCCGTGAACGCAGGATGCTCGCTGGACTACATCAGTGGACGTGCACAGGAGTTCTACGCCACTGGGTTGGCGCTGCCCTCGAGCGTCGATTTGCGTGAGTCGGAGCGGTCCCAAGTGATTGCGGCTGTACGCCGACTCATGACGTCGGTACTGCCCAGTACCCCTGAAGTTGTGTGAATCGGACTACGTGTGAAGGAACTGCCGCCCATGAGACCCCATTCCGACCAGAGTCCGACCCAGGAGGATTTTACACGCGAGCTCGGCCTCACCGATGCGGAATTCGCCGCCGAACTCTTCACCGCCAGCGGCGGTCGTCTGAGCCTGAGTCGGACTGCTGTTGACGTTGCCGCACGCACGACGATGCCCGTCGACTTCGCTTCGCCGAGCTTCGCCGACTACGTCGCGGGACTGACCCCGGATTTCGGTATTGGTGCCTCGGCCGGAGACGCATGGGTCGCTGCCGTGCTTTCGCATCTGCGGGTCTTCACCAAGCAGACTGCGCTTTTGGCCCTGTCGGCGATGAGCCCGGAGGCGATCGGCAATGTTGATCTGCGCGATCCCGAGGGGATCCTCATGCGCCTGCGCCTCGAAGGGGTCCTCGTGCCTACTGGGACGGTCAGTCGTCCTCAGGCTCTGCAGGTTCCTGCACTCCTCGCAGCCAAGCTGCGCCATGATCTGCGGGCACGCACGGACGAAGACAGTGTCGTTGCCGCTCTCGTCGTGGCGCTGATTGATCACATGGAGAACTCCCAACAGGTTGATCCTGAAATTCTTGCCGAGGCGCTCGTCCTGGCGCGTCGGGCCGGCCTGTGGTTCCAGCTCGGTCGAATCGGGGAATCCGTCGGTCTGCCAATGTTCCTGGTCGCTCCTCGGGAGGCGTGTTCGGCCTTCGGCCATCTACCTGTGGCAGCCCTCCAGGCCGAGCCCGAGCTGGGGTTCCTCTCGATGCTCACCGATGATGTTCTTGACCGTTCGACGAACGGCCTCACTCCCGACGAGGTACGCGGCATCCTCGTGGAGGAGACGCGTGCCGGACGGTTGCGGCAGTACTTCCCGGCCTCGGCCACGCGCGAGGATCCTCTGGCACGCTCGGCCCACGACGCAGGGTCACCTCAGTTGGACAATGGCGATGACGCAGCTGTTGGCGGCACAGCGTTCGCCACTGGAGCCCCCGCGCACCGAGGGGGAAGCATCGGCATCGTGCGGCAGATGCTGACCTTTGGTCTCGCCGGTGATCATGCACAGGCGGCGGCTCTGGGAAAGTCATGGGGCGATGATGGGGCTCCACGACGGACACAGCTCTTGATTCGCCTGCTCACCGCGGTCTCTCTCTTCCACGCCGCCGAATTCCAGCGGTCGCTCTCACTGCTGTATGAGATCGAAGACGCTGCCGCAGACGCTCATGTCGACGGCGACTTCCTGTTGCCCGCGGTGACGGCGTGGACGGCGCTGACGGCAATGGTCAGCGGGGACCACGAGCGCGCCGATCGTCGACTGGCCAGCCTGGCCGAAGAATTCGCGTCACCGCTCATCGTCGATGAACTTGTCCACCCACCCGCTCTCGTGGCATCGGCACTGCGGGCACTCGATCGACTCGACCTCGAGAAGGCGGATGAGGACCTGCAGCAGCTGACTGCGTTTCCGGAGAACCGGTCGCTGTGGGTCTACCTTCCGGTCATTTCCCGTACGATCGCGCTCCTTGGGTCAACCTCTCGCTCCGGGCTTCTCTTCGTCAATGACGACGTCGAGAAGTACCGGCATTCGGCAGAAGTATCGCTCACAGGCAAGGACCTTCTGGCTGCGAGCCGAAGCCAGGTCTACATCGGCTTGGGCCAATTGAAATGGGCCGAGCTGGAGCTGCGGAGGCTCTCCTCTTCCACGGATCTGAGGACGGTGCTCAATGTCCGACTCGAGCTGGTGGCAGGGCGGAACGAGAGCGCGATCGCTCTGGTCGACACCTGGTTCTACCACCAATCCCTGACTCCGCGAAGTCGGGCAGAGCTGGCCGCGATCAAGGCTGCGGCCCTGCTGCGCCTCGGCCAAGACGCTGCAGCGGCAGCGGAGTTCACCACCGCCGTCGGGCTTTCGGCGTGGGTGAAATCTCTCCTTCCGTTGGTGTTTCTGCCGCGGCAGGACAGGGACCGTCTCATCGATCTCAGTTCGGGTGACGTGATCTTCGATGAGCTCTTCAGCGCCTTCAGCGGGCATTTCTGGGACAAGTCTGCGCTGATGACAGCATTGCGGACCGTCGGTGAGATCTCTGTCGGCGAAGCCTCGGTGCCGCAGCTCACGTCGGCGGAGGCTCAACTCCTCGATCTCCTGTCCCAGGGGCTTTCAATCGTCCAGATCTCAGCAGCTCTGCATCAGGTTCCGGGCACGGTGAAGAACCGCCTCTCTGCCCTCTACCGCAAATTTGAGGTCTCGAGTAAGGGAGAAGTCGTCAATCGGGCGCGCTCCCTGGGATTCCTTCTTCCCGGCTGACGCGACCATTCGCCGCCAGCGCTGGAGTGTGCCGGGGAAGGTGCCAGTGAGTGTGCCGGATCGTCTCGGCCGCACGACGGAACCTCGAGGTGGTACCGAAATAAGCCGGCAGAAGCTTGGTGAAGGTGTGATAGATCCGCGGCTCCAGCGGAAGGTCCCAAGCGTCGACGTACTCATGAGCGTCGGCGCCCATCTCGGCTTTGAAGCGCACCAGCCCCGATGTTGCATCAGCCTCGTCGAGGCCATCGCCGACTCCGCCCAGGTCATAGAGCCTGGCTCCATCGGCAATGGCCTGACGCAGAACGGCCCAGTACACGGCGTTCGAAGGCTTCACTTTGGGTTGCCTGGTGCTCGTCGTTGCGAAGACTCCCTGAGCGCGCGTGCCGACCTGGGCACTCGCATTGGCCGCCACCAGCGTGCCTTCCGACCGTGCCAGATGAAGGTGAAAGCTGCCGGGGAAGGCTTCTCCCATCGAGCCCCAGAGCGTGTGGAAGTAAGACATGGGCTGATGCGCGAAATGGTTGCGGTCGGCGGTCTCGCCATACAGGATGTGAATCTCGCCGAGGTCGGCGCGAGTACCGCTCAGGATCTCGATCTCCGCGCGCTGTGCCTTGCGGATGTTCTTCCGCCAGTATTTGGACATTCCGGACAGAACAGATTCTTCGTCACTTCCCTGGAGATCGAGCCAGAAGTTGAATCGCGGATGGCTGGCCCCCGCTTCTCGATCGCTGGGTGCCGGACGCCACCCTGCGGCCCGCAATGTGTCCACCAGCTCGGTGCCGACGGGGTCAATGCGGTCGGGGGCGAGGTCGCGAAAGTGCTTCACCTTCGGGTCGGTAATTCCTGCCTTGATCGAGGCGGCATTCCAGCTGCGCAGACTCACCAGAGGAGTGATTCGCACTCCGAAGGCGTGACGCGAACGAAGGTGACGGCCCAGCGCATTCAATTGGTCGGTCACATCTGGCGAACGCCAGTCGATGACCGGACCCTGAGCGATGTAGGCGAAGCAACGGTTGGTGCCAGGCAGATTCCGGTAGCGGATGAGCGCGACGGCCACGAGCTGAGCCGTGACGTCGAACCAGCCCACGAGTTCATGGTGCCAGTCGCCGCTGCGCACGTCACCCCACTGAGGAGTCTGCTGGTAACCCACATCCGGGCGATGCCCGATGAAGTTCCAGTACTCATCCGTCGACAGGGTCCTCAGTGTGTGCACCAGATCACAGTAGTCCTCGCGAGGGTGCGGGCGCTACGCATTGCAGACGAAAAGATCCTGTGAGTTCTACGGGTGTGATTTCATCCTTCGATCCCGAACAGATCCTATGCCGGCAACTGTGCCGCGCAGCCAGGAAGAGGCCCTGGAATAAGCGGGGAGAAGCTTTGTGAAGGCTGAGTACAGCCGAGGTTCGATCGCGAGATCCCAGGAGCCGACATATTCGTGCGCATCCGCTCCCATCTCGGTCTTGAATCGAATCAGTCCTGCCGCAGGGTGGCTCTTGTCGACAGTGTCCTTCACTCCACCCAGATCGTAGGTCGTGGCGCCACGCGCGATCGCCTCACGGATGATGGCCATGTAAACCGCGTTCGACGGTTTCACCTTCGGCTTGCTCATGCTCGTGGCGGTGAAGATGCATTGCGCGTACGAGTTCACCTGCGCTGTCGTGCTCGCAGCGATGATCTCGCCGTCGTATCGGGCCAGATGCGTGGAGAAGTGACCGGGGAAATCGTCGCCCATCGTATTCCATATGGTTGCGAAGAAGGATATTGGCTGAGAGTCGAAGCCGTTGCGCTCAGCGGTCTCTTGGTACAGGCAGTGGAAATCGGTCAGGTCGTTCATCGTGGCGAGGCCGACTTCGACGCCATCGCGTATTGCTTTGCGGGCGTTGTAGCGCCACGTCTTGTGCATCCCGGCGAGGATGTCGTCTTCGGTCTTTCCGTCCAAGTCCAGCCAGAAATTGAACCGGGGCTGACTCTCTTCCGTCGCCTTGTCCTGGGGAGATTCGTGCCATCCGGATCGCCGCAGCGACGTGACGAGATGGTCTCCTCTTGGATTGGTGAAGTCGGGTTCGATGTCCGAGAAACTGGTTGCTGCAGTATCTGCGAGTGCCGCTTTGACGGTGGCGGCGTTCCACCGATTCAAGCTGACAAAGGGAGCGATGCGGATTCCGAACACGTTCTGCTGGGCAAGGTATTCCACGAGCGCCTGGAGCTGGCCACGCAGATCCGGTGACTGCCAGTCGACGAGGGGGCCGTGTGGAATGAAGGCGAAATGACGGTTGATTCCGGGCAGTTTGCCGTATCTGATTGCGCAGGCCGAGACCAGATTCTCTGCCTGGTCGTACCACCCCACCAATTCGGGGCGCCACGTTCCGTTGCGTGCCCGATTCCACTCCGGCGTCTGCTGGAAGCTGATATCAGGCAGTTCTGTGATGAACTGCCAGTAGTGGAACTCCGAGACCGTGCGGAGAGTGTACATAGAGTGAGTATAGGCGGTAACTACATCTGAGTCGATGGAATCATGATAGCTCTGCAATTGGGTCTCGCACGTGTGGGGACAGTGTGCGTTGCGGGTGTTTCAGGCTTGCGAAATCCTTGGTGAGAGGCCGCTGGTGAACCTCACGCAGTGACCAGGTCCCGCCGCCGGAACCCCAGCATCCCCAGCCCCACGA
>NZ_JAKDJU010000228.1 GCF_030453725.1 Brevibacterium picturae
GCGCGGATTCGTGTTCGACGCCAGCCATTCCTTCGTCGGGGTCAGATCGCCGCGTTCGGAGTCGATGATTCCCTTGGAGTCGAGGACGACGACATCCTTGACTCCGGCATCGTCGAGGATCTTGGCCACGGCCACTCCGGCAGCGCCTGCTCCGGAGAGGACGACCTTGATGGAGTCGAAGGACTTGTCGACCACGCGCAGCGCATTCGTCAGTGCGGCGAGGACGACGACGGCGGTGCCGTGCTGGTCATCGTGCATGACCGGAATGTCGAGGGCGGCCTTGACCCTGTCCTCGATCTCGAAGCAGCGAGGCGCCGAGATGTCCTCGAGGTTGACCGCGCCGAATGACGGGGCCATGCGGACAAGGGTCTCGACGATCTCGTCGGCGTCATTCGTGTCGAGGACGATCGGGATCGCGTCGAGTCCGGAGAAACGCTTGAACAGGGCGCACTTGCCCTCCATGACCGGCAGGGATGCCTTGGCCCCGATGTCGCCGAGGCCGAGCACGGCCGATCCGTCGGAGACGACGGCAACGAGGCGACCGGTCCAGGTGTGGGTCCGCGCCAGTTCCGGTTCGTCCTTGATCGCGGTGCAGACCTTGGCAACACCCGGGGTGTAGGCGATCGAGAGATCGCGCTGGGTTTCGAGCGGACGGGTGAGCTCGGCAGAGAGCTTGCCGCCTTCGTGCCCGGCGAAGATCTCATCATCGGTGATCGGCGGCAGCGAGTTCTGTGCGGCAGCGGCAGTAGATGTATCGGTCGTTGTCGTCATGTTTGATCCTCGTGGTCTCGTGACGGCCGGCATCGCAGCGATGCCGCCATCGGTGTTCGTCAGACCGCGGTGCCATACCACGGGGCATATCTGGCAGCGGTCGAATCGAAGAGCTGTCACCAAGATGGATGGTGCGGTGACGTCTGCGCAGTGTGGTTCGCGCCCTTTGTGAAGGACTGTGCGTGGCTGCGCAGGGCACGAGCGGTTCGCAGTCGGCCGAGTTCCGACCTCAAGAAACGCACTGTGCAACTCGGCCAGCATAGCCGATGAGTCACTGCTGTCCACCCTGAAAAGTCACCTTCGCCGAGGTTGCCGCCCCGTTTTGAGGCATGTTCACAATACCTTTGACCTGGATGAATTGAATCCGGAGGGACGCATTCTCACCCTCAGCTTCCTGTCACTGCGGCAGTCTGCCGGCCCTTCGCCCGTCCCCGGACCAGATCCACGATTCCGATGATTCCGGCGAAGACCATGACCGCGGCGATGAATCCGAATCCGGCGACGATCGCGGCCCCATAACCGGCCATCCCCTGGACGACGAAGAACAGGGCGGTGACGATCGCGATGCCGATCGCCGTTCCCACGCGCTGCCCGGTCTGCATCACCCCACCGGAGCTTCCCGCATATTCGACCGGCACATCGGCCAGGGTCAGGGTCTGATTGGGACTGATCGCCATGCCCTGGCCGACCCCGGTCAGACCCAGGCTCGCCAGCATCCACCAGATGCTGATGCCCAGGTCTTCGTGAGCGAGGACGATCAATGCAGAGGCGACGACTCCGACGATGGCGATGCCGACTCCGAGCACGACCATCTTGCGTCCGTAGGTGAGGACCACACGGCCGGAGGCTTGGGCACTGACAGCTGCCAACAGCGCCGAGGGCAGACCCATCAGTCCCGCTTCGAGTGCGGGGAAGCCGAGGCCGTTCTGGAGATAGAGGGCGACGATGACCCAGACTCCGGGCATGCCCACGAAATACATCGACGTCAGGGAAGCGCCATAGGCGAATGTGCGGGTGCGGAACAGAATCATGTCGACCATCGGGGCACCGCCTCGGCGGGCATATCGGCCCTCCCAGCGCACCCACAGCCAGATGACGACGGCACCTACGGGGACCAGAGCGTAGATCCAGGCACCGGCGGAGCGTTCGAGGAACGGAAGCATGACGAACAGGGTGCCCAGCGACAGGAGCACGAGGCCGACCGGATCGAAGTCGGCGCGCGCCTTGGCGGAGCCATCGGCATGATCGGCATCGGCTGCGCTGCCTCTCCATGCACTGGGCGGCAGCCAGAATCGGCCGAGGACGATGGCGGCCACGGCGATCGGCACATTGATGAGGAAGGCCGATCGCCATCCCCACTCCTCGCCGAGAAGCGCGATGAGCCCGCCGCCGAGCACGGGCCCGATGCCGACGGAGACACCGACGATCGTGCCGAACATGCCGAAGGCACGACCTCGGATCTTGCCGTGGAAGTACTGCTGCAGCATCCCCACGCCCTGAGGACTCAGCAGTCCCGAGCCGATGCCCATGACGATGCGTGCGACGTTGAGCATCACCGGGTCGGGAGCGAAGCCGGCGATGAGCGAGCCGAGGGCGAAGACGCTCACTCCGGCGACGAACAGCCTGCCCCGACCGAAGAGGTCACCGGCGCGACCGGCAGCGACGAGCAGCACACCGAAGGCCAGCGTGTAGCCGGAGAGCACCCATTGGATCGCGGAGTTCGAGGCCCCGATCGACTTCTGCATATCCGGCAGGATGACGTTGACGATGGACACGCTCAGCAGAGACATGAACATCGGCACCAGCATCACGGCGAGGATTCGGCGCTGCCCCGCCGACATGGCCGGTGTCTCTGAAGTTCCCGTCATTGATCCAGTTCTACTCCGCCAGTCAGATCGGCACAACACCCCACCACGGCGGTCTCGCTCACGCCTGCCACACCGTTGCGGCGGCGGTGTCGCTGTCCTAGCTTGCGAATGTAAAACGATCGTTGTACTTTGAGAGCATGACAGCTTCACGAGAACAGATCGTCTCCAGCGCAGAACGCGTCTTCGACCACCGCGGTTTCGCCGCGTCCGGCATGGACGATCTCACCGCAGCTGCAGGGGTCTCGACGCGCACCCTCTACAAGCACGTGGGGAACAAGACCGGCCTCGTCGTCGCCGTCCTCAAGGCCCGCACCTCCCGGTTCTTCGCTCACTGCCAAGCGGCGAGCGTCGACGAGCTCTTCGTCCGCCTCGAGGAATGGGTCGAGGCCGAGGGATCCCGTGGCTGTCTGTTCCTTCGCGCCCATGGCGAGGCCGGGGAATCGACACCGGAGATCGCCGAGGAGGTCGCCGGCTACCGCGGACGGCTGAGATCGATGATCGCCCGGATCGTCGGCGAGGACCTGGGAGACGACATCACTGTCGGCGAGGACGATGCCACCGTGACCCAGATCCTCGTTCTCTTCGAAGGCACCACCTCAACGGCGTCGTATCTGGGGACCGCTGCGGTCACCTCGGCGAGGGAAGCCGCCGCAACTCTCATGAACGATGCTCGAGGTCGGCGCTGAAGCGACTGCGGCATCGCACCTGTACGAACAATTGCACCACCCGCACAATTCGGAGGCTCCGCCATGCACCTGCTCACCGTCTTCTCCCACCCGATCCGCTCCAGCTACCCCGGCCAGGTGATGGACGCCTTCCACGAGCCGTTCCGCGCGGCAGGCCAATCCATCGACGTCCTCGACCTGCACGCCGAAGGCTTCGATCCGCGCTTCACCGAGGCCGATCATCAGCACTTCTGGGGCGCAGACATCCCGGACGGCATTGAAAGCATGCATCGGCGAGTCGAAGCCGCCGACAGTCTCGCGTTCGTGTTCCCCGTCTACTGGTGGTCGATGCCGGCGATGATGAAGGGGTGGATCGAACGCGTCTTCACCGGCGGATGGGCCTACCAGTACGGTGCCGGGGTGGCCGATCGCGGCATGCAGCCATTGCACGGGCTCCTCCCCCACGTTCCGACGGCACTGATCGGCATCGGCGGTTCCAAACAGCGCACCTATGACAAGTACGGGTATGAGGACGCCATGCGCACCCAACTCGATGTCGGGGTCTTCGCCTACAGCGGGATCACGGACGTCGAGTCCCACCTCATCCCGGACATCGAGGCACCGGGCAACACCGAGAATCGCGCCGCCGGACTCAATGAGGCTCGCAGCATCGCCACGGCCTTCGCCTCCCCCACCCGCCGGACTCGCAACGCCAAGGCCGAGCACCTGAACCGTCGTGTCGCGATGGCACCGTGAACGGAC
>NZ_JAKDJU010000055.1 GCF_030453725.1 Brevibacterium picturae
ATTCCCGTTTGCGGAGTCCGCGCCGCGGCCGAGAGCCCGATGCGGCCGAGTGCTCCAGGCCCGGAGGCACGACAAAGGCCCCGTCCATCTGGACGGGGCCTGAGCTGCTCCCCCGGCTGGGCTCGAACCAGCGACCCTTCGATTAACAGTCGAATGCTCTGCCAACTGAGCTACGGAGGAAAGTCGCAGTTGCCTGCGCACGTTGTGTCAGCTTAGCAAAGACCCACGGTCCTCGACAAAGCGGACAACAGTGCTTTAGCTCACAGTTCCGGTTAACCCCACCACCAGACGCCGTGGAATCCGTACAGTCAGGACAAACCCGGTCGACAACCACCTCGGCGGGGTGACTGCACTGTAAAATCAAAGGGATTCCTCACCCCATCCATGCAGCGGAAGAAGTGCACGTGACCATAGTGGCAATCGCCCTGGCCGTCCTTGCGGCGGTGGCACTGGCCTATGGAGCGCTGTACCAACATGAAGCCGTCGCAGGTCAGAATGACTCCCACAACGGACTGAGCTGGGCTCATTTCAAAGAGCTGCTGAGCAACAGGAAATGGCTGATCGGGCTGATCATCACCGGCCTGGGCACCGCCGGCAACGTTGTCGCTCTGGCTCTGGCACCTGTCATGGTCGTTCAGCCCATCGGCGCCTTTTCTCTCATTGTGTCGGTTCTGCTCGGTATTCGCCATCGTGGGCTCAAGGTCAATCGACGACTCGTCCAAGCCGTCGTGTGGTGCACCGTGGGAGTGACCATCTTCGTCGCGCTGTCTGCGACCACCGCCCGGACGGAGGTGCATCTGGGATCTGACGCCATGCCACTGGTCTGGATCACCGCAGTCGTCGTCTTCATCGGACTCAGCATCATGCTGTTCTTCCGTCATGCGCCACAACTCGTCCTCATCACTGCTGCAGGCCTGCTGTTCGCCTGTGTGGCGACGAATACGCACCTGGTCAGCGTGCAGCTGCTCCGCGCAGGGCTCGATCAGGTGACATGGCTCAATGTCATCGGGCTCGTCGCTGCCACTGCGATCGGATCCTGGTTCGTCCAGAATGCCTATGCTGCCGGTCCCCCGGAGATGGTCATCGCCGGGCTCACCGTCGTCGATCCCATCGGTGCTGTGATCCTCGGCTCGATCGTCCTCGGAGAGGCGGCGTCCGCGCCGGTCTGGCTCCTCGTCATCATCACAGCCACTGGATTGGTCGCGTGTCTGGGCGTCGTTGTATTGTCGCGTTATCATCCCGATGTCAAAGATCGAGAACATCAGCGTCGAGCTGCTCGTCGCACAGACCAGTTGACCGACACCGAGGAGAGTTGAATTCTGTCCGCGCACAGTCACACCCCAGCCCGCCGCATCCTCATCCCGACCGAAACCTACGCACCCGAGGTCAATGGCGCTGCGAAATTTGCAGAACGTCTGGCCGAAGGCCTCGCGGCCCGCGGCAATGACGTCCA
The DNA here is from genome assembly GCF_030453725.1 of Brevibacterium picturae. Taxonomy (GTDB): domain Bacteria; phylum Actinomycetota; class Actinomycetes; order Actinomycetales; family Brevibacteriaceae; genus Brevibacterium; species Brevibacterium sandarakinum_A. Next base: position 1,454 of record NZ_JAKDJU010000055.1, read on the forward strand.
CGTCGCCTGCCCCTCGGCGACCGGCAAAGCCTCGGTCAGCGTCGAGGATGGTGTCACAGTACATCGACTGACCTCTCATCGCTGGCCGCTGCATCCGACATGGACCATCTGCATGCCGTGGGAGACCAAGCCTGAGCTGTCCCGACTCCTTGACACACTCCAGCCGGACGTCGTGCACACTCAAGCTCACTTCGTCATCGGTCGCTACGCGTTCTCGGAAGCGAGCAGACGCGGCATTCCCGTTGTCGCCACGAACCATTTCATGCCTGACAATGTCCGCCCGTACGTGCGGGCACCCAAAGCGTTCCTCGACGGCGGCACGGCGGTGGCGTGGTGGGATCTGCGCAGGAAGTTCCAGTCCGCGGACTTCATCACGGTGCCCACGCAGTTGGCGGCCGACCTCCTGACCCAGAACGGCTTCTCCTCCCCAATTCGGGCAGTCTCCTGCGGCATCGACCTCGAACGGTTCGCCCATCTTCGCGACGATGACTCCGCACATCCTGAGCCGGCGTCCGACCGGACCGTATCGAGCTCGGACGACGAGGCTTCATCACCTCCACGGGTCCTTTTCGTCGGCCGACTCTCCTCGGAGAAGCACGCCGCGGACATCGTCGAAGCGATCGCGAAGACGGATCCCGCTCTCGGACTCGAGGCCGATATCGTCGGTGGCGGGGACCAAGAAGAGCCACTCAAGGAACTGGCCGCAGAACTCGGCATCGCCGACCGCATCCATGTCATGGGCAAGATCGGCGACAAAGAACTCATGGAGGCCTACCAGCGGTGCACGTTCTTCTGCATGCCCTCAACCGCTGAGCTCCAGTCGATCGCCACCTTGGAGGCACTGGCCTCACGCAAACCTGTTGTCCTCGCGGATGCGGTGGCACTTCCCCACCTCGTCAGGGACGGGGTCAACGGTTTCCTGTTCCCGCCACGGGATATCGAGGAACTGGCCGCACGGTTCACCCACATCTGTGAGCTTCCCGATGGCGAACGCGACACCATGGCCAGGGCATCGCTGGATGTGGTGGCCAAACATGACATCGAGTACACGCTCGACACGTTCGAATCCATCTACGCCGGAGTCATCGCCGACCGACTCGACCCAGCTGCCTAAGGCGCTCACCCGACTCCACTGTCAGTTGCCCGAACTCATCGATCGCCCGAACCACCAGGCGGAACGAACACGGTCTCCCGAGTCAGGAGACGATCGAAGTCCACTCCTGCCACCATGTCGTCGATGGATGACCATGCGTCCTTCGGCCCCGCGAACCCGAGAGAGGCACCCATCCAGGCGAAGACGTCATCGCGTGTCCAGCCCAGAGCACGCAGCTGCTGATAGGTGACCGCACCATCGCGTTTGGCCAGCCGTCTGCCGTCGGTATTCACGACCAGTGGAACGTGCAGCCATCCAGGCTGCGGCAGACCCAGCAGCTCGGCCAGATGTGCTTGACGAGGCGCCGAGGTGGCCAGGTCGTCCCCGCGCACCACCTCGTCGACGCCGGTGGCCCCGTCATCGACGATGACGATGAGATTGTAGGCGAAGACTCCGTCGCCGCGCCTGAGGACCAAGTCATCGACCGGGGCTGTGATCTCGCCCAATAGTCGGTCGTGAACCGTGACCTCGGCATTGTCGGTCCGCAGACGCAGGGCGGGCCTTCGACCCTGCTCGTCGAGTCGCTGTCTGTGTCGCTCCCGTTCGGACTCGAACAGATCCCGACAGGTTCCGGGATACGCCCCGGGTGGGGAGTGCGGCGCCGACGGCGCCTGCTGGATGTCCTTGCGTGAGCAGTAGCACTCGTAGACGAGACCCTGACCGGCCAGGCGGTTGAGTGCTTCGGCGTAGATCTCGAGTCGGTCGGATTGCACGAGCGGGGGTTCATCCGGTGTGATGCCCAGTTCGGCGAAGACCGCGAGCTGTGATTGAGCCGCACCGGACTGGACCCGGTCGAGGTCTTCGATGCGCCAGAGGAACCGCCGACCCGTCTGCCGTGCGCGAACATAGGCCAGCAGTCCCGACCGGATGTTGCCGATGTGCAGGTCACCGCTGGGGCTCGGTGCGAATCGACCTGCCCCGCCCGATGTGGTCAGCCCTGTGGCCGGTGAGTTCAAGCCTGCGTCACAAGGTCGGCGTACTGCGGGAATCGTTCCAGATAGTCCTGGACATAGCTGCATGTCGGCACGATGCGACCGCCCTCGTCCCGGATCCCATCGAGGACGGTGGTGACCAGTGTGCGCGCGAAGCCGCGGCGTGAGAAGCCCTCGGAGATGATGGTGTGCTGGAGTTCGACCGTGTGCTCATCGATGACACGGTAGGCAAGGAATCCTGCGAACTCGGCCGGATCCTCGGCGGTGAAGATCTCGTACCGTTCACGGCCGGCATTCTTGACCACCGTGACAGGGGTGGAACTGAGCTCAGGTTGCATATGCGACTCCTTGTCAGCGGCATCGTCCTTGTCACGAACATTACAGGGTGACGCCGCGTTGTTCACGCTTCGACGCCACCCTGTCCACTTTTGCGCAACCTGCTCAGTCGGTGATGGTCGCTGACAACCCCGCTGCCCCAAGCTGCGCAGTCGTCTTGCGCTGCGATCCTCTCTCCAACCGGTGTGCGATCCCTGCCGCCCGATGTTTCATCCGGCGGTCGAATTCTGGATGATCGTCTCGCCCTCTTCGCGGAGTTCGATCTTGCGAATCTTGCCAGACACCGTCATCGGGAAGGATTCGCGGACCTCGACATAGCGCGGAATCTTGAAATGAGCGAGTTTGCCGCCGCAGAATTCCTTGACCTCTGCGGCGGTGAGAGTCTCAAAGCCGTCTTTGAGGATGGCCCAGGCCATGAGTTCCTCCCCGTACTTCTCGTCGGCAACACCGACGACTTGGACGTCCTTGATCGCCGGATGGTGGTAGAGGAACTCCTCGACCTCACGGGGATAGACGTTCTCTCCGCCGCGGATGACCATGTCCTTGATTCGACCAGAGATGTCGACATAGCCGTCCTCGTCCATGATGCCGAGGTCGCCGGTGTGGATCCAACGGGACGTGTCGATCGTCTCGGCGGTCTTCTCCGGATCCTCCCAATAGCCGAGCATGACCGCGTATCCGCGGGTGCACAGTTCGCCCTTCTGTCCGCGTGGGACGGCCTGGCCTGTGACCGGGTCGGCGATCTTGATCTCGAGGTGGGGCATGACGCGCCCGACCGTCTGGGTGCGGGCCTCGAGGCTGTCGTCGACGCGCGTCATCATGGACACGGGCGACGTCTCCGTCATGCCGTAGCAGATGGCGACCTCTTCCATATTCATGTCGTTGATGACACGTTTCATGATCTCGACCGGGCAGGGAGAGCCGGCCATGACCCCGGTTCGCAGCGAGCTGAGGTCGTAGCTCGGGAAGTCAGGATGTTCGAGTTCGGCGATGAACATCGTGGGCACTCCGTAAAGCGCGGTCGCCTTCTCCTCGGCGACCGCGGCCAGACTCGCCACAGGGTCGAATCCGGGTGAGGGCAGGATGATGGCGGCGCCGTGGCTGAGAGCCGCGAGGTTCCCGATGACCATGCCGAAGCAGTGGTAGTACGGCACGGGGAGCACGACGGAGTCCTTCGGAGAGTACGACAGCAGCTCTCCGATGAAGAATCCGTTGTTGAGGATGTTGTGATGGCTCAGCGTCACTCCCTTGGGGAAGCCTGTGGTCCCCGAGGTGTACTGGATGTTGATCGGATCGTCCATCGCCAGCTCACCCATGAGCTTCTGCAGGCGCACTGCGTACTTCGCGCTCTCATCGTCGAGCAGGTCTCGACCGCTTTCGATCAGATGAGCGAAGGACTCACGTTCGCCGAGGACCGCATCGCCGAGGAGGTCGGAGGGAAGCGTATCGATGAAGACCAGCTCGAGACCCGGCACCTTCGCTGCGACCTCTGTCGCGATGGCGTGGAAGTCCGAGTGCGGTGGTGCCGTGATCTGGGAGACGAGCATCGACATGCCCGATTGCTTGGCGACGTATTCGAGCTCGTGGCTGCGGTAGGCGGGGTTGACGTTGACGAGGATCGCGCCGATCTTCGCGGTGGCGTATTGGATCAGCGCCCATTCGGCGACGTTCTGCGCCCAGATGCCGACCCGGTCGCCCTTCTTGATTCCACGCTCGAGCAACCCGATGGCCACGGCATCGGTGTCGCGGTCGAACTCGGCGTAGGTCCACCGGCGTGCGGAATGGCGATCGACGAGTGCCGGTTCATCGGCATGGGCGGCTGCCGTGGCGCTGAGGTGGGCGGGGATGGTCTGGCCCAGCAGTGGTGTCTCGGAGGGTCCTGAGGAATAGGAAAGTTCTGCCACGTCGGTGTGCTCCTTAGTGCAAGTTCAATGTGACTACTGTGACTTACTGCACAGTATTCCTTCTCTGTCGGCGGCGCAAAAGCTGGCCAGGAAATCATGGCCCGGAATGCCGCCACCGTCCTCGGCGACTCGCTGCCCGATCTGGTCCACCGGTGCCACGCGGGCGGCGGTCCCGGAGTCGATGTGCACCAGGGTTGCAGCCAGTGCCGTGACATCCTCGACGTCATGGGTGATGATGATGGCGCTGCGGCCTGCGAGGACACGGCCGAGCACCCGCCTCGTCGCGATCTTGACGTCGATGTCGAGGGCTGCCAGCGGCTCGTCGAGCAGCAGAAGCTTCGGGTCGATGACCAGTGCCCGGGCCAGCGCGATCCTGGCTGCCTGTCCCCCGGAGACGGCCTCGGGTCCCCGATCAGCGCAGTGGCCGACGCCCAGGCTGGTCAGCATGGTGAGGGCGATTGTGCGTGCTTCCTGTCTCCGGTGCCCGTGGGCCCTGAGTCCGAAGGCCACATTGTCGATGACACTCAGATGGGGGAACAGGAGCGGGGTCTGAGCAAGATGAACGATGCCGCGGGCGTGGACCGGTGGCCACTTGTCGGCCCCGAGGTCGAAGATCGTGTCCTCGCCGATGCGCAGGGATCCCGATTCGGCTGGGAGAGCGCCGGTCATGAGGTGGAACAGGCTCGATTTTCCGGCCCCGTTGCGTCCGACCATCGCCGATGTCGACCCGGCCGGCATCGTCAGGTCGACGTCCAAACCGCGCTCGGGCACGCACGCGTGGAGACGGATCGTGGATGCGCTCGCCTCACCGTTGCCTCTGTGCGCCGGATTCGGGGAGCCGGAAGCTGTTTCCGACACCGCAGCCATTGACATCGGGTCGACGCCGCCCCGCGGATCGCGTCCGCCGTTCGTGTCCAGGCGATCGGGTGGCTGAGGTGCCCCCGCCGGCTGTGGCGCCCCCGCCGGTTGAGATGGCCCCGTCGGCTGTGGATTCGAGCGCCGGGCGCGAAGTCTGGGTGCATGAGGGGAACGGTAGGCGAGGACGATGATGCCCAGTGCGATGAGGATGAGCAGCAGCGACAATGCGATTGCCGACTGCGGATCGGATTCGCGGACCAGATAGATCTGCAGCGGCATCGTCCGGGTGACCCCAGTCAGAGATCCGGCGAACGTCAGAGTCGCGCCGAACTCCCCCAGAGCGCGGGCGAAGCAGAGGATGGCGCCGGTCATGATTCCCTGTCGCAGAAGCGGAAGCGTGATGTGGAAGAACACACGGTTGGGCTTCGCGCCGAGCTCCGCAGCAGCCAGCTCATAATCCTGCCCGCGGGCGGCGACGGCCGTTTCGACCGACATCACCATGAACGGCAGAGAGACGAAGATCTGCGCGAACACCACTGCCGCACTCGTGTAGGCCAGACCTAGTCCCATATCGGTGAGTAGGGACCCGAGGAAGGCACTTCTCCCCCAGGTGTAGAGCAGCGCCAGGCCGCTGACGACCGGGGGCAGCACGAGAGGAAGCAGTATGAGGGTGCGTACGATTCGCTGTCCCCGGAAGGTCCGAGTCGCGAGGAGGTAGCCCAGCGGGAAGCCGATGATCACGCAGGTCGCTGCCGCGATGACGGAGGTGAGCAGCGAGAGTCCCATCGCCAGTCGTGATTCCTGTGCCAGGATGACCTCGCCGAGGTGGCCGGGGTCGATCCGTGCCACCAGCCCGATGATCGGGACCAGGAGGAAGGCGATGCCGAGTACGGCGGGAAGCCAGAGCCACCTCGGTACCGTTGAGTGGCCGTGGCGCTTACGCGTCTTCGTCATATCTGTTCATTCATCTGTGGTCGGTGTCGTTGAAGGGCAGTCGCCGAGGGGTCGTCATCCAGCGGTCGAGAAACCGGCGCCTTCGAGAAGTCGCGCTGCTTGTTTCGACTGCAGGAAGTTCACGAATGCATCGGCTTCGTCCTTGTTCTCGCTGGCGTCAACGGTTGCCGCAGGGTACTTGTTGATGACTGCGTCGGCGCCATCGAGTTCGACCTGGTCGACGTCTCCTCCCGCACGAGCGATGTCGGTGACGTAGACGATTCCGGCGTCGGCCTGTCCGGCGCTGACCTTGCCGAGGACGTCTGTCACGGAGTTCTCCTCGCTGACGGGGTCAAGACTCACGTCGTTGAGCTGGGCCCACTTCCCTGTGGCCGCCCCGCACGGAACTTGCGGGGCGCAGATGACGAGGTCTGTGCCCGGAAGATCCTGTGACGACTCGATGTTCTCGGGATTGCTGTCGGGCACGGCCAGAGTCAGCGTGTTCGACGCGAAGACTGACGGCTCGCCGGCCAGCAGGTCATCACCTGCGAGGGTGTCCATCGTCGACTCGTCCGCGGTGGCGATGACATCCGCCGGAGCTCCTTCAGAGATCTGAGCCACCAGGTCAGAGGAACCGGCGAAGGAGAATCTCACATCGACATCGGGGTCGACGGCGGAGAATTCCTCGGCAACATCGGCGAAGACTTCGGTCAGTGAGGCCGCGGCGAAGACGGTCAGGGTCGTCTTCTCCTCGGAATCCGAGTTGGATTCGGCGCCACCGGAACAGGCCGTGAGTGAGAGCAGAGCGACGATGCAGGCTGCAGACAAATACTTCATCACTCCATTAAACACGCATATGCGGGAAAAACGTCAACATAATCCAGTATTCGCGGAACAAATCGATGGTGTCAGCGGATATCTGATGTCAGCGAGCACCTGCTGTGTCGATGGAGACCATCGTCGCCTTCACCGAGGCCGTGGCGAGGCTGCCCGGTTCGAGCTCAAGCTGCCGGCATGCTTCCGCCGACATCAGCGACACGACTCTGAACGGGCCGCATTGGAGGCTCACCTGGGCCATCACGCCGTCGATGACCACATCGGTGACGAGGCCAGCGAACCGATTGCGAGCGGAGCTGACGACTCCTGTCGGGTCCTCGAGCCCACCTGTACTCGACTGTGCCAGGGCCACGAGATCCCGACCGTCGACGACAGCACGGTTGGAGGTGTCCTTGTGCTGAGTGAGTCTGCCCTCGCTGACCCAACGGCGGATGGTGTCATCGCTGACTCCGAGGAACTGAGCCGCGTCGGTGATGCGCAGCTCGGTCATTCGAGGGCGCCCACCCATTCGTCGTCACCGTCGGCGAAGAACTGGTGTTTCCAGATCGCGACTCGGGCCTTGACCTCGTCGATGAGTTCTGAGCACGCGGAGAACGAGTCTTGACGATGTGGGGAGGCGACGACGGCGGCCAGGGCCACGTCACCGATCTCGAGGGCACCGACGCGGTGGACGACGGACAAGCGCACGGCCGGATGCTTCGCCGCGATCTCAGCGGCCACCTCGGCGATCTGGCTTTCTGCCACCGGATGGGATTCGTATGTCAGCGCCTGCACACCGCGGCCCTCGTCATGGTCTCGGATGACGCCGGAGAAAGTCACCACGGCGCCGCAGGTGGCGTTGAGGACATCGGACTCCAGCGCCGCGGTGCTGATCGGGGTTTCGACGATGTCGGTGTGGATGACGCTCATGATCGACGACTCCAGTCGCCGCTGCGTCCACCCGATTTTTCGATGACCTTGATATCGCCGATGATCGCCTGGTTGTCCACGGCCTTGATCATGTCGAAGATGGTCAGGGCGGCGATGGACACGGCGGTCAGCGCCTCCATCTCGACGCCGGTCTTCGACACGGTCTTGACCGCACCGGTGATGCGCACGCCGTCATCGAGGAGTTCGAAGTCGACATCGACGCCGGTCAGCGGCAGAGGATGGCACAGCGGGATCAGGTCACTGGTGCGCTTGGCACCCATGACAGCGGCGATGCGCGCCGCGGGCAAGGCGTCGCCCTTGGGTAGGCCCGCCTCGGCTATCATGTCGATCACCTCGCTTCGGGTGGTGATGAGTGCGGTGGCGACGGCGCGACGTTTGGTCACGTCCTTGTCGCCGACGTCGACCATATGTGCGGCGCCGGTGTCGTCGATGTGCGTGAGTGTCATGTGATCTTCCACGTCTTCAGCCTATCGTGTGCGTCGGGAGCGGGCTGATTCCCGTGCGAGACGGAATCAGCAGGTGGGATGAAGACCAGATGCGTGCTCTGGGCATAGTTGTGGAGCAGATGCGAGCGGGATCCGCCGATCAGCGCCAGACCCTCGGGGGTCCTCACAGCCCGCCGCACCTGCAGCTTCCCGCTCGGCGGTGCCTCGTCGAGGCCGCCGAGGAGTCGGTGGTATTCGGTCTCGCGCGGCTCCTCGTCGACGGTGAGGCCAAGCAGTGCGGGACGGATGAACATCTCGAAGCTGATCAGCGCGCTGACGGGGTTGCCGGGCAGAGCCAACCAGGCGGTGCCGGCCAGGGTTCCGCACCCCTGCGGGCCTCCCGGCTGCATGGCGATGGGTTCGAAGACCATGCTCTCGTCGGGGTCGAGTGCCGCGGCGAGCTTGACGACTTCGTGGGCGCCTTTGGAGATTCCGCCGGTGGAGACGACGAGATCGCAGTCGGCTGCGCGGACTGCGTCGAGCAGCGCCTGTGGGTCATCGGGGACGGTGATGATCCTCGTGTCGACGCCGAGGCGGCGCAGGCTGGCGCCCAGAGTCACAGAGTTCGCATCATGGATGCCAGCGGTAGCCTCGGCCGTGATCTCATCGCCTGTGCTCACGACGAGCACACGCGGCAGAGTCCGCACCTGAAGTGCAGTGATGCCGCAGGCGGCTGCGACGCCGAGGTGGGCCGGGGTGAGCATCAGACCGGCAGTCAGCACCGTGGTTCCGGCTGCCACGTCGCTGCCGCGCGGGCGCACGAATGCGCCGGGCTGCGGGCCCGCATCCGTGGACGGCAGGGTGATCGTGATCTCCGGAGCGTCGAACTCTGCTGGGTCGGTGGCTTCGATGGCGATGACGGTATCCGTGCCCGCAGGCAGAGGCGCTCCGGTCATGATCTCGATGGCGGTGCCGGCCGCCACCTCGGCGCCGAATGCACCGGCGGCGACTCGGCCGCGGACAGGGAGGGGACCGTAGACAGTCTGAGCCTTGCCCTGCGGATCTCGGTCCTGCCGCTGTGCGGCGTTGCGCAGCGTGGAAGCGGCCACGGCATATCCGTCCATGCTCGAATTGTCGAAACCGGGGACGTCGATCGGTGAGGCGACGCTGGCCGCGAGCCGGCGCGGCGTGTCGAGTAGATCACCGATCGGCACGGTCTGCGTGTCAAGGAGTGGAGATATCGTCTCGAAGACACGGCGACGGTGCATCATGGCAGTAGTCATGGGACGATGATATCGACAATGTTGATCAAGGAGGATGGCACAATGCGGAAAATCAGCCTGCCCACACCGATGCTGAGGACTCCGACAGTGGACCCGGGCGAGGAGTTTACGGCGCACCAGGAGGACTCGCTCCTGGACACCTTCGACCGACGGGCACGTGATCTGCGCATCTCGCTCACGGACTTCTGCAATCTGCGGTGCAGCTACTGCATGCCCGAAGAGGGCGTGGAGTTCATGTCACGGGATTCGGCGATGACCGCCGAGGAGATCGTTCGCTTCGTGCGCATCAGCGTGGAGAAGTTCGGCGTCGATCAGGTCAGATTCACCGGTGGTGAACCCTTGACCCGCAAGGACGTCACCGAGATCATTGCCGGAGTTGCCGCCCTGGAACCGCGGCCCAACATCGCTTTGACGACGAACGCGATCGGTCTCGACAAACGTGCCGCGAAGCTGCGGGACGCAGGTCTCGACCGCATCAATGTCTCACTCGACACGGTCGACCCCGAGACCTTTGCGACGATCACTCGTCGCCCGTTCCTGAACCGAGTGCTCGAGGGGATCCAGGGTGCCCAAGCCGCCGGTATGGACCCGGTCAAGGTCAATGCCGTCCTGCTGCCCGGGGTCAACGATCATCAGGCTCCCGACCTGCTGCGCTGGTGCCTCGCGAATGGTCTCAAGCTGCGCTTCATCGAACAGATGCCCCTCGATGCCGGGCACTCCTGGGAACGCGGCACCATGATCACGGCCGCGGACATCTTTGCTCTGCTTGAGCCCCATTTCGTCCTCACCCCCGACTCTGCGCCCCGTAACGGTGCGCCCGCGGAGAAGTTCCTGGTTGCTGCCAAAGACGATCCAGAGACCGTCATCGGCGATGTCGGCATCATCGCCTCGGTGACCAGGCCGTTCTGCGCCGACTGCACGCGCACCCGTCTGACTGCGGAAGGACGTGTGCGCACCTGCCTGTTCTCCCACACCGAGGTGGATCTGCTCACCGCTATGCGTGACGGCGCCGACGACGAAGCGATCGCGAACCTGTGGAAGGGTGCGCATTGGAAGAAGCTGGCCGGACACGGGATGGACTCCGACAGCTTCGAACAGCCCCAACGTCCCATGAGCGCCATCGGAGGATAAGTGCCCCAGATCAGAGTCCGCTTCTTCGCCGCTGCGCGGGAGGCCTTCGGAACCAAGGAATGCACCGCAGCCGCGGCCACCATCGACGGGTTGGTCGAGTCACTGACGAAGGACGTCGGTGCCGAGGCCAGAACAGTCATCTCCCGCTCGAGCTTCCTCGTCAATGCGATCGCAGCCACTGACCATCGGGCCCCGCTGCACGAGGGCGACACCGTCGACGTCCTCCCGCCCTTCGCCGGCGGCTGAGACTCTCAGTGCGGCAGCGACTCTCAGCGAGGCAGTGACAGGTAAGCCAGGTAGCCGCCGGAGACCGAACTGACCTCGATGCCCTGAGCCCGCAATCGGGCACATGTGCGTGCAGAGCGCACGCCCGAACGGCAGTAGAGCGCCACTTTGGCATGCCCGGCAATCTGTCCGGGATCGTCAAGAAGGGCGTCCATGGGCACGTGTTGGGCCCCTGGGACCATTCCACCCAAGACTTCGTCATCATCTCTGATGTCGACCAGATGGGTGCCGCGCACGATATCCGGCCAGGTCACTGTGGGGTTCGATCCCCCTGCGGCGTCGGTCTCCGGGATTCCGCTATGACCGGCAGCCACCTCGTCACTGTAGTCGCCGAGGTGGCTGCCCAAGTCCGTGATCGTCTCCCGGTCCGGTAAACGTCGAACAGGGATGGTCTCCCAACTGGTGTCGAGGCTGCTGTGGATCGCGACCGAATTGTACAGGGGTGTGCCGATTCCGGTGAGGACCTTGATCGTCTCCATGGACATGGCCGCACCGATGCTTCCGCACAGGGCTCCGAGGACCCCAGCCGTTGCACAGTCCGGCACGGAGCCCGGAGCGGGAACGGTTGGGTAGAGATCACGCAGCGTCGCTCCCTGCCTCGTGTCGAAGACCGCGACCTGCCCGTCGAAGCCGAGGATCGTGCCCCAGACCAGGGGCTTCTTCAGGATCTCGCAGGCGTCGTTGGCCAGGTACCGGGTTGCGAAGTTGTCACTTCCGTCGATGACGATGTCGGCCGGCCCGATGAGCTCGAGTGCGTTCGCCGATGTCAGCAGGACCGGGTGGGTGATGATGTCGAGGGTCGAGTTCAGCTCGCTCAGCCGCTCCTTCGCGGAGTCGACCTTCCGGTGGCCCACTCGTGTTTCGGAGTGGATGAATTGGCGATGCAGATTGCTCAGCTCCACCGTGTCTGGGTCGACGATGCTGATGCGCCCGACCCCGGCGGCTGCCAGATAGGTCAGGACCGGTGCCCCGAGCCCACCGGCTCCGATGACGAGCACATGGGCTCCGAGAAGTGCGGATTGGGCCTGCGGACCGAAACCGGTGAGACGGATCTGACGGGCATAGCGTGCCGTCTCCGCTGGGCCGAGAGCGTTTACTGACATGTGCCCCAGTCTAGTCGGCATCAGCAGTCGAGGACCGCGATGACCTCTCCTGTCCGAATGGCCCCGGGCCCTCGAGGCACGCGGATGATGACATCGACGCCGGAGAAGTCTCGCAGTCGTGACCGGTCCGCGGCCTCGACCTCTCCGGCTGTGTTGAAACGGCCCGGCATGAGGCTGACGGCCTTCGTGTGGCCGATGATCTCCGGCCCGGTGTAGACGGCCTTCCTCCACCGCGATCCGAGGGGGCGCGACTCGAGAAGGGAGCGGGCGAAGAGGTGGAAGGACACAAAGGCTCCGGTCGGTGTGCCCGGGAGATGCAGGAGAGGAGTCTCCCCGTAGTGGCCGTAGCCCTGTGGACCGCCCGGACGAATGGCGAGGCGTTGGAACGTCGAATGGTCGCCGCCGAGGGCCTGTCTGACGACTTCGAAAGCACCGGCGCTGATGCCGCCGGTGGTGATGATCAGGTCGACTGAGTCGTCGAGTTCGGCGAGGATCCGAACGAAGGCCGCCGGATCGTCGCCGCAGCTGCGTTCGACGGCGCGGGCCCCGGCCTCGGTGATCGCTGAGCTGAGCATGGGCAGATTCGAGTTGTGAATGAACGGCTGGTCCGGGTCGGCGGAATCGGTGACGAGCTCATCCCCGGTGACGATGAGGCCGACGGTGAGAGGCCGATGGACGCAGACAGTCCGGCACCCCATCATGGCCAATGTTCCGACACCAGCAGCACCGATCGTCTCGCCTGATCGGATGACGGTGTCTCCGATGAGGGTGTCCTCCCCCACTGCCCTGATGTTCCAGGCTGATCGGACTCCGCCGGGCAGCGACGAGACGCGAATGCGCTGCGGTGCCGGCCCCGTACGCTTCGCGTCGGTGCATTCGACGGGCACGACCACCTCGGCGGTGGCGGCCACCTGCGCTCCGGTCATCACCCGCACGGCAGTGCCCGGTGCGATCTCCACCGGCGTGGCCCCGGCGGGGATATCACCGCTGACTCTCACCTTCGCGCCGGTCCGGACACTGCTCAGTGCCAGTGCATCGAGTGCGAAACCGTCCATCGCCGAGGTGGCGAAGGCGGGGATGGGGGCATCAGCGATCACGTCCTCGGCCGCGGTTCTGCTGATCGCCGCCGCGGTGGGAATCGACTCCGCGGAACCAGTCGGTGCCGATGAGATGATGAGCTCGCAGTAGTCCTCGGGGTTCACGTGTGTCCTTTCGCCTGCTTCAGATCCTACGAGGAGTTGCCGTTCGAGGCACTCGTGTTCGCGCTGTGGTGATTTAGGGTGTGACTTGTGGACACACCGACTCGGCTCGAACCAGAAACCCGACGATTCGCTCTCATCTCCTGGCCCGGACTGGCCGCGGCGCTGCTGGCGCTGTCGGCATTCGTCCTGTTCGGGGTCGGGACCTCGTTCCCCGAGCTGAGGGGCTTCGGCTATGCGCCGATGGTGGCTTCCCTCATCGTCGCATGGATCGCCGACCGGAATTTCGCACGCGATCTCAGCGTCATCGCCGGCTGTCTCGGGCTGATCTCCTCGATCTCGGTGGAAGCTGATATCTCGTGGACCAACATCGCCCGGATGGGGGTCGTGCTGTCCGCCGTGGTGATCGGGCCATGGCTGATCACCCGCTATGGGTTCAAGGACCACACCATCGTCTTCCCGCTGCGTCGGGGGCAGAAGTGGTCGCGCCTGGAGTGGGCGTGGCTGGCCTTCGTCATCGTCGTCGCCTGGCTCGTCCTCCCTCAGTACTTCATGCGCACCGGGGTCTATCTCAACTGGCCGCCGGTCACGGAGTGGGATGAGATCGTGCGCCTCTTCTTCGGAGTCAATGCGGTCGGCATCTGGGATGAGCTGTTCTTCATCTGCACGGTGTTCGCTCTGCTGCGCAAACACTTCGCGTTCTGGACCGCGAACGTGTTCACCACCGTCATCTTCGTCTCCTTCCTGTGGGAGCTGGGCTACCGATCGATCGGCCCGGTCCTGACGATCCCGTTTGCGCTGGTCCAGGCCTATATCTTCACGAAGACGAAATCGCTGCCGTACACGGTGACCGTCCACCTCCTCTTCGATGCGCTCGTCTTCCTCACGATCGTCTACGCTCACCATCCTGAGGCCCTGCCCATCTTCATCGGGGTGTGAGGCACCGCATGCGCCTGTGCTGACCCCTGATGTCACCGGTGCTCAACTGAAGTCACCGGTGCTCAACCTGGCGCAGCGCAGGGAGCAGAGACGAAACGCCCTCGCTCACTGTGCGTGAGCGAGGGCGTTGGATCATCGCGACGTCAGCGGATTCCGCGCAGCATCGTGAGCATCGGCTTGGTCAGGGTCAGCGCCAGCAGACCCAGGACGATCGAAGCGGCGCCAACCGAGGTCCAATACGGTGTCTGGTTGTCGGCCGAGTAGTATCCGCCCAGCACACCGGACAGTGCCGTTCCCACACCCGAGGCGAGGAAGAACACGGCGATCATCTGCGATTGGAACACCTTGGGCGCGACCTTCGATGAGAAGGACAGGCCGATCGGCGAGATGAGGAGTTCGGCGAAGACGAACAGCAGCAGGATGAATGCGACCCACAGCAGCGGAGTCTCGTGTTCGCCGGCATCGGCGAACGGGAGGAAGAGCAGGAAGGCGATGCCGATGAGGATGAGGGAGAGCCCGGCCTTGACCGGAGTCGAGATCTGCCGTGTGCCGAGTTTGAACCAGATCGCCGAGAAGACCGGGGCGAAGGCGATGACGAAGATCGGTGGGATCAGCTGGAGCCAGTTGATCGGCATCTCCCAGCCGAAGACCACTCGGTTCATCTGGGTGTCCGAGTAGGCGGTCAGGGTCCCGAAGATCTGCTGGTACAACGACCAGAAGACGACACAGGTGACGAAGAAGGGAATGAAGGCGAGCACCCGTGAACGCTCGTCGGCGTTCGTCTGCGGGCTGACGTACATGACGATGAAGTAGCATGCCGCAGCTCCGGCCGAGATCCCTGCGATCCACCAGTCCAGGTTGTCCGGGTTGACGACCCCAGAGAACCACAGGACGACGATGAGGACGACCGCAACGACGATGGCCAGCAGGAAGAGGGAGAGCTTGGACGCCGGCAGCGGGTTGACCGCACCGCGCGACTCGTTCGGCAGGTTCTTACGACCCGTGGCATAGATGATGAGGCCCAGAGCCATGCCGACTGCTGCCGCGCCGAATCCGAAGTGGAAGCCGATCTCCTTCTGCAGGAGGCCGGTGATGAGCGGTCCGAGGAATGCGCCGATGTTGACGCCCATGTAGAAGAGAGTGAATCCGGCGTCTCGGCGCGGGTCCTTCTCTGAATAGAGTTCACCGACGAGAGCGGAGGCGTTGGCCTTGAGGCCACCGGATCCGAGCGCGACGAGGATGAGGCCGGCGGCGACTCCGCCGAACCCGGGGATGAGCGCGAGGCAGATGTGGCCGACCATGATGATGATGGCCGAGTAGAACAGGATCCTCTCTGCGCCCAGGATCCTGTCCGCGATCCACGCACCGAGGATTGTGGCGAGGAAGACGGCACCGCCGTAGGCGCCGACGATTCCGATGGCTGTCGGCTGAGGCATGCCCAGGCCGCCCTCGCTGACCTGGAAGTACAGGTAGATGGCGAGGATGCCGTTCATGCCGTAGTAGGAGAACCGCTCCCACAGTTCGAGGCTGAACAGCTGCATGAGCGGAAGTGGGTGCCCGAAGAAACGGGTGTCGTTCCGCGCGGCCTCAGTCGATGAGGTGCTAGTTGACATATCGTGCTTTCCGTTGTGACGTGCAAACGCGCACTGTGGTGCGCGATTCACTGTGAACAACCGGCAATGCTACTCCCCGTTATTGCTCAGGTCACACGATCTCAATGCTGGGACGCGACGTCCCAGCAGACGGAAATCATGAGTGAACCAGGTCTCTTTTTCGGGCATTCCCTCCGACGATGAGGTTGAGCAATCCGGCCACGAGAACGAGTGCGGAAGCCGCCATCGGGACAGCCATCGCGGCCGAGGTTCCGGCCTCCTCGGCGAGGATGCCGTTGACTGCCGATGCCACCGACTGACCGACGATGATCGCGGATCCTGCCATCGACATGACGGTGGCCGAACGACCCAGCGGGCTGCGTTCGGCAGCGAGACTGAACAGAGTCACCAAGGTCGGTCCGACAGCACAGCCCATGAGCACAAGCGCGATGACCACGGTGACCATCGAGGTCGACGACGCCATGATCACTGCACCGATGAGCATCAGCGGTGCGAAGGACAGCAGTCTGGCCCACAGGGCATAGCGCGGCGAGAACAGCGCGACGGTGATAGCCAGGATGGCGGAGCCGATGCCCATGATGCCGTAGATGATGCCGGCTTCCTCGGGCCGGCCGAGATCATTCGTCAGCGAGGTCAGTGCCGTCAGCGTCGACCCGAACACGAGCCCGATGCCGAAGACACCGAGGACGACGACGAAGACCCCGAATGTGAACAGCTCCTTGGCCGGAGCCTGGGAACGTGGCTGTGTCGAGGTGTGCCCGTGTTGGGCCCTGCCTGTGGGGTGGAGGGCGAAGGCAGACACGAAGACCACGGTCATGATCACTGCGCCGATGATCGGAGCGACCGGGTGGAGGGTCGTGGCGAGGAGACCCACGATGAAGGGACCGAAGACGAACACGAATTCGTCGGCGGCGGATTCGTAGGCCATGGTGCCGTTGAGGGTCTTCTGCTGCCGGGACCCGGCGAGTCGGGTCATGATGATCTCGACGAGGCGAGAACGGGACATCGGGGCCACCTGCGGAGCTGTGGCGCCGATGGCGAAGGCTGCGATGAGCACTACGGCATCGGGCAGGGGGCTGAAGACGACCCAGGCCATGAAGACCAGGGCGAGGCTGTTGAGCAGGCCGACGGTCAGCAGCACGCGTCGTTGCCCCCAGCGATCGGCGGCGGCGCCGATGAAGGAGCCGAAGATCGCTGTTCCCAGACCCACCATGGCCGAGTTGATTCCGCCGAGGCTCAGCGAGTCTCGGCCGGCGACGACGAGGGTGAGGACCCCGACGACCACCATGGCGAAGGGCAAGCGGGCCATGAAGGCGATCGGGAAGTAGCTGCGGCCCACGACGGTCAGCAGCTTCGGTGCTGCGATCTCATCTGGGCGGGTGCGAGTTTCGTTGCTGGGCATACCAATCCAGTTTCTCCCCCATCAGGTCGATGGGGATCCGTGCCGCCGTGGTGACCTGGATCGAATCACTCGGTAGATGCACTC
>NZ_JAKDJU010000056.1 GCF_030453725.1 Brevibacterium picturae
CGGGACGCCGGCCCCCTTGCGGGGACGACGCTTCGACGAGGTTGCTTTGGCGCCGTAGCCGACCAGGGTGGCGCCACCATCGGCATCGCCTCCGCCCTCGGTCGAGGCCTGCGCGTCTCCTGCCGCAGGCGCAGAGGCTCCAGCGGTCTCGGAGCTGCCGGCGGAATCGCCGCCGCCGAAGCGGATGATCGGTGTTCCGACCTCGATGGTCTGGCCCTCATCGACCAGCAGGGCGTCGACGAGTCCGGCCTGCGGGCTCGGGAGCTCGACCAGGGATTTGGCCGTTTCGATCTCGACGAGGATCTGGTTGACGGTGATGGTGTCGCCCGGGGCGACCTTCCATGACACGATATCGGCCTCGGTCAGGCCCTCACCGACGTCAGGAAGAGGAAATTCGAAAGACATATCAGCTCTCCTTGAATCAGTAGGCCAGTGCCCGGTCGACACCGTCGAAGATGCGATCCAGGTCGGGCAGGTAGTGCTCTTCCATCCGCGAGCCGGGGTAGGGCGTGTGATAGCCGCCGACTCGGATGACGGGAGCCTCGAGGTTGAAGAAGCAACGCTCGGACAGGCGTGCCGCGATCTCGGAGCCCAGGCCCAGGAAGGTCGGCGCCTCGTGGGTGATCACCAGTCGGCCGGTCTTCTTCACCGACTTCTCAAGGGTCGTGAAGTCGATCGGGCTGAGGCTGCGCAGGTCGATGAGTTCGACGCTCTTACCCTCTTCGGCCGCGGCGGTGACGACGTCCTTGGCTGTCGGCATCAGTGGGCCATAGGCCACCAGTGTGACATCGGTGCCTTCGGAGACCACCTGGGCGTCGTGCATTCCCAGACTTCCCCGCTCGGAGGTGTCGACGTCGCCGCGCAGCCAGTAGCGGCGCTTGGGCTCGAAGAACATCACCGGATCGTCGCTCTTGATCGCTTCCTGCATCATCCAGTAGGCGTCATGGGCGTTCGACGGTGAGACCAGGCGCAGCCCGGCGTGATGGGCGAAGACGGTCTCCGGGCTCTCCGAGTGGTGCTCCGGTGAGCCGATGCCGCCGCCGTAGGGCACGCGGATGACGATCGGAACTCGCTCCTTGCCCAGAGTGCGGTTGTAGAGCTTGGCCAGCTGGGTCACGATCTGGTCGTAGGCGGGGAAGATGAAGGCGTCGAACTGGATCTCGATGACCGGGCGGTAGCCGCGGATGGCCATGCCGATCGAGGTTCCGACCATGCCGGATTCGGCCAGTGGCGAGTCGATGACCCGCTGCGGACCGAAGTCCTTCTGCAGGCCTTCGGTGACGCGGAAGACGCCGCCGAGTTTGCCGATGTCCTCACCGATGAGGACGACCTTCGGGTCGTCCTCCATGGCTTTGCGCATTCCGGCCGTGAGGGCCTTTGACAGGGGAAGTTTCTCCATCAGGCCTCACCTGCATCGGCGAATGAGGCCTGGTATGCGAGGAAATCCGCACGTTCCTCATCGACGAGGGGGTGAGGTTCGGAGGTGACATGGGCGAACATCTCGACGGGGTCGGGATCTTCCATGGTCATGCAGTTGTGGCGGATGCGTGCGGCGAGGGTATCGGCCTCGGCGTCCACCTCGGCGAAGAATTCCTCACCGGTGTCGGTGTGGTTGTCGAGGTAGGCCCGAAGTCGCTTGAGCGGATCGCGGTCCTCCCAGATCTCCTCTTCGGCGGCATCGCGGTACTTCGTCGGGTCATCGGCCGTGGTGTGGGCACCACGACGGTAGGTGAAGGCTTCGATGAGCATCGGGCCGTTGCCGGCGCGGACCGAGTCCAGGCTGGCCCGGGCCACGGCGTACATCGCGATGATGTCGTTGCCGTCGACGCGGAGGCCGGGAACGCCGAATCCTTCGCCGCGCTTGCACAGTGGTGCCGCGGACTGGACGTGGGTGGGTTCGGAGATGGCCCACTGGTTGTTCTGGCAGAAGAACAGCACGGGTGCGTGGAATGCTCCGGCGAAGGTCAGCGCCTCGGAGACATCGCCCTGTGAAGTGGCTCCGTCGCCGAAGCAGGCGATGGCCGCAGTGTCGCGTTCGATGTCACCGGTGCCGACGTCGCCGTCCATGGACACGCCCATGGCGTAGCCGGTGGCGTGCAGGGTCTGCGATCCGATGACGATGGTGTACGTGTGGAACCGGTGTTCCTGGGGGTCCCAGCCGCCGTGGTCCTGGCCGCGGAACATGCCGAGGAGGGTTTCGGGTTCGACGCCGCGTGTGTAGGCGAGGCCGTGTTCGCGGTAGGTGGGGAAGACGAAGTCCTGGGGGCGGGCTGCCCGTCCCATTCCGATCTGGGCTGCTTCCTGACCGAACATCGGCGCCCACAGGCCGAGCTGTCCTTGGCGCTGCAGGGCTGCGCCCTCAGCATCGATGCGACGCACCAGGACCATGTCCCGGTAGAAGCCGCGCAGATCCTCATCGGTGAGTTCTGCCGCGAAGGCGTCATATTCACCGGATTCGACGCGATTGCCGTCTTCGGTGAGCATCTGGATCATTCGAGGTTCCGATGACTGACTGTGGGCAGTCCCGGTTCCCACTGAAATGTTGGAGGTCATTCCAGTTCTCCTTTGTTCAAGGTCCAATCGCACCGGAGGTGACCAGTGGTGGACGGTGTTCTTCGAGCGAGGCCTCTGGTGTGAGATCTCGCCCTCGAGTGATGTGATTCACAGGTGATACCACGATACCGAATCCACCGACTGCATGCCACATCGGCAGCGTGCGTCGAGCGCCAATTGTTATGGTCGGGTTCAGCCTAGGAGGCGACTACCGCGCGTGTGGTTCACGTCCAAAGGCGTCCATGCCGAATTGTCGATGGTCGCCGAGTTGGTCCAACGTCCGACAAATGCACGTCCGAGCAGTTCACAGCTCCACCTCGCCGAGGTTGGGCTCGGGTTTCTCCCGCATGCTTCGCTGCCGTCGACCTCGGATTTCGCCGAGGCTGCCCTGGCTCTTGGCCACGGTCATGTCCGTTTGCGTTTTCCCTGGTAGTCCCTCGTTTCCTTGAGATCACCGGTGAAGAATCCCGAGTTCTTCGCGGTGAATCGGTTGAGGCCGGCATGGCCGGCGCCGAGCATCAGCCCGATCGAGGCCGTGTAGGCGGCCGAGGAGTGTGCGGCTCCGGCGGAGGAGAACAGTTCGTCGAGCTCCGCATCTGTTCTGTTCTTCAGGTTCGGGGCATGGCGCAGCTGGTCGGGATCGTAGTCGACGGTGATCGTCGACCAGTGGTCCTCGGCCGGGTTCTCATTGCCGTCGAGGTCGGGCACCAGATCCTGCTCGTGCTCGATCGAGAGGACGTCGATGTCCTCATCAACCGGGAAGTCTGAGATCGGGGCGCCCACGGTGACGAGCGCGGAGACATTCACATCGGCCAAGAACGCCGGATCGGCGGCAAGCGTTCCGGCGGTGATCCCTCCCTGCGAATAGCCGACCAGCATGACCTCGGCATCCGAGCCGATATTCGCATCGGCGATGGCCTGCCGGACCATCTCCTGCA
Organism: Brevibacterium picturae; assembly: GCF_030453725.1. Lineage (GTDB taxonomy): Bacteria > Actinomycetota > Actinomycetes > Actinomycetales > Brevibacteriaceae > Brevibacterium > Brevibacterium sandarakinum_A. The sequence goes on from NZ_JAKDJU010000056.1 coordinate 3,492, forward strand.
TCACGGTGTCGTTGCCGGCCATGGCCTGCACATTCGTCGTCATATCGGTGGTGTTCTCACCCGGCTCGGGCGACCAATCGGTCGTCGCGGGAATGTAGACGATGTAGCGGGTGGTGCCGTCAGCGGCCGTGATCTCCTCGATCCTCACCTGCCCGGAGTCGGTGCCGCGGTGGACGTCGGCCTCTCTGCTGTAGAGGTCCCCGATATCACGCGGCGGCTCGTCATGGGCCTCAGTGATGCCCTCGGCCTTCCACACCTCCACATCTGATGGCAGGAGCAGCCCGAACATGTTTGCGCCACCCAGGATCCATGCCGTCATCGATGACGAGTCATGCGGCCACAGCGCATGGTCACCGTCGGCGGCCAGCACAGTCGGCGGCAGTCCCATGAAGCCGACGACGATTCCCGGCAGCACGTGTTCGATGATGGCCCCGGAGGCATCGGAGTTCTCGAACACGAGGGCGACGAAGGCCTCTTTGGCCGCTGCCTTCGACTGGGCCAGGTCGATGCCGAAGTGCTTGGCCACGGCATCATCGAGGCCTGTGGCGTCGAGGAACGTCAGTCCCACGTAGATCGGGACCCCGACGGCGATGCCGATCGGGATGAGCACGGGCAGGGTGATGGCGATGACGCGGCCGGTGACGTATCCGAGGCAGTCGAGGAGTCCGCCGAAGGTGTCGCTGATGCCCTTCTCCGCCTGTCTGTACGCGATTGCCGCAGCCCTGACGGCGAGGACGGTGGCTTCGAGCTCGATGAGCACGCGTGCCGACTGGTGGAGGTAGACGATCCGAGCGGCATCGAGATTGATCGCCGTCAGCGGAGCGGGGACCTGAGTCAGGAGCGTCGCCAGATCGAAGTCGGCACGCGATCCTTCGGCGGACAGATCACCGATGGATGCGCAGATGCGCTGAAGCTCGTCACCGCTGGAGTCTGCGCGGTCGTCGATCGTCAGCTGCGGACCGCCGGCAGTTCGAGTCGCGATCATGATCGGTGCCCGGTCGTCGACGATCGCTGCGCTCCCGGAGGTCGTTGCGCTCCCGGAGATCGCTGCGCTTCCGGAGGTCGCTGGGGTGGCGGAGGCTGCCGCGTCACCGGAGGCTGCTGAGCCTCAGTTGTCCGAAGCCGAGTCAGGACCGTCGCAAGCAGGATCCGCACCGCATTGCTCTCGAGGTTCTGCTCGGATCCCACGGTGATCGTCTCGCCGTCGCGCTCCAGTGTCGGTCGGGCCCAGGTTCCGTCCACTCTGTGCAGGAACTCCATTCCGGCGACTTTGGCCTCGTCGAGGTAGGTCAGAGTGAGCACGCAGTCCTTGTCGACCAGAGCGCACAGCTCCTCGGTGATCTGCGCGAGATCCTGAGGTCTCAGGCGCCTGAGGAGTTCGAACCCCGCGAACTCGGCGAAGCCCTCACCGCGGAGCACCAAGATGGCCAGGCAGATGTCTTCGCACAGGGACACCTCGAGGTGGGCGATCTCGTCCCCGGAGCTGATGACGAGGGTGATCCGAGAGCGGGTGAGATTGAGCTCGGCGGCGAAACCGGTCAGCCAGGCCGTGAGCACATCGAACCCACGCCGGGAGTCCCTGCTCGAGGGCTCCCCCAGCATCAGCGTTTCCGTGATTCCCTTCCCGGCGACCGGGCCTGCCTCCGGTGCCTCGTCCCCCACCGAGGCAGCCCCAGTTCCTTCCCACACCGAGGCGGTCCCGACAGCGTCCGCACGGGGCATCAGTTCGTGTGGCCACAGCGTTCTCAGCCGTTCGGGAAGCCTCATGATTCGTGCGATGTCGACGGCGAACCAGCTGCTCCCCGGCCCCGCTTTCCCGGTGGCGGTCATATCTGGATCCTGCCTCCCACCGAGACGACCTGGAGATGCAGGTCGTAGGCTTCGGCGAGCTTGTCGGCCCTCTCCGCGAGGGTGATGATCGAATCCGCACACGTCAGCACACGATCGCCGAGCATCCGACCGGCTGGGGAGTCCCATGCCTCGACCTGCCGACAGCTCTGCGCCAGGCTGCGCAATTCGTCTGCTCGCCGCCTCCACCCGTCCCGGTTGAGTGCCAGCTCATCGGTGATCACTGTCATCCTCCTGTACAAATCCGTCCCGGGTCCGGTTCAGTCTTCACCGTACGAATCGGCACCTGTCACCGAAAGCGCCCGCGATCGCACTGTGGAAACACCGTGACGCTCCACAGGGTTTCCACGTCATAGTCACGGCGGCCTCCACAGCCGCGAGACCACGAGTCTCACCTTCCCCGCAGTCGCGGCTTCGACCGCCTGCCGGTCGGTTCCGCGTCCGTGCCCGGCTCATGAGAAAATGGGGGCATGCCGACCGTTTCGCTTGCTGACATCTCGCCCGCCATTGCTCTCGGACCACTCGATGGTCGTTACCGCAAAGACACCGCTGACCTCGTCGATCACCTCTCCGAGGCGGCCCTGAACCGCAACCGGATCACGGTGGAGGTCGAGTGGTTCATCCACCTGGCCCAGAACTCCGTGATCGACGGCGTGCGCCGTCTCACCGAGGACGAGATCAGCGGCCTGCGCACCTTCGCCGAGAACTTCGACGCCGAGACGATCGCCACACTCGCAGCCCACGAAGCGGTGACGGTTCACGACGTCAAGGCCGTTGAGTACACAATCAAAGAAGCACTAGTCGAACTCGGCGCCGACGATCTCAGTGAACTCGTCCACTTCTGCTGCACCTCCGAAGACATCAACAATCTGTCCTGGGCGCTGGGCATCAAGGGCGCCACCGTCGATGTGTGGCTGCCCCGCGCGAAGGCACTCATCGACTCATTGGCCGACACCGCCTCGGCGCTGGCGGAGGTCCCGATGCTCTCCCACACCCACGGCCAGCCGGCGACGCCGACGACCATGGGCAAGGAGCTCGCCGTGTTCGTCCACCGCCTGCGCCGTCAGTTCGAACGCATCGAGGCAAGCGAATTCCTCGGCAAGATCAACGGTGCGACCGGCACGTACTCGGCCCACCTGGCCGCCGTGCCCGGCGCCGACTGGCCGAAGCTGGCCAAGACCTTCGTCGAGGGCAGCCTGGGTCTGACGTTCAATCCCCTGACCACTCAGATCGAATCCCACGACTGGGATGCCGAGCTCTTCGCAGACATCGCACGGTTCAACCGCATCGCCCACAATCTGGCGACGGACATGTGGACCTACATCTCGATGAGCTACTTCAAGCAGATCCCCGTCGCCGGGTCGACCGGGTCCTCGACGATGCCGCACAAGGTCAATCCGATCCGCTTCGAAAACGCCGAGGCCAACCTCGAGCTCTCGTGCGCACTGCTCGACTCGCTCGCCTCAACCCTGGTGACCTCCCGGATGCAGCGCGACCTCACGGACTCGACCTCGCAGCGCAACATCGGCGTCGCATACGGTCACTCGGTGCTCGCACTGAACAACCTGGTCAAGGGCTTGGAACGGCTCGCGATCAACGAAGAGGCCCTGACCGCCGACCTCGACTCCAATTGGGAGGTCCTGGGCGAGGCGATCCAGTCGGTCATGCGCGCCGCCGGACTGCAGGGTGTGCCCGGCATGGACAACCCCTACGAAACGCTCAAGGAACTCACGCGCGGCAAGCGCATCGATCAGGCCGACCTGCAGAGCTTCGTCGCCGGCCTCGGACTGCCCGAGGCCGAGACCCAGCTGCTCAAGACCCTGACTCCTGCCACCTACATCGGCGTCGCCGCTCAGCTGGCCGAATCAGAGGTCGCCGACTGGAAGGCTCGCACACAGGGCTGATCGCGGCGCACGGAACCCACTGTTACTGAACAGTAGATAATTTGCTGAATCGCCACTAACCTTGTGCTCATGACGAGCACAATGATGAGTTCCGTGCGCATTCCGGTCACCGATGGCACCCACAGCGCTGCCAACGGCTCCGGGCGCTGGGCAGCGGGCGAAACCGAGGCGCACAGTCACGTTGTCGCCACTGTGCTGATGCCGCGGGAAACCCCGACCGGGTTCCTCACGGTCCATCCCGCCACGGCGACGCCGGCCCGCTTCTACACGAGGTTCGCCGAATACGCCGTTCGCCGTGGGCTGGCTGTGCTCACCTACGATGTGCGAGGTGTCGCCGCATCGGGTCCGGCACGCGAGCACACACAGCTGCGGATGCGCGACTGGATGCAGCAGGACGCAGGTGCGGCCGCGGCCTGGGCCAGGAGCGAATTTCCTGAGCTGCCGAAGCTCGCACTCGGGCACAGCCTCGGCGGCCATGCCCTGCTGCTGGGCAACGCCACCGAGGACCTGCACGGAATCGCCACCGTGGGCACGGCACGAGCGGCGCTGCGCGACATCAACCCCCTGTCCGAACGATTCCGGGTCGGTCTCATCCTCCGAACGCTCGGCCCCCTGATCAGTCCGCTCGTCGGCTACGCACCCGGCAAACGTCTCGGACTCGGCGAGGACATCCCGACTGCGGCCATGCTCGAGTGGGGCCGGTGGGTGCGCATGTCAGAGTACTTCTTCGACGATCCCAGCCTGGGAGCCACCGCTCGAATGGCCCGCTTGCGCACGCCCGTGCTCGCGATCGGAGCCAGCGACGACAACTGGGCCTCACCGGCGCAGATCGACGCACTCGTCGACCATGTCCGCCTCGCCGAGGTGGATCGCCGCACCTTCACACCTGAAGAACTCGGAGTCGACCGCATCGGCCATCACGGCCTGCTGCGACGCCCGATCGCCGAGAGCGCCTGGCCGGAGATCGTCTCCTGGCTGCTGGCGCGACTACCCCAGAACTGAGCTCACGCCGGGACCGCCGAGCCGGCGCGGGCCGCTCACCCCGGGACCGCCGAGCCGGCGCGGGCCGCTCACACCGGGACCAGGTCCGTCACCCCGGTACCAGGTCCGTCAGGCCGGGACCAGGTCCTTGTCGCGATCGACCTCGGCCAGGGGCCTGCCCGCCATATTGCGGGCCAGGAACAGGGTCGGGATGCCGGCCACCACGACGATGACAGTCGCATAGATCGCCGGTGCCAGGGTGAGACCGGTCGAGCTCATCAGAGCGGTCGCGATCAGCGGCGAGAGTCCGCCGAAGAGGACTGTGGCCACGTTGTAGCCGATCGCCATTCCGGAGAAGCGGCTGGTGCCGGTGAACTGTTCGGGAACCATGGCCGCTGCCACGGAACTCCAGCCGGCGGCCGGTACGGCGAGGAACGCGACGCCCAAGACAGCGACCCCGGTGTTCCCACCCGCCAGCAGTGCGTATGCGGGAATGGTGGTGAGGATGAAGACGGCCATGAGCACGGCCAACGTCTTCTTCCGTCCGAACCGGTCCGAGGCGATGCCGAAGCACGGTGTGATGACGATCGCGACGACGGCCGCGATGGTGCCCAGTGCCAGAGAGCCGGAGTTCTTCACGTCCGAGACCTCTTCGATGTAGGTCGGCACGTAGGTGATGTTGAGGAAGTAACTGACCGAACCGATCGACGAGATGAGGAACGCGACGAGGATCGCGCGGGGCTGCTGGATGAAGGCGATGAGCAGCGGGGAACGACGATGCTTGACTGCCGGTTTCTTCTTCTCCGCCTGCTGCAGGCGCTTGAACGTGTCGGTCTCCTCCATCATTCGACGCAGCGGGATCATCAGGGCGGCGAGCAGGGCACCGAGGACGAACAGCAGCCGCCATCCCCAGGAGCTCATCGCCTCAGCAGACAGCGTGGCAGCCAGGAATGCGCCGGAGCCGACCGCGAGCAGGGCTCCGACCTCACTGTTGGCAGCGGCCCAGCTGGCCGCGAGTCCGCGCCGCTTGCTGCCGGCGGATTCCATCAGGAAGACCATGATGCCCGTGTACTCGGCGCCGACGGAGAATCCGGACAGACACCGGAAGAAGACCATGCCGACACCCGCCCAGATGCCGATCGCCTCGTAGGTGGGCATGATCGCGATGCCGAGCATCGCGACGGCCATGAGCACGGCCGAGACGACCAGCGCGGATTTGCGGCCCACCCTGTCGCCGAGATGGCCGAAGACCATGGCACCCAGCGGCCGGAACAGGAATCCGGCGGCACCGACGCCCAAGGTGAGCAGCAGAGAATCGGTTCTATCGCCGAAGAATTCAGTGGTCAGGATGGTCGCGACGTAGAAGAAGATCGAGAAGTCGTACCATTCGACGACGGTTCCGAAGGCCGCGACCAGCATGGATCGCCGGCGCCCCTTCTCACGCTCAGGGTTGCTGATTGCTGCCGGGTCCGATTGGGCCTGCGGTTCGAAATCTGACATCGACGAATCCATTTCTTTGGACATGCTGCGGCCGTTGTTCCCGATCGCATCAGCCTGGGCTGCATCAGCCTGAGCGGAATCACCCCGGGGGCCGACCGACGGGAAGCTTCAACCCACCCTACTGCGGGTGAGACCCGATGCCCAGGTCAGACCGGATTTCGCTGCCGTGGGCTCACTTCGCACCCGTTCTGGAGTCCAGACCGAACAGGGAATCGGTGAACCGGTTTCCGAAGGTGGCCTGTGGGTCCAGCTGGCCACGCAGTGAGCAGAAGTCGTCGAAGCGCGGATAGAGTTCACGCAGGTCATCGGCACCCAGGCTGTGGATCTTGCCCCAGTGCGGGCGACCCCCATGGCGCCGGCAGATCTGTTCGACGACGCGGAAGTATTCGGCGAATTCGTCCTTCACGAACCGGTGCACGGCGATGTACATCGTCTCCCGCCCGTAGGCCGTCGACAGCGGAACGTCGTCGGCGGCGGCCGATCTGACTTCGATCGGGAATGAGATCGTCCACCCTCTCGACTCGATGGCATCTCGGATCTCACGGATCACCTCGGCGCCGGATGCCAGCGGAACCGCGTATTCCATCTCGTTGAACCGCACCCGCCGAGGTGTCACGAAGACGTCGTATCCCGGTGCCCGATACGTTCTGTCCGAGACTGCGGACTGGGCGATCCGATTGATGCGTGGGACCAGGCTGGGCACTGCCGAGCCGAGCTCGACTGCGAGCCGCAGGGCACCGTTCTCCACGACTTCCTTGTCGAGCAGGGTGAGGAAACGGTTGCGCACCCCAGCCTCGGCGAGGTGGCCCGGGCCGATCTCTCCGAGGCCGACACGGGTGTTCGTCTTGGTCAGTGCGGTGTCGGTGTGCGGGAACCAGTAGAACTCGAAATGATCGGCCGCTTGCATCCGCGGCCCGAGGTCAGCCAGCAGCTCGTCGACATCCGTCACGACCTCCTCGGCGATGAGGTCGAAGGCCGGCACACACTGCAGTTCGATCTCCGTGACGATGCCCAGCACGCCGAGGCCGACGCGGGCCAGGTCGAAGACCTCGGGATCGCTGATCGCCGACAGTCTGCGCACGGCCCCGTCGGGGCCCATGAGTGAGAGCCCGGTGACGGTTCCGGCGAATCCGGTGAAGCCGAGCCCGGTCCCGTGGGTGCTCGTCGAGATCGCCCCGGCGAGCGCCTGCGGGTTGACGTCGCCCTGATTGGCCAGGGCGAGCCCGAAGGGTGCGAGCAGGGCAGGGATGTCACGCAGCCGGGTGCCCGCGTGGAAGCGCACGCGGCCAGTCGCCTCATCGACGGTGATGATTCCGCTGAGGTGATCGAGGTTGATCATCACGTCGTCACCTGCGGCGATGGGGGTGAATGAGTGGCCGGCGCCCACGGCGCGGACCCGTTGGCCGGCGTTGGCGACCGATCGCAGGACCTCTCCCAACTCCCCCGCCGAGGTGGGCCTCACGAAGGTGTGCGGGTGGGCGTGGACATGGCCGGACCAGTTCCGGAACAGTCGTCGTGGTCCCGACATTGCGGTTCGGTTCACAGCACCCACCCTTCCCCGCGATAGGTCGACCAGGAGTCGATGACTTGCGAGCCGGAGACGACGAGGAATTCGTTGAAGTGCTCGGCGAGCTCACCGGCCTTCGCGTGCCGGAACCAGACCAGGTCGCCGATGCGCAGGTCCTCGCTGCCTGGGCCGGTGAGCGGAGTCTGGACCTCACCGGCGCCTTCGAGGCCGGAGTATTCGAGCCCGGGTGGCCAGGCGATCGTCGGGACCCGGTCGGCTCCAGGCACGCCCGAGGCGATGAATCCGCCCTTGAACACGGTGACCCAGCCGGGCCCGGGCCGGCGCACCACCGGGGTGACGAAGTAGGCGGCGGGCTCGTGACGGAACTTCGTGTAGCCGTCGAAGAGCCCCGGGGAGAAGAGCCCGGAGCCGGCGGCCAGTTCCGTCAGTGTGCCTTCGACGGCGCTGGATTCGAAAGACCCGGTGCCGCCGCCGTTGACGAATTCGAGCTCGGTCAGCTCACGCACCGCGTCGATGATGTGCCTGCGCCGGACCCTCAGCTCCGCGATCGAGCGCTTCTGCATGGCGCGCACCACCGTCTGCTTCGCCGAGGTGCCGGCATCGGCGGTGCCGGCGACCTGGCCTTCATAGGACATCAGCCCGACGAGATCGACGCCGGGACGGGCGATGACGTGCTCGGCGAGTTCAACGGCCGAGGCAGGGTCCCTGATCGGCGAGCGCCTGGCTCCGATGTGGACCCGGCTGCCCAGGACCTCTTCGCCCAGACGATATGAGGCATCGATGTCGAGGCACACGCGCACCCCCGGCCCGGCACCATCTGCTGCTGTGTCCCTGTCGGCCCCCTCCGTGCTGCCGATGGACGCCACGACGCTGCGGGCGCTGTCGATGATGTCGAGGTGGGTGGGGCAGTCGATCATCAGGGTGATGTTCTCCGTCGCCCCCGCCTCGGCGAACAGCAGTTTCAGGCTGAGCCGGTCGACGGTGGGATAGCCGACGAGGATGTCGCGGATGCCGCGGGCATGCAGTGCCAGGGCCTCGGGCAGGGAGAAGGCGAGGACACCGGAATACCCGGGGTGGGCCAGCGCCCGGTCGATCGCGGCGGGGGTGCGCAGCGACTTCGAGGCGACCCTGATCGGCAGTCCCTGCGCACGCTTCGCCAATGCTGTGAGGTTCGCGTCGAACGCCTCGAGGTCGAGCACCGCCTGCGGCGCCTCGATCTCATGTACCGCGTGACGCAGTTCACGTGAAACCATAGAAGATACTGTAGCGTAAGTTAGTCGCCCTCCTGGCCGAAATCCACGCACATACCGACTACACGGAGTCATGATGAGCACGCACGTCACCAACACCGTCACTCCCTCTATGGACCTCTCCCAGGTCACGGACCGGCTGCGCGAATTCCTCGCTACGGATCCCTACACTGAAGCCTCGGGCAGCGGCGAGCGCCTCCACAACGCTGACCCGTTCACCGGTCTCGACCAGCCCCGCTTCACCGCAAACACCGCCGAGGACGTGGACCGGGCATACGCCTCCGCGCGCATCGCCGGCCGCACGTGGGCGTCCCGGTCGCCCGAGCATCGTGCCAAGGTGCTGCTGCGCCTGCACTCGGCGCTGCGCAGGCATGAGGATCTCCTCCTCGACATCATCCAGCACGAGACCGGCAAGGCCCGCATCCACGCCTATGACGAGATCCTCGACACCTACAATGTGTGCCGTCATTACGGTGTCACCACGCCGGCGCGCCTGCGCCCGCAGCGGCGTCGCGGTGCCGTTCCCGGCCTGACCCGCACCGAGGTCACACGCACTCCCCTCGGCGTCGTCGGGTTCATCACGCCCTGGAACTATCCGCTCACTCTGGGCGCGACCGACCTGTTCGCGGCCCTGGCCGCCGGCAATGCCGTCGTGCACAAGCCGGACAGTCAGACGACTCTGACGGCGATCATCATGCGCCGGCTCGCCATCGCCTGCGGCCTGCCCGCCGAGGTGTGGCAGCTGGTGCCCGGCCCCAGCGGACAGCTCGGCCCTGCCCTCATCGCCGGGGCCGACGGGCTCTCCTTCACCGGGTCCACGGCCGCCGGACGTTCGATCGCCGCCGAGGCGGGTCGACGTCTCCTTCCCACCGCCCTGGAGCTGGGCGGGAAGAATCCGATGCTCGTCCTCTCCGATGCCGATCTCCCTTCGGCCGTGGACGGGGCGATCCGCGGGTGCTTCTCCTCGGCGGGGCAGCTGTGCCTGTCGTTCGAGCGCATCTACGTCCACGAGGACCTGTACCCCGAGTTCTGCGCCCACTTCGCCGAGGCGACCCGGAACCTCGAGCTCAGCGCCGACTATTCCTACGGCCCCGGGATGGGGTCTCTGGCCGGGCCCAAGCAGTTCGCCCGGGTCAGCGAGCACGTCGAGCAGGCACGGGCCAACGGGGCTCAGGTCATCGCCGGTGGCCGCCCGGTGCCGGAGCTGGGCCCGTACTTCTATCTGCCGACAGTGCTCACCGATGTCAGCGAGGCGGCCACTCTGTTCGCTGAGGAAACCTTCGGCCCTGTTGCTGCCGTGTATCCGGTGTCCTCCGACGCCGAGGCGATCGAGCGTGCCAATGCAAGCGAATACGGCCTCAACGCCAGCGTCTACTCCCGGTCCCATGGGGTCGAGACGGCTCGGCGGATCGAGGCGGGGATGGTCAACGTCAATGAGGCGTATGTGGCGGCGTGGGGCTCGATCGATGCACCGGCCGGCGGGGTCAAGGCCTCAGGTCTGGGCCACCGCCACGGCGTCGAGGGGCTCTACCAGTTCATGCACACGCACACTGTCGCCGAGCAGAACCTGGTCCCGATCGCACCGTTCGGCCCACTCGATCAGACACGGTTCGCCCGCACCTTGACCACGGCCTTCGACGTCATGCGTGCCCTGCGGATGAAGTGAGGTTCTTGCTCAGTTGAGCGCTGTGAAGAATTTCTTCGCCACCGGCACGGCCGCCTCGGCGCCGAATCCTCCATCCTCGACGAGGACGGCCACGGCCACGTCGCCCTGGTAGCCGGCGAACCAGGAGTGGGTGCGCGGTGGGGTCTCGCCACCGTATTCGGCGGTGCCGGTCTTTCCGTGGACCGGTTTGCCGGGAACGTCCTGCAGCGCGCCGGCGGTGCCCTTGGTCACGGCGCGGCGCATGAGCTTCTGCATCGCCTTCGCGGCTTCGGCGTCAAGGACCTGTTCTCGATCGTCCGCGCGTTGGTCGGGGAGGACGAGGAGTGGACTGACGGTGTCGCCGTCGGCCACCGAAGCGGCCATCGCTGCCACCGCCAGCGGGCTCGCCACGACCTTGCCCTGACCGATCATCTGTGCCGCATGGTTGACGGGATCGTCGTCATGGGGAACGGCGGCCATCTTCGAACCGGCTCCCAGATCGATGTCGTCCATTCCCAGGTTCGATGCCGCATTCGCCACCTCGGAGGCCGAGACCTTCTTCGCGGCGTCGACGAATGCGGTGTTGCATGATTCGGCGAAGTCGTCTGCGAAGGCGACATCGCCCATGACATGGTCCTCGGCATTCTTGAAGGTCTTTCCGTCGACGGTCGTGGTCTTCGGACAGCCCAGTGTCGTCTTCGCCGTCATTCCCGATTCCAGCAGCGCCACTCCTGAGGCGATCTTGAATACCGATCCGGGAGCGTACTGCCCGGTCAGCGCCCGATCCCAGGCCGCTCCATCGGGATCCTGATTGGCCACAGCCAGGACATGACCGTCGCTGGGGCGGATCGCTACGAGCGCAGTCGGCTTCTTGCCTGTTGCGGCCGCGGTGTCGGCGGCCTCCTGCACGGCGACGTTGAGCGTCGTCGTGATGTCTTCGCCGTCCCGCTTCGGAAATTCGTGGACGAGGACGGGCTCGGAGTCGTCGGCAGCGGCGGCAGTGCCGGACTCACCGTCGGAGTCGGTGCCGGGCTCAGCGTCGGCGATGAAGATCTCTTCGTTGGCTGGTCCGGTCAGCTGCTCGTTGAAGGCCTTCTGCAGTCCGCTCTTGCCGACGACGGACTCACCGGTGAGCTTTCCATCGGAGGCCTCGACCTCCTCAGCATCGGCGGCTCCGGCGGTTCCCAGTGTTGCTGCCGCAAAGTCCCTCGTGATGCTCAGCGGTTGTGTGCGAGTCTTGAACACGGTTCCGGGCAGGGAGTGGATGGAGTCCTTGACCGCGGAGTAGTCGCTCTCACGCAGCGTGATGACGGGAACGAACTGATCTGGATCGGCGGCGTCGATGCGCTCCTGCAGCGATGTGAGGTCGATGTCGAGTTCGTCTTCGAGCGTGGTGAGAGTGGTCTCAGCGTTCTCGCCGCCCGCGTCCTCGGCCTCGCCGGCTGTGCCCTCGCCCGCCGCGCCCTCGCCGTCGTCGAGTTTGGCCGGGTGGATACCCACGTCGATGACGGTGCCCTCCGCCATCAGCTCCTCATCGTCTTCGCCGAGGATCGAGCCCCGCTTCCCCGGGTCCTTCTTCGACACCAGAACTCGCCCGTCGTCGAGATCGGGGTGGATCGACTGTGCGGTGAGGTCTGCCGACCACAGCAGACCCTTTCTGTGCAGTGGCAGCTGAGAGGAGTACTCCCAGACTTCATCGTCCTGGTTCGTCCATGTCCAGTTCAGCGTCGCGACCGCGCCATCATCGCGTTTCTTCGTGCCGTCGAGTTCGACGGAGCGCTTCTTCATGCTCTCATCGAGTGCCCCGAGCACCACGTCGTGCAGCTTCTTCGATGCACCTGTGTCCGACCAGGCGGTGGAGTCGATGGTTGAGCTGTTCAGGTCGGCAACGGCTTCGTCGGCGGCAGCCTCTGCACGCATCGGCAGGGAGAGGAAGGCGACGACCCCAGCGCCGGCCAACAGCACGACGACGATGGCGATGGCCAACCAGGTTCTGGGCTTTTTCGTCATGAATCAATCATGGGTGTAGTCCGCCGGGAAGTCCACTTGGGGGAAGGCGACTTGCCCGGTGAGGTGGGGATTGCTCGGGTGCTGTGGGGATTGCTCGGGTGCTGTGGGTCAGCTCGGGTGCTGTGGGGATGGGGCCCGGGTATCGAGGGGTGGTTCAGGCGTCTTCTGTGACGACAGTGTATTCGAGCACCGGCCGGCCGGCGGCTCCGTACCGGGGTCGGCGGGCGAGCATGCCTGCGTCGGCCATGGCCTCCAAGTACCGGCGTGCGGTCACTCGGGAGACACCGAGGCCAACGGCGACCTCGGCGGCGGACTGTCCGGGCTTGTCGCCGAGGACGGACTTCACTTCGGCCTGCACCGCATCGGGGACGCCCTTGGCGGTCGCGGTCACTGTGTGGGTGCGCAGCGCGGCGATCGCGGTGTCGACGTCGGTCTGGGTGACCTCGCCCTCGGTGCTGTCCCCGCCGAGGCTGTCGCGGAATGAGGAGTAGGCCTCGAGTTTGGATTTGAAGACGGGGAAGGTGAACGGTTTGATGATGTACTGGGCGACGCCGTAGGACAGCGCCTCCTGCACGATCTGCATGTCCCGGGCGGCGGTGACGGCGATGATGTCGACGTCGACGCGGTGGCCGCGGATGGCACGGCAGACCTGCAGTCCGTGCCCATCGGGGAGGTTCATGTCGAGGAGGACGAGGCTGATGCAGTCCGCGTTGAGACCGTAGATCTTTCCGGTCAGAGCAGCCATCGCCTGGGTGGCGTTCTTCGCCACACCGGCGAGGTGATAGCCGTCGATGCGATCGATGTACTTCGCATGGGCCCGGGCAGCGACTGCCTCGTCCTCAACCACGAGCACACCGATGCTCGACTCAGGCGTAGTTGTTTCTGACATGCCGCCAGTCTAACCAACGTCTTTGCGGGCCGGTCTTGGTTCGTGTTACAGCCTGGGCACATCCATGACGCAGGATTGGAACGCCGACGCGACTGTCCATCTCCATCCGACTGCTTGGCGTCGCGGGGTGATGTTTCGCTGCCACGGGCGACTCCCCTATCCACGGGTGCACATTTGGAGGGAACATACCGTCGATCTTCTGCGCCAATATCGACGGTATGTTCCCTCCAAATAGTTCAGAGCACGCAGCCTCAGGCGCGTTCGAAGATCGCGGCGATGCCCTGGCCGCCGCCGATGCACATGGTCTCGAGTCCGTAGCGGGCCTCGCGGCGCTCCATCTCGCGCAGCAGAGTCGCCAGGATCCGGCCGCCGGTCGCGCCGACGGGGTGGCCCAGGGAGATCCCGGAGCCGCTGACGTTGAGGCGGTCGAAGTCGGCCTTGCCGAAGTCCCATTCGCGGGTCACGGACAGCGCCTGGGCGGCGAAGGCCTCGTTGAGTTCGATGAGGTCGATGTCGGCCAGGCTCAGTCCGGCCTTCTCGAGCGCCTTCTTGGTAGCAGGGACGGGGCCGATGCCCATGGTCTTCGGCGGCACTCCGGCCACGGCCCAGCTGACCAGGCGGCCGAGCGGCTTGAGCCCCTGTGCTTCGGCGGCGGCGCGGGTGGTGACGATGCTCGCGGCAGCTCCGTCGTTCTGGCCCGAGGCGTTGCCGGCGGTGACGGTTGCCTGGTCATCGCCCTTACCGAGGATGGGACGCAGCTTGGCGAGCTTCTCGATGCTGGTGTCGGGACGGATGTGCTCATCGGCGACGATCTGCTGTTCGGCGACCTTGCGGGTGGCGGGGATCGTCACCGGCACGATCTCTTCGGCGAAGCGCCCGTCCTCGGCTGCTGCGGCCGCACGCTGGTGTGAGTTGAAGGCGAGTTCGTCCTGCTCTTCGCGGCCGATCGAGTATTCGCGGCGCAGGTTCTCTGCGGTCTCGAGCATTCCGCCTTCGACGGGATAGTTCTTTCCGCCCGGGGTGATCCTCCCGCGGCCCAGAGAGTCGGTGAATTCGGCGTTGCCGCCGCGGACTCCCCAGCGGATGGTGTCGTTGTAGAAGGGCGCGTGGGACATCGATTCGACACCCCCGGCGATGACGAAGTCTCCGTTGCCGGATCCGACCATCATGGCGGCGTCGATGACAGCCTGCAGTCCCGAACCGCAGCGACGGTCGACCTGGCGGCCGGGCACGGTGACGGGCAGGCCGGCGTCGAGCGCTGTGACACGGCCGATGGCGGGCGCCTCGGAGGTGGCATAGCCCTGCCCCAGGATGACGTCGGCGACGAGTTCGGGGTCGAGTCCGGTTCTGGCCATGAGTTCACGGACGACGGTGGCGGAGAGCTCGTGGGCGGGGATGTCGCGGAACTGTCCTCCGAACCCTCCGACCGCGGTGCGCAGCGGTTCACAAACGACGATGTCCTGGTCCATAGTTCCTCCACTTGATTTCGCTTCAGCCGATGATGATCAGCAGCCACCGGCTCGGCACTCCCGCACAGCCTAGGCCGGATCCGCTCGACAGCGGGGAAATGTTTCATTCATTGGGACGAAGAATCGCTGCTGCTCCGCACCATAGGCAGGTCATTCGCGGTCATCGTCGACGATATGGATCGGGCCCGTGGGCGGGTTGCCCG
>NZ_JAKDJU010000229.1 GCF_030453725.1 Brevibacterium picturae
CGTGTGTGACGGGCCTGGTCTGCACACCGGCACTGGCCGTTTAGACTTGTGGGCATGACCGATTGCGCAGACACCCGCCGACAACTGCTCGACCTCATCGACGAACTCGCCGTCGTTCGCGGCAAGGTGACACTCTCATCCGGCAGGGAAGCTGACTATTATCTGGATCTGCGCAGGGTCACCCTCGATCATCGCTCCGCACCGCTGATCGGCGATGTGGTGCTCGACCTCCTGGCCGCCGAGGGCCTGCTCGAAACGATCGATGCTGTGGGCGGACTGACGATGGGCGCCGACCCGGTCGGCACCGCCGTCATGCACCGGTCTGTCGTCCGCGGCTCCCCGGTGGATTCCTTCGTCGTCCGCAAGGAGGCGAAGAAGCACGGGATGTCCCGTCGTGTCGAGGGCCCCGACGTCACAGGCAAGCGGGTCGTCGCGGTCGAGGATACGTCGACCACGGGCGGCTCCGTGCTCACCGCGGTCGAGGCTCTCAGGGAGGCCGGCGCCGAGGTGGTGGCCGTGGCTGTGGTCATGGACCGTGACACGGGAGCCAAGGAGCGGGTCGAGGCGACGGGCATTCCGTATCTCACGGCTCTGACGACAAGTGATCTTGGTCTGGATTGAGACGTTGGCCCAGATCGCACGGGCGACACCGCGTTCCGTCGATCACCAGCTGGGACTCGACTGGCAATTCTGTCGAAATCGAGGTCCTGGTTTGAAACATCGAGGTCGATTCAACACGATGGATGAGACACTCCCACAGTACTGCTTCTGGAAAAGTAAGGATGACGCGTGCTCACACTGAAAGAGGTTTCCCTGCGCAAGGGAAAGCGAACTTATCTCGACGAGGTGAGTTTCACCGCGCAAGCAGGCCGGATCACCGCAATCGTCGGAACCCGTTCGGCCGGCCGGACCGAGCTGGTTCGCGTCATCATGGGGCTGATCTCGCCCGATGAGGGCACCGTCAAGCTCGAGGACTTCGAGCTCGACTTCGGCGATCGTCAGAACTTCGGGTATCTGCCCGCCGAACGCGGCGGCTACCCGAACATGCGCGTGATCGATCAGATCGTCTACCTGGCGCGTCTGCACGGCATCACGCTGGGGGCGGCCGAGCGCAATGCGCTGACACTGCTCTCGCGCCTCGAACTGGCCGATCGCGGCTATGCCCCGTTGAAGAACCTCAGCGGCACCGAGATCGCCCGGGTCGACATCGCGGCGACCCTGGCCGCCGACCCCGATGTCGTCGTCATCGACGATGCCTTCTCCGGGCTCGACTCAGAGTCGACCGAACTCGTGATGTCGCTGCTGCGCGCCCATGCAGCCTCCGGGGTGCCCGTCATTCTGGCGACCGACAACTGGGAGGCCGCGCAGGCACATGCCGACGACGTGGTCGTCCTCAATCAGGGCCGGACCAGCGTGTCCGGCAGTGTGCAGGAGCTGCGCTCGGACGTGAAGTACCGCGTGAAGGTCAGCGACGCCGAGGCGGCCGCCAAGACAGCGGAGAAGCGCGCGGGCATCAGCGACGTTGCGATTCTCGATTCGGAGGACAGCGTGATCAGCTTCCGTGCCGCCGATGCGGGCTCTGCCGCGCAGACCGTGGCAGCACTGAATGGTGTGAAGAGTTTTGAGAGTGTTCGCCCGACATTGGCCGAGCAGTACAAGGAGGCTTTGTGATGGCAGGCAAGGACGAAGGCCCGGACGGGGACTCCCCGGAGGAGCCGCTGGTGTCGAAGGGCACTGCAGGCGAGGGCATCGATGATCTGGGCGTTCCCATCGGCGATGACGTCACAGCCGCCGATGACGATGCAGATGGCAAGAGCTCTGCGGCCTCAGCCGCCAAGAGCGCCAAGTCCGGCAAGAGCGGCACACCTCGCAAGGGCAGTCAGTCTGCTGCGAGTGCAACGTCGGCGGAGGACGAAGTGGATGGCGCCGACACAGACGATGCGCCCGACGGGCTCGACGAGGTTCCGTTCGAGCTTGCCCAGGACAATCCCTCACCCGATGAGCTTCCCGAGACCGGTCTGGTCTCTGAGTTCGTCGACGTGAATAAGCGTCAAGCCGCTTGGTTGGTGTCGAACCGCGAGAGTTCGACCGCACTTCGCAGCCCCTTCTTCCTGGTCACCGGTGCCGTCATCGTGCTGGGCATCCTCGCCGCGATCATCGCGGGCGCCGTCGGAGGGTCCGAGTCGAAGTCGGGCACTCCGAGCATGGCCATGGTCGGTGTGGGTGAGCAGGCTGCCATGTACGAGCAGCAGCTCGGCGTGGAGATCACCGACGCCAAGGACGCCCAGGCTGCAGAGAAGCTGGTGCGTGAGGGCAAGGTCGATGCGGCCTTCATTCAGGACCCCACCGGACAGGCACAGCCGACGATCATCGCTTTGGACGAGCAGCCCGAGGTCCTGCTGGAGAAGCTGGCACCGAAGACTGAGGCGACACTGCTGAATGAGCCGGCAGTCGGCGACGAGGTCGCCACTCCGGTGCTGTGGGGCATGGCCGTGTTCGCGCTGCTCGTTGTGGCTACGCTCGGCGCCGCGCTCTACCAGAACCTGCGGTTGGAGAAGCGCAATCGGATCACTGAGATCATTGCGGCCACGATCCCTCCTCGCGCCTCGGCGTCGGGTCGGATCACGGGCATGATCTCACTGACAGCAGTCCACCTGGTCGTCGCGATCGTCGTGGCCGAACTCGGACTCTCCATCACCGGCAAGACATCATTGGCATTCGCCATGCTGCCCGGCCTGGGCTGGTTCGCACTGACCCTGCTGTTCACGGCCTGGACCGTCTTCGCGCTCCTCGTGTGGGCGTCGACCGTCACCGGCAGCAAGGCACGCAAGACCTTCGTCTCGATCATCGGCGTCTTCACAGTGGGCGGCTTCATCGCTCCTGTGATCGTGGGCGCATCGGGAACCGTCGCCAAGGTGCTGTCGTGGACTCCGTTCACCTCGCCGCTGGGCATTGCCGGACGCTTCTTCGGGAGTCCACCCGAGTGGTGGGAGGGCCTGGTCGCCGCAGCCATTGCCGCGGTGGTGGCGCTCATCATCCACTCAATGGCCAGCAGTGCCTACGTTCGCGCGGTGCTCACCGGCGGCGGACGCGGCGGCAAGACCGTGAAGATGAGCAAGCGTGCGCAGAAGGTCTCCGTCGGCTCAGCCGGCGAAAAGAAGGCCGGTGCCAAGGGAGCAGCTGCGGACTCCGACTCTGACGATGCGAGTGATTCCGACGCGGACACGGACTCCGACTCTGACGACGCGGACTCGGACTCCACCTCGGCGAAGGCAGCGAAGTCCGAGGAATCGGCAGATGAAACCGATGCGGACTCCGATGGTGCCTCGGCGGATGAAACCGATGACAAGAAGTGACTGAAGACAGCGCGCCGCAGTCGAACGCGCCACAGGTGGGGGTCGGTCCATGGACCGGCCCCTGGCCTGTGTCTGAGCACTTTGACCCCGAGCTGCTGGCAGACGGCGATCGGCGCAATGTCGTCGACAAGTATCGCTACTGGAAACTCGAAGCGATCATTGCCGACCTCGACGCATCGCGACACGAATTCCACGTCGGTGTGGAGAACTGGCAGCACGACCTCAACATCGGTTCGGTGGTCAGGACGGCCAATGCCTTCAACGCCGCCGCGGTGCACATCGTGGGCAGAAGACGGTGGAACAGGCGCGGGGCGATGGTCACCGATCGGTACCAGCACATCATTCACCACCCGAGTATCGACGACCTCCTGCAGTGGTGCACCGACAAATCAGTGCCGCTGATCGGAATCGACAACTTTCCGGACTCGGTGCCGTTGGAGACCTATGATCTGCCGCGAAACAGCCTGCTGCTTTTCGGGCAGGAGGGTCCTGGACTCAGCGAGGAGGCGCACGAGGCGAGCACCGCAGTGCTCTCGATCGCGCAGTACGGTTCGACCCGGTCGATGAACGCGGCCGCGGCGGCAGCGATCACCATGCACTCCTGGATCCGCCGCCACGTCTACGACCAGCCGGTGGGCTGAGGGGC
>NZ_JAKDJU010000230.1 GCF_030453725.1 Brevibacterium picturae
CTCAGCTCGTGTGCTTGACGACGCCGAGCTCGACGCCCTTGGGCTCCTTGACCAGGCTGACGGCGATGAGGGAAATGACGCAGACGACGATCATGTAGACGGCGATCGACAGGGACGACCCGGTGGCGGTGAGCAGGGACTGTGCGATCGTCGGGGCGAAGGCGCCACCGAGGATCGCACCGATCGCGTAGCCGATCGACACGCCCGAATAGCGCACCTGGGGCGGGAACATCTCCGCGTACATGGCCGACATCGGTCCATAGGACAGACCCATGCCGACGGTGAGGACGAAGATGCCGATTCCGTACATCCAGATATTGGCCATGTCGATCATGAGGAAGGTCGGGATCAGCCACACGATGAGGAGGATGTAGCCGATCTGGAAGGTGCGCACACGACCCAATCTGTCCGACAGTGCACCGCCCCACATCGTGAAGACCAGCCAGCCGAAGCTCGCCAGAGTTGTGGCCAGCAGCACGGGCGCCCGGTCGAGGCCGACAGCGCCGCCCTCTTCGATGGGCCGGGAGGCGTAGGCCGCGAAGAACGCGATGATCATGTAGCCCACAGCGTTGTTGCCGATGAAGATCAGCGCGGAGAGGATGACTTGCTTGGTGTTCTTCTTGAACAGGGTCGACAGTGGCGCCGAGGACTCCGCGCGGCGTTGGGCGAGCTCGGCGAACACGGGGCTCTCCTCGACCTGTCGGCGAATGTAGTAGCCGACGAGGACGAGGACGACCGAGAACAGGAAGGGGATTCTCCACCCGAAGCTCTCAAACTGCTCGGGGGTGAGCAGCGTGGTCAGGATCCAGATCACGCCGGTGGCGAGGATCATGCCGACGGGCACACCGATCTGGGGGTAGGCGCCGAAGAGTCCGCGCTTGCTGATCGGAGCATGCTCGACCGAGAGGAGGGCTGCACCGCCCCATTCTCCGCCTGCGGAGAATCCCTGCAGGATGCGCAGCAGTGTCAGCAGGATCGGGGCGCCGACCCCGATGGCTGCATAGGTGGGCAGGAGTCCGATGAGCGCTGTGGCCGCGCCCATGAGGAACAGCGTGATGACCAGAACCCTCTTGCGTCCGATGCGGTCGCCGAGGTGGCCGGCGATGATCGCGCCCAGTGGCCTGAACAGGAATGAGATTCCCAGAGACGCCCAGGCCATGATCTGACCCAGTGCCGGATTGTCGGAGGCGAGGGGCGCGAAGAACTGGGCGGAGAGGATGAGGCCGGCGGCCTGGGCATACACGAAGAAGTCGTACCACTCGATCGTGGTGCCGACGAGGGTGCCGGCCAGAACCTTGCGTTCCTCGCGGGTGATCGAGGCGGGGGCTGCCGCTGCGGGCGAAGATGTGGACATGAGAGAACTTTCCCTGGGTGACGTGTGCTGCGGAGCGGCGGTCCTCGACTCTGAGTGATCGCCGACGCTTCCGCGCAAGTGACTGAATGGTCAGTAATTACCGTCAATCGTAATGCACGTGGTGATCGGTGTCACTTTCCGGATGGTCGGCTTGCCGGTGTCGGTGCGGTGTACGACCGCGATCCGGTGCGGTCGGCGTGACACGGGCAGTGCGATCGACGACCGCGATCGGTGCGGTGCGTGGTGCCGTCGGCGCGATTCATGCAATGACAATAACCGACCAATTGGTTAGTATTGCTGACAGGAATCGGCAGCGGTGCCGAAGATGGCCGCCGTGCACCGGGAGACATCGTTGAGCAGGGAGACCAGACATGACCGAGATTCTCAGTTCGTATGTGGCAGGCGACTGGCACACCCCCAGTGGGAGCCCCGACAGTGCCCGAGCCGTCCACGACGCGACCAACGGACAGGTTCTCCACCACGTCTCCTCGGCCGGCATCGACTTCGCCGCCGTCAATGAACATGCCCGCGGCACCGGAATCTCCGAACTGCAGAAGCTGACCTTCCACCAGCGCGGTGTGATCCTGAAGAAGCTCGGCGCCTACCTCATGGAGCGCGCCAAGAATTATCACGAGATCTCGTTCACCACCGGCACCACGAAGCGCGACGGCTTCGTCGACATCGAAGGCGGCATCGGCACCCTCTTCACCTATTCCGGCGTCGCCCGGCGGCAGATGCCCAACTCCACGGTCCACCTCGACGGGGGAGTCGAACGCCTGTCGAAGAACGGCACCTTCGTCGGCCGCCACATCCTGACCTCCCGACAGGGTCTGGCAGTCCAGGTCAACGCCTTCAACTTCCCCGTCTGGGGCATGCTCGAGAAGTTCGGGCCCATGTTCGTCGCCGGCATCCCGGTCGTCGTCAAACCCGCCACCGACACCGCCCACCTGACCCGAGCAGTGGTGGCCGACATGATCGAATCCGGGTTGCTGCCGGCCGGTGCCATCCAGCTCATCGCCGGTGACGTCACCCCGCTCTTCGACCATCTGGCCGAACAGGATGCGATCGCCTTCACCGGTTCCGCGGCCACGGCCAAGCACCTCGGCGGCCTGGAATGCGTCCGCGATCGCGGTACCCGATTCTTCGCCGAGGCGGATTCCCTGAACTTCTCCCTGCTGGGCCCCGATGCGGGGCCGGGCACCGAGGAATTCGACCTCTTCGTCTCCGGTGTCGTCGCCGAGATGACGATCAAGGCCGGCCAGAAGTGCACGGCGATCCGTCGCACCTTCGTTCCCGAACAGCATAAAGAGGCCGTCGCCGAGGCGCTCGTTGCGAAGCTGGAGACTCAGGGCGTCGGCGACCCACGTGAGAAGTCCACCCGGCTGGGCCCGGTCGTGTCTGACAAGCAGCGGACCGACGTCCTCGATGCCATCGATGAGATCACCTCGGCGGGGGCCCACGTCCTCACCGGCGGACGCGAAGCCTCCGATGAACTGGCGCAGAACCTCGGCGGAGCCTATGTCGCGGCCACGGTCCTCCAGGCCGACGATCCGTGGGTCGATGCCGTCCACGACATCGAGGCATTCGGGCCGGTGACCTCGCTGATCTCCTATTCCTCCACCGAGGAGGCAGTCCGTCTGGCCGCTCGCGGGCGCGGATCATTGGTCGGTTCGGTCGTCACCCACGATGCCGGGTTCGCCAGCGAATTCGTGCGCCAGGTCGCCCCCTGGCACGGACGCATCCTGGTCCTCGACCGCGACGACGCCGAAGAATCGACCGGGCACGGTTCGCCCCTGCCCACGCTCATCCACGGCGGTCCGGGACGCGCCGGTGGCGGCGAGGAGATGGGCGGGCTGCGCGGCGTCGAGCACTTCATGCAGCGCACCGCGATCCAAGCCTCCCCTGACATGCTCACCGCCATCGGCGGCGAATGGGTCGCCGGCGCTGAACGCCAGCTGGGCCAGCATCCGTTCACGAAGACCCTCGCCGATCTGCGCGTCGGCGATGCCCTCGAATCCGAGCGGCGCACCGTCACCCTTGAGGACATTTCGCACTTCGCGGAGTTCACCGGTGACACCTTCTACGCCCACACCGACGAGGAGGCGGCGGCCGCGAACCCGTTCTTCCCCGGACGCGTGGCACATGGCTACCTCATCGTGTCCTTCGCCGCGGGCCTCTTCGTCCAGCCGGACCCGGGCCCGGTGCTCGCGAACTACGGCCTCGAAGGACTCACATTCATCACACCCGTCTCACCAGGGGATTCGCTCAAGGTGACGCTGACCGCCAAGCGCATCACTCCGCGTGAGACCGACGAGTACGGCGAGGTCCGCTGGGACGCCGAGGTGGTCAACCAGAATGACGAACCGGTCGCCAAATACGACGTGCTGACGTTGGTCACGAAGGAGTAAGGGGCGCGTTCAGGCGGTCGTGCGGACGCTTCATCTTCTCTGATCGTCCTCAGAGCACAAACGGTTGGCATGTTCTCTTCGATCTGAGCGTGGGAATCGAGAAGAACATGCCAACCGTTTGAGGTGTGCGGGGTATGCGACGTGGGCTGAGGCCCCTGAGACCCACTGGCGCGCCCCGGCTGCAACCTCGCGAAGGCGAGCGGCGCGAA
>NZ_JAKDJU010000231.1 GCF_030453725.1 Brevibacterium picturae
GTGCCGGGGCCGGGAGCAGTGCCGGGGCCGGGAGCAGTGCCGGGGCCGGGGCGAAGAGATCATGGGGTCAGCTGCGGTCCGTCATCTCCTACCGTCGGGGTCTGATCTCGTCGTTGAGCAACCCGAAGGCCGGGCTGTTCTTCCTGGCCGTGATGCCGACACTGGTGCCCGCCTCGGCGGCCGGCATCGACTATGTGGTGCTGGTCTCGGTCGTGGTCGGACTGATGCTGGCCTACCAGATCGTTCTCGCGCTGATCGCCGGTATGGCCGCGAAGGCTCTGCAGAGAAGGAGCACGGACTTCTACATCGAAGCCGTCTCCGCCACGGTTCTCGTGATCATGGGCATCGCCGTCATCGCCCTCCCCGTATAGTCGCCGTTCCCGTTCAATCAGGCGCCGTTCCCGTTCAACTGGAGCACTCGCACCGGCGCGGCTGGAGGATCCGGCGCAACAGGGATCGACGCTGCAGCGCCCGGTGCGGGTGGCCGACTAAAAAATGTGCGGGCCGGGATGCTTCCCGGCCCGCACATTCAGTGCTGGAGACTGTTCGTTGCGAACTGCCTGCCTGTCAGCTGGCCGGCGGTGGAACCGGACCGCGCCCTTCGGTCCCGCCGCGGGGACCGTTGTCCGCGGCACCGCTGCTGTCGGCACCGCTGTTTCCGGCGGTGGCAGTGTTCGCGGGCCGCCCCTCAACATCGCTGCTGGCAGCGGCTTCGACATCGACCTTGCCCAGCATCTTCGCCGCGGCATCGCGGCCGCCCAGGCCGAAGGCCAGCGCAGCGGCTGCTGCTCCGCCGATGACCACAGCTCCGAATGCCAGGTTGATGATCGAATCGGCCAGCCCCATGTAGCGCAGGCCCATCGCAATGAAGAGTGCGATGGCCGAGTAGCGCAGCACCTTGCTCGCCAGAGAGTTCGTGATGAACTTGCCGATGAGAGCCGCAATGAGGAAGCCTGCGGCGATGATCGCAGCGCCGAAGAGGACGCTGCCGCCGAGGTCGAGGATCTCGTTGAGGATGTTCGTGATCTCAGGGAACCCGAGCATGCGAGTCGCCATGATCGCGAAGAAGATCATAATCGCAACCTGCACGATCTTCGTGATCACGCTCGAGGCGCTCGTGCCTTCGGGAACGATTCCGATCGAATCGACTGCACGATCCGTGCCGACTCCGCGCAGGACCTCTTCGAGCAGGTTGCCGAGGAACTTGGCGATGACCCCGCCAATGGCAAGCAGGATGCCTGCGGCGATGATAGCCGGAATGGCGTTGAGGAAGAGCTGCAGCATCTGCTGTGCGGGCTGCGAGATAGCCGCGATGCCCAGCACCTGCAGCGCCGAGATCGCCACGACGATGATGATGATTCCGAAGACGAGGTTGCCGGCAAGAGATGAGATCTTGGCATTCGCCTCGGCGTTCGGGTTCTGCGCCTGCCCTGGCTGACCCTGTTGCATCGGCTGCCCTGGCTGATCCGGGTGGCCCTGACCTGGCTGGCCCTGTTCGGGCTGGCCATAGGCGGCCTGCTGGGCATTGATGTTGTTCTGCTGCGAAGCGGTTCCCGTCGATGAGTCGACGACGCCGGTGGCGCGGTCGCCAAGCGACTGGAACTTCGATGTCAGCTTCGTCAGGTCCACGGCGTTGAGCGCCGTCTGGACAAGCTGCTTGGCGATCTTCGCGAAGACGAAGCCGATGAAGAAGATGACTCCGGCGCCGATGATATTGGGCAGGAAGCCGAAGATTCCGTCGAGCAGACCCTGCAGCGGGCTCAGCACCTGGTCGAGGTTGAACAGCTGCAGAACAGCGATGAGGCCGAGCAGCCAGACGAGCAGGCTGCCGATCTGTCCGATCGACTTTCCAATCTGCTGACCGTCGTTGCCGTCACGCTGCAATGCCGGCACCTTCATCACCAATTTGCCGATCGCCCATTTGACGATCGACGCAATGATCCAAGTGACGAGAAGTATGAGAATTGCCAGTCCCACTTTCGCGAGAACTGACCACAGGTCTGACATTTGCATTTCCATCATCTCCTTCGACTACGGCGAATAAACTCGCTATGTTCCTCAGTTACTGATATTGAGTCTATTCACAACAGACACTCAGGACAAGAGATCATAGCGGGCTGACATCGAATGATGGAACAACCAGAGCTGTCTTTTCGTATTCGTCCACACGCGTATTTCAGCGCCTTAACAATTCTTATATACTCAGGTCACGATTACGCATCAAATAGGTAATATAATGGTCATTCGACATTCACGGCGTCAATGAATGAGCGTCATCCTCGCCCAAATAGGTGCCGTCCTAGCCGAATGAATCCTTTTGGAATTCAGGAAGAACGGTGGACGTCAGGAAGAACGGTGGAATTCGAGCGGCACATTGTCGATGAGGTGAGTTCCCCCGACGGTCGCCGAAACAAGCAGCAGCGCCTGCCCGTCGAAGTCCGGTGGGCACGGCTGAAACGTCGCCGCATCAACGAGGCCGAGATAGCCGAGGTCGAGGTCTCCCCGCCCGGCCGCGGCGCTGAGCACTGCTTCCGCCGCGGCCTCAACTCCAGTCGGAGTCCCGTCTTCCGCAGACTGGGCTGCAGCCTCCAGGGCGCGCGGTATCGCCAACGCAGCGCTTCGATCGGCGGGCGCGAGATACTCGTTGCGACTCGACATGGCCAGGCCGTCTTCGTCGCGGACCACCGGCAGTCCGATCAGCTCGATGTCGAAGTTGAGATCGGTGATCATGCGTTTGACCAGGCAGAACTGTTGGATGTCCTTGAGGCCGAAGACCGCCGAGTCCGGAGCCGTCAGGGTGAAGAGCTTGGCCACCACGGTCAGGACGCCGTCGAAGTGGCCCGGCCGGGCAGCCCCTTCGTACACCGCACCCATCCGCCCTGAGGATACGGTGACTTCGGGTGCGCCCGGGTACATCTCTGCCAGGGCGGGTGCGAAGACGAAGTCGACTCCGGCGGCCTCGCAGATTTCCAGGTCGGTTTCGAAGGGGCGCGGGTATGTGAAGAAGTCCTCGTCCGTACCGAACTGCAGAGGATTGACGAAGATGCTGGTCACGACCGATTCCCCGGCCGCTCTGGCCCTGTCCATCAGTGCCTGGTGCCCCGAGTGCAGAGCACCCATCGTGGGCACCAGCGACACGGAGCCCGACTGTCGTTCCCGCCAGGCACGCAGAGCCTGGATTCCGCCGACCTCCATCACTCGAAGCTCCGCTCCGGTTCAGGGAATTCGCCGCTCTTGACCTCATCGACATAGCGGCCCACGGCCTCGGAGAGCACCGAGTGCAGATCGGCATACCGTTTGACGAACCGCGGGGCCCTGCCGGTCCGCAGGCCCGCCATGTCCTGCCACACGAGCACCTGGGCATCGCAGTCGGCACCGGCGCCGATCCCGACTGTCGGAATCGCCATCTCGGCCGTGACCTGCGCGGCCAGCCGGGCTGGAACCATCTCCATGACCACGGAGAATGCCCCCGCCTCGGCGACGGCACGGGCATCGGCCAACAGCGCATCACCGGCTCCCCCGCGACCCTGGACCTTGTATCCGCCGAGGTTGTGCTCAGCTTGGGGCGTGAAACCGATATGAGCCATCACCGGTATGCCGGCGGTCGTGATCGCCTTGATCCGGGAGGCCACGGCCACTCCCCCTTCGAGCTTGACCGCGTGGACACCGGCCTCCTTCATGAAGCGCACGGCCGTCGCGACCGCCTGCTCATCGGAGATCTCGTAGCTGCCGAAGGGCAGGTCTGCAACGATGAGTGCCCGAGAGGTCGCGCTGGAGACGGCGCGTGCCAGGGGAATGAGCTCATCGACGGTGACGGGCAGTGTGGTCTCGTGGCCGTAGACATTGTTCGCCGCGGAGTCTCCGACCAGCAGCGCCTCGACACCGGCCTGCTCGAACAGGGCGGCCGTGTACTGGTCATAGCTGGTCAGCATCGCCCAGCG
>NZ_JAKDJU010000232.1 GCF_030453725.1 Brevibacterium picturae
GACGAGTGTATGCGCTTTCGTCGGAAAAGGCCGCCTCGCTTTGGGGCCTTGGCGAAGAGTGTGAGGTATCTCGCCCGATGCACCGGCTCATGTCTTGCCCGTGAGCAGGCGGGAAGCTCACGCCAGCCGTTCGAGAATCTCGACTGCCCGATCAGCCCCATTCTCGGCTGAGATCGCCCGCGCCAGGCGCGCAGAATTGCTGCGGTAGGACTCCGTTTCCACAAGATCCGTGATCCGTTCGGCCAGTGCCCGCGCCGTGATCTGGGCCCGGGGCAGCGATCTCGGTCCGGCACCGAGTTCGTGGACTCGGTTGGCCCAGAAGAACTGATCGCCGAGGAACGGGCAGATCAGACTGGGGCGGCCGGATGCCAGTCCGATTCCTGTTGTGCCTGCCCCGCCGTGGTGGACGACTGCGGACACGCGGGGAAACAGCCAGTCATGAGGCGCTCCGTCGATGACGAGAACATCGTCGGTGCTCTCGGCGGCGATGCTTCCCCAACCTGTGGCGATGATTGCCCGGGCGCCGGTCGATTTGAGCGCCGAGGTGATTGCCGCCCCACGTTGGTCAGATCCCTTGCCGAAGCCCATGGATCCGAACCCGATGTACACGGGAGCTTCTCCGGCGGCCAGGAAGTCTCTGAGCTCCTGTGGCGGCTCCCATGTGGTCCCGCGTCCGGTGAACCAATACCCGGTGACATGAGCCGTCGACGGATAGTCGGGTGGTACGGGAACGACATGCCGCGAATACGGGTAGAGGACGTCCACGGGTCTGCCGTCGGGTTTGACCAGAGGATTCGCCCACCGTGACAGTGCCGGGAGACCGAGCTTGTGCCGAAAGTCGTTGACCATGCCGCCGTACATGAGCGACTCGGCACGATTCAGGGCATAGCTCCACCGGTTCAGCCGCGGCCCCAGGTCCCGTGGAACGAACGGAATCGGATAGGACGAGGTCGGTGTGTAGAACGGAAGAGGAAGTGACAGCACCGCCGGAACTCCGAGGCGCTCGGCCAGGTGCGGTGCGCCGAGGCATTTCGGATGGTAGACGATGATGTCGGGGTTGGTCCCGCGCACGGCTCGGAGCTGATCGTCGAAACTCACCCGGATGCTCGCGGTCATCGCCTTCGCCGCCCTCTGCAGGTCTGCAGCACTGGCCATCGTCGGCAGTGCGTCCTGCATGACTTCGAGCATGAGCGAATTGCTGGGGACGAAATCAAGACCCAGTGAGCGCACGTCGTCTTCGAAGCCTGCTGCGGTGGCGACGGTGACTTCATGTCCAGCGGACTTCAGCGCCGATGCCAAGGCGATGTACGGTTCGACGTCACCTTTGGTGCCGAACGTCAGTATCAGCGCCCTCATACTCACAGCGTAGGTCGTCGAACGGCGCAGGTAAACGCCTCAGATTTCGAGCGTGAGCAGGTGGTAGCTCATGGTCTTGCCGTGACCATCCAGATTGGGCGAACCCGTGACCCCGCCGCCGAGCAGCCCGGAGAGTACGAAGCTGAAGGATTTCAGAGTCGGCAGGTCACTGCGGCGGACAGCCTGCAGGTCGAGCCCGAAGTGGTCCGCGATGCGATCAATGCTGAGTTCCTGGTCGAGGAGGTCGTAAGCGGCCTGGTCGTGGGCGATGACACCGAGGATGAGGGTATCGCCCTTGTCTCCGGTGCGCACCGATGCGAGTTCGTCGATGGTGGTCATTCGGATGCTCCCCTCCGCCGCGCCGATGGGTACTCGGCTGAGCTGTCGTCCGGGTGGTGGACGCTGGCGAACTCGACGCCCACCGACTCCTCGATGATCGACCGGTCGACGCTGCACGACTTGACCGAGACGACGCTGTGTACTGACTTCCGAGCACCGCCGCCACCGGCCGGCCCATTCGTGTACAGCGCCTCGACCTCATCGCCGATGATCGCAGCATCCTGGCGGGTCGCTGCGCTGGCGACGATCCGCAGACGCACCTCGGCGGGATTGTCGACCTTGACGAGACCGCGGAAGGCCGCGGCCATTCCGATGTATTCGACGAACACCGAGTCTGGTTCGAGGCCGTAGAGGACTTCAAGGCGTTCGAGGACGATCGATGCCGCCAGCTCGGCACGCTCCTTCGAGCGCAGACCGCTGTAGGTGATCTGTCCTTCGCCCTGCCATCCCGAATCATATCCGAGCGTGACCTTGAGATCAGAGGGTCTTGCTGCACCGGTCCCGCCGGTCACACGCACACGGTCGGCTTCCATCTGTTCGAAACTCACGCGGGAGAAGTCAGCGGTGACATCGGGCGTGATGTAGGCGCTGGGTGTGGCGACCTCATAGAGGAGCTGCTCGGTGCAGGTGCGAACGGAGACTTCGCCTCCGGAGCCGTTGAGTTTGCTCACGACTGCCTGCGCATCGGCGTCGACATCGGCGAAGGGGAACCCGAGCTCGGCCAGGCCTGCGACGGGTTTCGTCACCGGGTCGGCGAAGTATCCGCCCGTCACCTGTCCGGCGCATTCGAGCAGGTGGCCGGTGACCGTGGCACGGCCGATGAGATCGGCATCGCTGTGATCCCAGTCGAAGTGGTGCGCCATAGCGCCGACGTAGAGCGAGGGGTCCGCGACTCGACCGGTGATGACTATGTGTGCACCGGAGTCCAGCGCGCGTCGGATGGGCTGAGCGCCCAGATACGCATTGGCCGAAATCAGCTCACCGTCGGCGGCGGATGCCGACTGTCCTGTTTCCCAGGTGAGCGGATCCTGACTCTCGACGATGCCGAGGACGTCATCACCGGTGACGTACGCTACGGGCATGTCGACGTCAAGGGGACGGATCGCCTCGGCGACGGCATGTGCGGCGGCCTTGGGATTGGCGGCACCGCCATTGGTCACGATGCGGGTGCCGTTGGCGGCACAGTGGGCGGCGACGGAGACGATCCGGTCGATGAGGGTCGGGTCGAAGCCCGTATCCGCGGTGTCTCTCTCGCGCCGTTGAGCCGCGGCCACGGTCCTCTCTCCCAGGAGCTCGAAGACGAGGAAATCGAGCTGACCGTGCTCGGCCAGGGCGATCGCGGGATCGAAACGATCACCGGCGAATCCGGCACCGGCACCCAGCCGCACATGGTCCGCGGGTTTGGGTGGGGATGAGAGCCCGGACAGGCTCGACAGGTTCAGGCTACCCACAGGGGAATCACTCCGATCACGATTGCTGCGCCGAGCACGATGATACTGACCAACCAGGCCCAGCCGAACAGACCGAGGATGTGCTTTCCGATCGGCACATTTGCCAACCCGACGAGCAGATAGAACGACCCGGTCAGAGGGCTGATTGGAAATCCGAGGGTCTCTTGTCCGATGATCGAGGCCTGAGCGAGCACCACAGGATCGATGCCGTAGTTCGCACCGACGGCGGACAGGACGGGGAGGACGCCGAAGTAGTAGGCGTCGGGGCCGAAGAAGAGGCTCATGGGCACGCCGAGGATCGCGACGACGATGGGTAGGATCGGCATGATCCCCGCCGGCAGGACCCGGACCGCGGAATCGGCCATCGACTCGATCATCCCGCTCTCGTCGAGGACACCGAGGAGGACGCCGGCGGCCAGGAGCGTGCTGGCCATGAGCATGGCCGACTTCGCACTGATGTCGAACTGTCGCGACTGATTCTCCAGGCCGCGGAAGTTGATGATGAGTGCGATGATCGTCGCGACGAGGAAGGCGATGGCCGGGGAGACGATGCCCCACATCAGCACGGCTAGCGTTGCGAGCAGGATCAGCCCGTTGACCCACAGTGGTACATTGCGGAAATCCTTCTCGACGACTCTGCCGTCGGCGTCGTCACCGGCGGCAGAGCCGTCACCGGTGGCGTCGTCGTCACCGACGGTCCCGACGTCGCTGGCGCCGGTGACGGCGGTGCCCTGGTGTTTGGAGTCCACCATCGCCGAGGCGGTCCGTGGACTCCCGTCGTC
>NZ_JAKDJU010000057.1 GCF_030453725.1 Brevibacterium picturae
GCGTTGTCGGCTCCGTTGTCATCGGACGAAGCGTTATCGGCCCCGTTGTCGTCAGCCGAAGCCGAGTCGTCCGAGGAGGCGTCGTCACCGTCGTCGGTGCAGTTGATGCCACCTTCGGAGATGTCAGCGAAGACATCGGCGCGCTCGAAACCAAGTTCCATACTGCCGAGGCCGTCGGGTGCGACTACGGGGACAGAGAGCAGCTGAAGGTCAGCCTGCAGTCCGCCCATGGTCGCGGAGGCGTGAGTGCCGTCAGCGGCTTCTTCGATGTTGGTGGGCCCACCGTAGGTGATTTCACCGGATACGAGGTCGGACAGGTCTCCCAGACCGCCGTCTTCGAGGATCTGGTCGAGCTCGATCTTGCCGCCGGGCTCGATGACGAGGTCGGCATCGCCGACCTTGACCGACATGTTCGGCAGCGAGGAGACCTCGACCTCTGCCCCGTCAGCGGCGCCATTCGCACGGGCAATCATCTCGCCCTGCGGTGCGGCGTCGGTTTCGCCGCCCCACGAGACTCCGATCTCCCCATTGAAGAGATTGACGTCAGCGAATCTCCACGTCGCGGTGCTTTCGACACCGAGACCGGAATCGCAGGCAGCTCCGTCGCTGTTGAGGCTCACGTCGCTGGTGCTCAGACCCAGGTTCGCTTCGCCGACAGGGAAGAGGGTGTCAAGATCGCTGGGCAGACCCGGAACATCGCCGAGGCCGGTGATGAGGTCGAGGTCCCCAGTGGTGGATTCGGCGTTTGCCACCGTTCCGCCGCTGGTCAGAGTTCCTTCGGACCAGTCTGTCTGGGCTTTTCCGGTGAGAGCCTCGAGCGTGCCCAGTGTCGGAATCTCGAGGTTGCCGAAGTCCTGGTCGGCTTCATCCGACGGAGACTCGGTGGTCGAGTTGGCCTCGGCGCTGGTGGGGTTGAGGTTCAGCCCGACTGCTCCCGCTCCAACTGGGGCGGCACGGGAGTATGCCCGAGCAGTATCGTCATCGGCGATCGTGGCAGGAACGGCGTACTCTCCGGTGCCCGTTCCCTTGTAGTCTGCGAGTCCTCCGGAGTCTGCGACAACTGTTGACTCTGCAATGTTCGCGCGAACATTCACCATGTTGTCTGCCAGCCCGACCCCGGCAAATGCACCGTAGTTACGCACTCCGCCGGAGAAAGAACCTTCCTCCACATCGGCCGCGTTTGCCGGCGCAACGGGACTGAGCAGGGCGATGCCGAGGGCACCGACTCCTGCTGCGCCGAGGATACGGCGCAGCCCCTTGTTCTTGTTTGGCTTCATATTGCTCTACCTCTACACGTAGGGACTTTACAATTTGAGCTTTTCGCAAGTCTCCAGACCCACCTGTCCGAAGATTCAACCACCAGGAACTCTGCGTTCAGGAGACTCACGAGGAACTCCAAGATGAGCCTACCAATTTGGGCATCATTTTGGTCACTTGAAGGAAACATAATTGGTACTGAATAACTATACTCAGATGTCCTGACATGGAAACCCGGCCCACAAGCCAACCCTCTGCATTTTCTTACAGGTATATGTATTTTATGCTTCTCAGCTTTTGAGACGGTTCTTCACACGATTAAATCAGTCAATCTCCAGCGACTTCCGAATCTACCCGATAAGCGGCTTGTATTTTCGACAAACATGCTTGTCGTTTTTTCACCTGCTGACGCTTGTCGATTGATCATTTATCAGCCAGCAGGTCGGGCAGACGAGCAGCTCAAACCGTCCCCCGACGAAGATTCGTCCATGAGCCCCACGGTCGAAGTCGCGCAATGATTAAGAGGCGACCCGCACGTCGAGGGCTCGCCTGAGCTTGCGAACAGAACCGAAACCCGACGAGGCGGCCGCTTCGGCCAGAGAGGACCCACCCTCGAGGTGGCGCTTCGCCATATCCACGCGGGCCTGTCTGAGCTCATATGACGGCGTTGAACCCTGGTCTTTGAACGCCTTGAAGAGGTATGAGCGCGACACCTGCAGGTCCCGCGCAATGGATTCGACGGTGGTGTCAGCATCGGATGCCACTGTCCCGATCAGGGCCACCCCCCGCACGTAGACCGTTCTCAGCGATGCCTCCCGGGACTCCGGGTACAGACGCGATCCGATCGCCGTCGCCTTGGCGAGCTCCTCAAGCCCCCGTTGAACTTGAACGAACCCCGGCTCAAGGTCGTCAGCAGGACCGTGGAACAACGACGATGTCGCGGCATTCAGTATCCGCAGATGCGCCTCACTCGAGCGCCCCGCGAGAAGTCGATAATGCTCATGTGCCTCTGCACCCCTGAAGCTGACGATCATGCACGTCACCGCGGACTCGCATTCGGCCCCCGTGAAGTCGCCGGCCTGGACGACGCCGACGTCGAAGGGCTTCAGATGCGCAACTCCCGTTCTGGAGTGCAGTGTCAGCTCGCCACGGAGACAGGCATGCAGCATGACGCCATCATCATGCAGGGGCCCCTCCGGTGCGGAGTACTCGAAAACGGCGGGACCATGGCTGTAACGGGCGACGACGAAGTCATCGGTGACCACGATGTCGCCGCTGAGTCCAAGCGATTCAGGGTCCGACTTCAGGTGCCAACCCACTGACGCCAGGAAGTCGACCTCCTCGGCCCGAGTAGCCCCCACGCTCGTATAGCCCTTGGGTCGGGAGCGATCACTGTCCTCTGCCGATGATTCCATCGATGCCCCAATCAAGTGCTCGCGTGTCACACATGCCGCAGACTACACACGTATGTCTCAATATTTGACACTACTATACCGGGTCGAGTTCCACGTTTGAGCGCCACACCGCCGCTCAGAACCCCCTGAGGCCCACACCAACTCCGCATCATCGGCTCCCGTCCCGCACCTGAGGCAGGCACCAGGACAAGGCCGCTTTTGCGTACAATGCCAAGAGGTCTTGCTGTCATATAGGCCCGTGAGTTTCTTACATCTGTCCGTGATTCTTGCTTACCCCGACCCTTCAGCTGAAACGAGTGATCGCCGCGCACCGATGACGCCGGGCACCACCCAATTGGCGCTTCGCCCCGCCCCAGGCGAAACGACCTGACAACGCGGTCCCGAGTCGCTTGCGCCCACCAGTTCCCGACGAGACGGAAATTCGCGCAGGGGGCGCACGACCCGATGCAGCTGTGACGGATCTCTCCTCTGGATGAGGCGACATCCGCGCGCTCACGAACACACCCGATATGCTCGCGATCACACGGTTCCACCCACCCAATAAGGGAGAGACCATGCAACCGATGTCCGAACTCGATGCCGAGTCCCTGCGCGACTACTACCGGAAGTTCGCTCAGTTCGAGGCGGCCGGCGCCTCACCCATCTACACCGCATGGGCCACAGGCGTGGCAGAGGACGACGAGATCATCGCGTTACTCCTCGAACTGCCCAAGCTGAAGCGCCAGGCCAACCTTCTCTTCGCAGCTGCCCGCCACCTCGGCGCCGGTGACGGCATCACCCCGGGTGAGCCTCCCAGCGCCGCCGGTACCAATGATTATGCGAGTCTTCGGACATGGCTGCTTGCGCACTGGGACGCGACTCGGGACCTCATGCTCGCGCGCTCAACCCAGACGAACGAGGCAGGACGGTGTGCCGTGGTGCTGCCGGCGCTGGCGCGGGTCGAGCGGCCGATCTCCCTCATCGAAGTCGGTGCTTCGGCAGGGTTGTGCCTGTACCCGGATCGCTACAGCTATACCTACCGCACTGACTCCGGGCCGGTGACACTTCATCCCGAGGATGGTCCGAGCACGGTCGAGCTCGTCTGCGAACTGACGAACACGCAACCGCCCGACACCATCCCCGAGGTCGCGTGGCGGGCCGGAATCGATCTCAACCCCCTTGACATCACCGACGGTGACCAGCGGGAATGGCTCCGCTCCTTGATCTGGCCCGAACATGAGGCTCGTCGGTCTCGCCTGAGTGCAGCGTCGGCTCTGGTAGCTGCGGACCCGCCGAGGTTGGTTCCGGGTGATCTGCTCGCGACCGTGGAGAGCCTGTTGGACGAGGCTCCCACAGGCACACAGAAGGTCGTATTCCACAGTGCCGTGCTCGCCTACGTCGCCCCGAGCGAGCGCGAGAAGTTCGCCGCCCTCATGCGCATGCGCGATGACATCATGTGGATCAGCAATGAGGGAAGTGCTGTGCTGCCGGATATCGGCGTTCAGGTCGATCGCGAACCGGACGGACGATTCGTGCTCGCCGTCGACGGAGAGGCGATTGCACTCACCGGACCGCATGGGCAGAGCTTCGAAGGGCTGGGGCAACAGGCTGGAAAGCTGGGTTAGCAGCTCAGGTGGTCAGCCCAATGCGCAGTGAGCAGTATTCGGTTCTCCCATTCGCAGCGACAGCACTGCACTGACAAGCTCAGCCACGCCGAGGGGATCTTTCAGCGACCGTCCGGTGAGTTCGTGGACGCGGCGCAGTCGATAGCGGATCGTATTGACGTGGCAGTACAGCTGTTCGGCGGTGCGTTCGGCCGAACCCTGATTGTCAAAGTAAGCAGTGAGAGTGCCGAGGATCGTCGAACGGTCGGCGGCGTTGAGCTCCAGCACTCGCCCGAGCACGTCCTCGGCCAGTCGACGTCCTTCATTCGGTTCACAGGCCAGGAATGCGTCCAGTGGACTTGAGCTGAACTCGCGGACTTCCGGTCTCCCTGAGCGCACTGCTGACAGGGCAGACCGTGCCAACTGCAGTGCACGCGGGGTGTCAGTCAGTCCTCCATATGGAGGGCTGACTCCTGCGCGCACACCCGCGTCTCGCAGGACAGTCAAGGCGTCCTCATGCTGTCCTGTGTGCAGTGACACGATCCCGAGCTGCAGAGTCGGGGTCAGTCGCCAGCCGGAGACGATGCCCCTGTCCGCGAGCTTCTGTTCAACGTCGATGACACCGGCGGCGTTTGGTTCGCTGTTGTCCGCCGCAACCACCATGAGATCTGCATTCGGGGCCAGGCCGAGCAGCGTCGCCACCTCCCAGGGGCTGCAGTCCGGACTCGGCCGCCCCGCGAGCAGTGACTCGACCAGCGCGGAACGGCGGCGCCCCTCCGCGGCCAGAAGCTCTGCAGATGCTGCCCTGTAGGAATCGGTCAGAGCCATCGCATACTCATCCGCGGCCGACCACACCCAGCTTGCCACTGCGACAAGTGCCTCCGGGCCTTCGCAGCAGCCCCCTGGCCGGGTGGCCCGAACGAGTGCATCCCACAGAGTGCCGAAACTGACGCGATGCGCCTGCAGCACCTCGGCCAAGGGAACTCCCTGCTGCGCTCGGCGTCTGCCTGTCTCCTGCGGAGCAGTCATCTCTGAAATATCGTGAGCATGGATCATGGCTGCGACGGCGGATCGCAGAGTGTCATCGATGGACTGATGCAGATCCTGCTGCAGAAGCGGCTCGGCGCGCTCGAAGAGCGGAATCTGGTCAAGAACATTGCCATAGGCCTCACTGACGATGCTCGGCAGCTGAGACTCAACCCAATGCGGAAGATCGCCTGCATCAGAAACAGACATCTGCCCCATGGAGTGGTTTGTCACTGAAAGGTGCACCCTCGTACCTCATCCCCAAACTCACAGTCGAACGACGCCTACAGATCGTACAATTTTCAATCGCAATGTGCACACATGTTCCATATCGGCCGTCTCATTCAGAAACAATGACAGAAGACCTGCTGAATCTTCACATGCGGATTTGTTCCCGTGTCAGTATTTCGCCTGAATGAACACTTCAGATCAACGTCATCGAGCAGTTGTGTCACATAACAATACATCTTGTTGTCTCTGTCAGTCTTTCAAAAGGATCTCCGAAAGCCTGGACACGAACTGTACGTTTCGGCAGGATGACCTGTGGGTCACGCTCGTTGGTGAATATGCCGATTTCTGAGGGGGCGATCCACTTCACAAGCGGTATTTTGGAGGTCATTTCGTGTCTCATCACGCCCAAGCGCGTTTTTCCAGCACCTTTTCAGGTGATCACCGAAAGCGAAAGATGATCCTCGGGCGAATCCTGCCGGGGATGGCCATCGGAGTCGCAGGGACTCTGCTGGCTTCTACCGCCGTATCGGCACAGGGACTTGATGCCTACGACGATGAGCCGACAGCAGCTGGAGCCAATGTCGCGGGCATGACTCTCGACTCGAAGGAACTTGTCTCGCTGGCCCAGTCCAAGGCAGGGTCCGAATCAGATCCGGGTCCGAATCGTGAAGCCTTCAACGGCGCCATCGGCGGCGACGAAGTCATCGATTTCGGTGCGGGCTACGAGATCCCACTCGACGAGTTCCTCAGCTTCGGGGAAGCTGGCGCGATCCACAGCGAATCGACCGCAACAGATGCGAAGAACGGCAAGGCCGTCACCGGAATCGTCGGTGCCGATGGTGGGCTCACGCTCGATGGGAAGGACAGCGAATTCGGTACGGCAAAGGTCGACCTTCTGTCTCTGGTGGCGGCCACCGGCAAATCTGATGTCACCAAGGGCCTCATCGACCAGGCAGATCTGAACTTCGGACTCGGCGGGTCCTGGGTCGAAGCCGTCGACGGCGAGTTCCAGGATCCGGACGGTGTCGGCAAGTACGGCCAGTACCGCGTCGGCGACGCAAAGCTCGAGCTGCACTCTCCAGCAATCGAAGATGCCGGCGACGGCGTGTCCGATGCCGCTGGTCAGATGGAGGACGAGGTGGCCGACGCAGTCAATGATGCACTCGGCCTCGGAAAGGCACTGCCAGGCATGACGGTCGACACCACCGTCACAAGCACCATCCAGGACGATGTGCTTGATGCGATCCTGCGTGAGCCGATCACCACTGATGACGGACTTGCCACCATCGACCTCGGTGAGGGCTCGGTCGAGGTCGACGTCGCCCGCATCGGCGGCAACGACGACGGCGTGATCGATCGTCCCGTGGGCATCAACAATCAGGATCCGAACACCGAGCTGATCGATGATGAGACCTACCCGTTCATCGCCAGCAGCATCCACGATGCCATCGAGAAGGTCATCGACGTCGCCGTGGACACAGCAATCGAGTCACTCCGCAGCGCGAACGTCAACGTTGATATCACCGCTCTCGACGGGACCACCGCGAGCTGGGACATGGATCTCACGGGAGAGGTGAGCAACTACTCGTGTGAGTCCGCGGGCGCCACGGGCGCTGTGTCCTGCACAACGATCGACGGCGTCATGAAGACCATGGAAACCGTCATGGGCCCGGTCTATGACACACTCTCGGATCCATCGGGTCTGCTCTACGATGCGTTCACCACGATCAAGACCGACATGATGACGGTTCCGATCCGCGCGGCGCTCGACCCATTCCTCAAGCTCATCGCCGACAACCTCGTCTCCCTGCAGATCAATCACCAGGAGACGACTGAGTGCACGACTGCGGACGGCTCCAAGGCCGTCAATGGAGTGAAGGTGTCCGCGCTGAGCCTCGGTGTTGCAGACGGCAAAGCAAGGATGAACTTCGGCAACGCCGGAGTTCGCACCGACACATGTGGCGAATCAGTGAAGGACGCTCCGAAGGGTCCAGTGGACCGTCACGGTGACGAAACGAAGACCGGCCTCTTCGGCTTTCTGCCGAACATGGGCTGGTGACGCCATCGCTGCGCAACCGATGACGCTGCCATAGATCGGCGTCGACGCAGACACAGGATAGGTCGCCTGTGACAAGGCGAGAGTGAGCGCTCGTCTTGAGATGAGGCCGCAGGTGGTGGCGACACAGATCATGTGCCGCCACCACCTCTCTATGGACAGAACACCACGCAGGGCTGTGCGCAGAACACCACGCAGGGAAAGACGAGCTGAGCAACATTGAGAAGACATGCCCACACGAAGAAGCGCCTGCTGGAGATCGCGGCAATAGGATTCTGCCTCGTCCTCTTCGTCTCGGCATGCACTCGAGGTGACACCTCAGCTGCCACCTCGGCGGGGGACACGACTGCGGATCCATCGGCCGTCGCCGCCAGCACCTGTGAGGAACCTGCGCAGAAGATATCGCGGACGCTGTCCAGTGGGGCGACCTGGACGATGTGCTGGGGAGTCCATCCGGATTTCGGTCTCTCCCTGTCAGAGGTCTTCATCACGCCCCCGGGCAAAGACCCGATAAGAATCATCGACACGGCCTCCCTGTCCCAGCTGGAGGTCCCGTACGACACCGGAGAACGCCTGACCTCCGACATCACGGCAGCAGGATTCGGCGGCCGAAAGATGAAGACGCTCCAGCCCGATGCCTGCGCAGGAGACCTGCATTCGACCGAGATTCCGAATATCGGCGACGGTGAGTACGGCGATACGGAGACACGGAACGTCCTGTGCACAGAAATCATCGATGCCGGTCTCGCCTACCATTCGAGCGACCTGGTAGCACCCGCCTCCGACCGTAAGAACGCCCTGCGAATCTCGACGGTTTCGCGAGTGGGCTGGTACGAATACGTCTCTCAGTACACATTCGGCTCGGATGGATCGATCGATGTGCAGCTGGGGGCGACCGGTGATCTGTCCCCAGCCGACTACACCGACGAGGATCATGGATGGGACGTCGGAGACGACGAGCATGCGGCGAATCACTCACACAACGCCGTGTGGAGAATCCGCTGGGGCCTCGGTGGAGAAGGCGGAATGAGCGCACAGCAGTTCGACGCCACCCCGACAGGAGCATCCGGTGCGGAGTCAGCCGTCATGAGCGGAAAGCTCACGAACTTCGACCATCCCAGGCTTGCACAGTGGAAGGATCGACGATGGTGGAGAGTCCTCAACCCGGATGTCCTCAACGACGACGGACACCCCATCTCCTACCAGATCGAGCTCGGAAAATCCGACTCCTTCGAGTTCGTCGACGATGTCGAGCACGCCCATACCCACAACGAAGAGGCGGGATATGACGTCGGCTTCACAAACTTCGACGAATGCGAAATGTATGCCACGAACAATCGAGGCGACTGCGGCCGTGGAGTTCCCGAGTTCGTTGACGATGGGTCAGATGAGGAACTCGATGATGTGGTCTCGTGGGTCGGGGTCGGATTCCATCATGTCCCTCGCGATGAAGAGCAGTCGCCCATGGAGATGCACTGGCAGGGATTCACATTGCTGCCTCGCGACCTGACCGCTCAACGGTTCGACATTCCCGAAGGCCACGAGGAAGTGAACGGCGTTCCCGACTCCGAATGGAATCAGGAGCCGATAGATTGATTATCTACTGTTTAGTAAGAAATGGAAGTTGTCTCCGTGCCGGAGGCCTGATGAATTGCCAGTCGAAATCGTCTTACGGAACGAGATCAGCATTGCAAGAGAATTCGAATACAAGGTAGGCTGATTTTGCTGATCTAGCACATGAGCTATTTGGCAATCGCATGAAAGTACCTCAGAGCGGAAATGCGATAACTCCTGAGCGCACGCAACTTCCCGTGTGCTCAGGGGTTCTAACAATCATTGATTACATTAGATTTACACTAATAATCCAGAATTGCTGACGCCTTCGTTGCGGACCGGACCCCTTCCGGAGGTCGGCGCGCAGAGCTGCGAAGAACTACGAGGAGCCCTGACCACCGAGCCGGGCGCGCATTCTGCGGCTGGCATCGTTGAGTCCCACGATTTCGACGTTCTTGCCATAGTGCTCGTACTTGTCGGTCACGGAGTCCAGTGCTGCGACCGTGGAGGCGTCCCACAGGTGGGACTGGTGCATGTCGATGACGATGTGCTCGGGATCCTCGGCGTAGTCGAACATCGTGTACAGGTCGTTGGAGGAGCCGAAGAACAGTTCGCCGTCGACGGTGTAGCGGGCGCTCGAATGCCCGTCCGAGTCCACGATTTCACGGTTGACGCTGACGAAGTGCGCCACACGATTGGCGAACGCGACCATTGCCACGAGCACGCCGAGAATCACCCCGATCGCCAGATTGTTCGTCCATACGGTCGCGATGACGGTGACCAGCATGACAGTCGTCTCCGACTTCGGCATCTTCTTGAGAGTGCCGGGACGGATGGAGTGCCAGTCGAAGGTCGCCCAGGAGACGAACATCATGATGGCCACCAAAGCGGCCATGGGGATGAGCGCGACGATGTCCCCGAGAACAACGACGAGGATGAGCAGGAAGACACCGGCGCAGAACGTCGAGATCCGGGTCCGGGCCCCCGAGGCGCGCACGTTGATCATGGTCTGACCGATCATCGCGCAGCCACCCATCCCGCCGAAGAACCCGGTGACGATGTTGGCTGCGCCCTGCGCCCAGGACTCGCGGGTCTTGTTCGAACGGGTGTCGGTGACGTCGTCGACGAGCTTGGCCGTCATCAGGGATTCGAGCAGACCGACGAGAGCCATCGCCACAGCGTAGGGAGCGATGATCTTCAACGTCTCGAGCGTCAGCGGCACCTGCGGGATGAGGAGAGTCGGCAAGGATTCGGGCAGCTGCCCCTTGTCACCCACGTCGGGCACATCCCACGCGAAGACCACGACGAGGGCCGTGAGAACGATGATGGCCACCAGCGGTGCCGGCACGATCGAGGTGAAGCGCGGGAGAACGAAGACGATGACCAACCCGAGCAGACACAGCGGGTAGACCAGCCACGGGACGCCGATGAGTTCGGGCACCTGCGCCATGAAGATGAGGATGGCCAGGGCATTGACGAAGCCGACCATGACTTGGCGTGGGATGAACCGCATGAGCCGAGCAACCCCGACCAGCGCCAGGATCACTTGGACGATGCCTGCCAGGATGACGGTTGCGATGAAGTAGTCGGTCCCGTGCGAGGCCACCAAGGGTGCGATGACAAGTGCGACCGCACCGGTCGCAGCAGAGATCATTGCCGGCCGCCCGCCGAGGAACGCCACAGTCACGGCCATCGTGAATGACGCGAAGAGCCCGACGCGCGGGTCCACCCCGGCGATGACGGAGAAGGCGATCGCCTCAGGAATGAGCGCCAGTCCGACGACGAGTCCGCCGAGGATCTCCGTCTTGAGCCAGCCGGGTCGCTTCAGCGTCCGGAGCACACTTTGGCGCTCCTCCGGGGTCGGAGAATGCTGTGCACTGTCTGGGGGCAAGGTGGTGGACACAGGACTCTCCTACGGGAAGGAAGCGGGGTGAAAAAATGTGACTGCGCCGTGTGCCATCTCGAACCTTCACGACACGTCAGGGTTCGGAGTCAACATTAACGTTGCGTTAGAGTTGGTGCAAACCAGTTCATGAGTCCGGACCGATGCTGGATCGAGCCTGGACCGAGACCGGAGGCGACGAAAGGGTGCGCGGCATGCACATCGGCGAGATGACGGAGAAGTCAGGCCTGTCCTCACGGACCCTGCGTCATTACGAAGACATCGGGCTCATCCCCGCCACGGGCAGAACCGAGGGCGGATTCCGCGTGTACACCGACGAAGACTTCCGCCGCCTGATGACGATCCGCCGCATGAAGGCCCTCAGTTACTCGACTGCCGAGATGGGGGAACTGCTGGCCCACCTGGACATCCTGGACGGCGACTCCCCTGATGCAGAGAGGGACGCGGCCCGACGGAAGCTGCTGGCGCTGCTCGACGATGCCGATTCCAGACGGGAGAAACTCGCCCGACAGGTCGAGCGCGCCGACGAATTCCTCGGCATCCTCCGCGATCGCCTCGGCTGAGGGCGCCGCCCGACGACCAGCCGGGCACGTCGGCACTCGCTAGCTGAACCTGCAGAAGCTGCGCATAAATGCTCAACGCAGGCACTTCCGGCCAGCGGGTCCAAACCGGCCACGAACCGGCCAGCGGGTGCAAATCGGCAACTCGCCGCAAATCGGCCACCCGAATTCACGCCCAGCCGACGACCAGCCGGGCCGCCTCGGCGGGAATCATCGGGTCCACCCCGGTCAGGTCGGCGAACCGACGCAGACGGTTGGCCACGGTATTGCGGTGACAGAACAGTTCGGCAGCACTCGCCCCGATACTGCCCGAGCGCAGGTAGGTGTGCACGGCCTCGACAAGACGCTCGCGTTCGGCCGCCCCGCAGACGGCGAGCGCCCGTTCGACGTCGGTGACGATCGAGTTCCCCGCCGCGTTGAGGGCCTGAGCCGCCAACCGGGCCCACCCTCGTTCCCAGGTCATCGCCCCCACCTCGTCGACGGTGAGCACCTGCGCCAGATCCCGGGCTGTCAGCGCCGACCTGCGCAGGGACCCGATTCCGGCAGCATTGACCAGACCCACTCGCACCTCGGCGAGGCGCCGTTCGATCGTCTCCAGCCGTGAACCAGAGAGCTCCGATGACCGAGTGAAGGCGATGAGGGCATCGCCGAGGTGGTGGGTGAACATGGTCCCGCCCGCGCGCTCATGGTCGGACACGAGAACCCGCAGCGCCGAGGTGTCCTCGCCGCGTGCGGCCACGACGAGCAGCGGATCGTGCGGATCGAGCCCCAACGCCGAGGCGATCGTGGACAGGCGTTCGTCCGTCGGGTTGAGCTCGTCGAACAGCCCCGCAATGAGGCCCTGCCTGACCGAGGACTCCTCCTCCCGCATCCGCTGCTGCTCCGCTGTGTAGGCCTGCTGGACCTGGGAGACGTATTCGTCGACGGTGGAGAGCACGATTCCGGTGTGCCGGATGACGAGTTCCGCGTCGTCCTGCGTCGCGACCCTGGTCAGAGCCTCCCACAGGACGTTGAAGTCGTGCCGGATCGCTGTCATCAGCGCCTCGAGTGGGATACCTGCGCGGGCTCGGGAGACACCGACCTCCGTGGACACCGCGACGCGGCCGTCGAAGCCACCGGCGCGCAGACCCTCGACGAGCGACTGGAACGAGATGAGTCCAGTCCGCTTCAGCTCGGAGATGGGAATCGGAGCGGGATCGTAGCCGGGGACCGTGACAACTAGGGACAGGAATCGATCGGTGAGCTGGTCGAGGTCGAGGGCGTCGAGGAGTTCGATCCAACGCCGACGATCCCCCGGCAGCGGCTGATCCTTGAGCTGTCTCTCGTGTATTGGCGACATGGATCCAGACTAGGCGCAGAACACTGTGCAGATGCACAACTGATGACGGAGAATCCGGGGCGAAAGATACTCGAAATCGTGCGATCTCACTCTGTAGTGTTTTAAGTGACAGGTTGTCTGCCCAGCCGACGGCACGACGTTCTATCGTCGGCAGATTGCCCCACACATCCAGCCCTGCACTCGATGGAGAGAAACATGAGCACCAACGACCCCACAGCGGCGTCCGAATACACTGCAACCAAAGAACTCAGCGTCAAGGACGCCAACAAGGTGGCGCTCGGCGCTCTGCTCGGCACGGCGCTCGAGTGGTACGACTTCTTCCTCTTCAGCGCTGCCGCGGCGCTGATCTTCAACGTCCAGTACTTCACCAGCGAGAACGCCAC
Source organism: Brevibacterium picturae (assembly GCF_030453725.1). GTDB lineage: Bacteria > Actinomycetota > Actinomycetes > Actinomycetales > Brevibacteriaceae > Brevibacterium > Brevibacterium sandarakinum_A. Next base: position 13,308 of record NZ_JAKDJU010000057.1, read on the forward strand.
TGCCGCGGCACTGGCATCCTTCGCGACCTTCGGCGTCGGACTCGCCGCTCGGCCCATCGGCGGACTCATCTTCGGCCGCATCGGCGATAAGGTCGGCCGCCGCCGGGTCCTCATGGTCACGATCGTCGGCATCGGCGTCGTCACCGGTCTCATCGGCGCGCTCCCGACCTACCAGGCGATCGGCTTCGCAGCACCCGCACTGCTCGTGCTCCTGCGCATTCTGCAGGGCCTGTTCGTCGGTGGAGAGTGGTCGGGCGCCATGACTCTCGTCGTCGAGAACGCCCCACTTCACCTGCGCGCACGTTATGCCGCGATTCCACAGATCGGCTCGCCCATCGGCACCATCCTGTCCTCGGGCGGCTTCTTCGTCATGACCCTGCTGCTGTCGCAGGACAGCTTCAACTCCTGGGGTTGGCGCATCCCGTTCCTCATCGCCATCCCACTCCTCCTCGTCGCCGTCTACATCCGCAGCCGCCTCGAGGAATCGCCGGTGTTCCGTCAGCTCGAGGAGTCCGATGAACTCGAGAAGAGTCCGATCAGCACTACCTTCCGCGACAGCTGGAAGCAGATCATCGTCGGCATGGCCGCAGCCCTCCTCGGCGTCGGCGGATTCTACCTCGTCACCGCGTTCTGCGTCTGGTACGGCGTCAACATCCTCGGATACGACGACTCACTCATGCTGCTGGGCAGCATGGTTGCGGCCTTCGCCGAGATCTTCATCCTCATCTGGGGAGGATTCCTCGGTGGCAAGTACGGGGCCAGCAAGGTCATCCTGTGGGGTGGAATCGCCTCGGCGGTGGTCTCGGTTCCGGCCTTCCTCTTGTTCACCTCCGGTCAGCCCGTGCTCATCGTCATCGCCATGACCCTGGCGGTCGGCACGCTGTCTCTGCCCTACGCCGCATCGGGAACCGTGATGACCGGACTGTTCCCGGCCAGCACCCGTTACACGGGCGTGGCCATGTCGCAGAACGTTGCCGGCATGCTGTCGGGATTCATCCCGCTGCTGGCCACCGGGTTCGTCGCCTCGGCAGGCGACCACTGGTGGCCGGCCGCTGCGATGCTCGCCTTCCTGTCCCTGTTCACGGCCTTCGCCGGCGCGATCGCGCCACGTCTGAGCGTCGACCTGCCCGGCTTCAAGCACTGAGCCTCGAGCCGGCGGCACCGACACCGCCGGATCTGCGCTGAACGCCAGCCTCACCACCTACACCCATCGTCACGGAAGGACCCACGCGCATGTCCCGCTCGGCCGGCCACCTCATCGTCAGCACCCTCGAGAACGCCGGAATCGAGCGAGTCTATGCCGTGCCCGGCGAGAGCTATCTCGACGTCCTCGACGGTCTCTTCGACACCTCGATCGAGACCATCGTCGCTCGTCAGGAGGGTGGGGCCGGGTTCATGGCTCTGTCCGAGTCGCGCCTGACCGGCAGGCCCGGAATCGCCATGGTCACCCGCGGTCCGGGTGCCGCGAACGCGATGATCTCCGTGCACACCGCCTACCAGGATGCTACCGCCCTCGTCCTCTTCGTCGGACTCGTGCCGATTGCCGACCGTGCCCGGGAATCGTTCCAGGAGTTCAGTCTGCCCGAATGGTTCTCCTCCACGGCGAAGAAGGTCATCATCGTCGACGACGAGCACCGTGCCGGTGACCTCACCGCCGAGGCCCTGCGGATCGCAGCCTCCGGTCGCCCCGGCCCCGTCGTCGTGGGCTTGCCCGAGGACGTTCTCGTCCGCATGACCGAGACACCGGACACGCGGCCTGCACCGATCGCCGAGCCCCAGCCCTCGGCAGCTGATCTCGAGTCGCTGACAACGCGCATCGGAGCCGCAGTGAAACCGGCCTTCGTCCTCGGGGGCGACGGCTGGCACGAGGGCCACGGTCGGGCGCTGCTCGACCTGGCCGCCTCGGCGGGGATCCCGATCTTCTGCGACTGGCGCGCCTACGACGCCGTGCCCCACACCGGACCCGCCTGGGCCGGCTGGCTGGGATACGGCCGCGCCGAGGCGGTCGCCGCCGGATACGGCGACTCCGACCTCCTCGTGTTCGTCGGCGCCACCCGATCCGATGTGGCCAGCGACGGCTACACGCGCGGCTTCGACGCCCAGACCGTCGTCGTCGGTCTCGACCCGGAGGCGACCCAGCACGCGGGGCGCATCGACCAGCAGATCCTGGCCTCCCCACGCAGCTTCGTCACGGCGCTGACCTCGGCGGCTCACTCGACGTCTGCCTCAGTTGATGCCGCGACACTGCGCGGTGGACGCGGCGATGGGTGGATGACCTCCCGCTCGGCCGTGCAGTCCCAGGTTGCCCAGCACCGACCCGACGCCGAGGTGGCCGGGGCCCTCTCCCGCACCGGCGTCGATCTCGGGGTGGCGTTCGGGATCCTCGACGACCGCCTCGGCGGCTCTGCGGTTCTGGCATACGGAGCCGGCAATGCCACGATCTGGGGACACCGGTTCATCAGACATCTTCAGCCGGCGAGCCTCGTCGGCGCCCGCAATGGTGCCATGGGCCTTGCCGTGCCCGGTGCGGTCGCGGCCTCACTCGTCTTCCCGGAGCGTCGCGCGGTGGCGATCTGCGGCGACGGCGACTTCCTCATGAACGGCCAGGAGCTGGCCACGGCCTTCGCTCACGGGGCGAAGCCGCTGGTCATCGTCGTCGACAACGGCGTGTACGGCACCATCGTCCAACACCAGGTCAACCACTATCCGGGCCGACCCTCGGGCACCCGCATGGTCAACCCCGACTTCGCAGTGTGGATGTCTTCATTCGGCGGGCACGGCGAACGGGTCGAGCGGACCGAGGACTTCGAGGCCGCCCTCGACCGCGCTCTGGCCGCGGACGGCCCGGCACTCGTCCACGTCCTCATCGACTCCGATCTCATGCCACCGGCCGCCGACGAGATCGCGGTCTGACACAGCTCCACTCAACGACACCGAAGAAACCGGCGCCGCACCCCTACCCCCATCGTCTCCGGAAGGACGCCACATGACCGAGACCCCCTCTTCGTCGAACACCAATGCCACTGCACCCGTTGATGCGAGCACCCAGACCGACCGCGACGACGAATTCCTCGCCGACTGGTCCGTGCATTCGCGCTTCGGAGCCGTCGAGGGCACGAACGGCGTCGACAGGCAGGCGGCGAGCGCGGCCGATGGCCAGCAGCGCAGATGGTTCGCCGAGCTGCTCGAGAAGCACGGCTTCACGGTTCACCGGGATGCCATCGGCAATCAGTTCGGGTTGCTCGAACTCGTTCCCGGCGCCCCCTACGTGCTGACCGGATCGCACATGGATTCGCAACCGACCGCCGGACGCTTCGATGGTGCCTACGGTGTCATGTCCTCGGCCCACGCCTGCTTCGCCGTCGCCGATGATCTGCGTGCCGACCCTACGAGGGCGAAGTACAACCTCGCCGTCATCAACTGGTTCAACGAAGAGGGCTCGCGCTTCAAACCCTCGATGATGGGCAGCAACGTCTTCACCGGCAAGGCCGAGCTCGAGGCGGCACTGGCCACGACCGACCCGCAGGGTGTCACCGTCGCCGAGGCGCTCGATGCGATCGGCGAACGCGGGGACTTCACCGCGCCGGAGGTCGCCGCCTATGCCGAGATCCACGTCCAGCAGGGCCGCAGCATGGAGGAGGACGGGGTCACGATCGGCCTGGTCAACGCCACGTGGGCCGCGCATAAGTACGAATTCCGCGTCACCGGCGAGCAGGCCCACAGTGGTTCGACGCTGATGAGTGATCGTCGCGATGCACTGCTGGGTGCCGCCCGGCTCGTGGTCGCCGCTCGTGAACTCGTCGACGAATTCGAGCCCGGGGCGCTGCACACCGCGTGCGGTGAACTCAACGTCTACCCCAACTCCCCCGTCGTCGTCGCGAGCGAGGTCGGCCTGCTGCTCGACCTGCGCTCCCCCAGCGCCGAGGTGATCGCCGCCGCCCATGAATCCCTCATGTCCACGGTCGCGAAGGTCCGCGAGGAGGTCGGCGTCGACATCGAGGTCGTCGCCGAACACAGCTGGGAGCAGAACCCGTACTCCGAGGACGGGGTCGAGCTGGCACGGTCAGCGGCCGAGGACCTGGGACTCACCTCGGCGCGGGTGATGACCGTGGCCGGCCACGACTCGACGAACATGAAGGACACCGTGCCCACGGTGATGCTCTTCGTCCCCAGCGTCGGCGGGGTCTCCCACAGCCTGCAGGAATTCACGAAGGACGAGGACCTCGTGTCCGGCCTTCACCACCTCACCGAAGTGGTGCGACGGCTGGCCGCTGGCGCGCTGGGGTGACAGCGCGGTGCAGGTGACGCCGCGCCGTACCCCAGCGCACTGAACAGTTCCGCAACCGCTGGGCGTAGATGCCCACGTAGAGCATTTATGCGCTACCTGAGCACGTGCCCCTAGCGGTTGTCGGGACGGCAGTGGACGGGACGTCAGCGGTCGAGACGGCAGTGGTCGAGACGGCAGTGGTCGAACCAGGGTAGGTGCGTCAATCGATGGGCGCGACGTCCTGGTTCTCGTCGACAAGCTCCTCAGCAAGCGTCTCCCACTTGTCATAGGCGTCGGGATGTCCTGAGCCTTGGACCGCCTGGGCCGCGGCGCCGGGATCCATCGTCTCCCAGCCCGCGATCTGGAGCAGCCCCGGGTTCGGGCACTCAGGATTGACTCCGTAGAAGGACTTCGAGGCGTACACCGCATCGGTGATCTGCCCGTGGGTCCCCCAACCGTATGACGGCCGCTGTTGGAACAGTCCGGCGGAGTCCTTGTCGCCGCTGTCGAGATTCCGCAGACTCGATTCCTGCAGCGCGGTCATGACTGCGATCTTCTGAGCCTGTGCCGAGAGATCAGAGCCTTTGCCGACGGCGATGATGGTGCGAGCATTGTCGATCTTCTCCTGCGAGAGCTGGCTGGTGTCCTGGGTGCTGGTGACTTCGCCGCCATCAGGGGCCTTGCTCGTAGGAGGAAGGGTCTCCGCAGGCACTGCGGTCGCCGCAGAGGCACCGCCGGCGAGGAGGCCTGCGGAAAGAGCTGTCACCGCTAATGCTCGTGCAAGTTTCATCGGTTCTGATTCTCCTGAAGTCTGCTCTATAGAGCAATGGGCATTGTGTTGAGCGGTAGGTCCGCGCACAATATCCTCACTCGAGAAACACACGGCCCTCTGAAAACTCGCCCACGCTCCAGCCTCTCGAAGGGACAATGTCGCCTGCAACGAACACGGAGCCAACGGCTGTTGAATT